>NZ_AUTR01000027.1:0-119791 GCF_000497875.1 Pseudoalteromonas sp. S8-8
CCGCCAATCTCGATTGGTAAGGGTGAAAGGGTGCGGTAAGAGCGCACCGGGCCGCTAGTAATAGTCGGTTGCAAGGTAAACTCCACTCGGAGCAAGACCAAATAGGGTTCCTTATGGCGTGGCCCACGTTGGAACCGGGTAGGTTGCTTGAGCCATAGAGCGATTTATGGCCTAGACGAATGATTATCACTTTCTTCGGAAAGGACAAAACCCGGCTTATAGGCTGACTCACTCATTCAATAAAAAGCCCGCAGTTAATACTGCGGGCTTTTTTGTGTCTAAATTTTAGTTAATACAACTTCAGCATTATTAAATAATATTTTTCCCTTGTTCTGGATCGCGAGATTGCTCTGCTTGTTCACGTATTTCGTCAGTATCACTGCTTACATCATCAAGCGTTTTAGTTTGCTCAACAGTTTCATTTTTTTCGCTTTGTATTTGCGATGGTTGTTCTTCCTCTAAACTAGAAACACTTTCATTAGGGTCGGTGAGTATAATTCTCTCTCGTGCGTCATCAGGCATGCTGATGTTTTGTTTTGTGAACTCATTGACTAATTCGCGCATAAGCTGGGAGGCTACTTTTAATGGACTGTGCTGCTCGCTATTAACCCAAAAATACAAAACGAAGTTAATAGTAGATGAGCCTAAGTTTTTTATTAAAACCTGCGCGGGTGGGTCGCTAAGTACTGCATTTTGTTGATTGGCAATATCTAGGGCGAGGGTTTGTGCGCTGCGTATATCGTTATCGTAGCCAATACCAATTTCTACTTTTCCGCGCATTTTTGGATTGGCAGTCAGGTTTTTAATGGTATTTTTATATACAGTCGCATTGGGTATTTGAATATGATTGCCATCGTAATCAACAAGCGTGGTTGCTCTTGCGGTTACTTTTTTAACAATACCTAATCGGCCATCTACTTCAATTACATCGTCAATTTTAAAAGGTCTTTGTACGCTCAGTAATAAACTAGCAATAAAGTTCTCTGCTATGTCTCTAAAAGCAAAGCCGAGTATTAAACCTATTAACCCAGTCCCACTCATAATCGCAACAGCAAACTGAGTAAGCCCTGCCAAACGTAAAAATAAATACACCCCAAATAAAATTATTAGGGTGCTTATGCTGCGCCTTATGACTAGGTGAACAAGCTTGCTGTCAGTCATATAGTCAATGGGTTTGATTAGTAATCTAGAAAGTGGTCCTGAAATTAAGTAACTGAGTATTAAAAGCATTATGCCGAGTAAAAGAGTGGGTAATATTTGCGCTGTTACGTGAAGTAATTGCACGCCTTGCTCATAAAAGAAATTCCACGAAAGTGTATCAACTTTGATCACTTCAGTTATTGGTGTTGTATTATTTAGCGCTACACTGCTTTTTAGGATGCCGAGCATGGCTTATCTTCCGTGTTAGAGTCATTTATAGATAAATATTAGCAAGTTTGGTACCAAACACTTATAACTTGGCAAATATTTTGCTGTAGTAACGTAATACAAATATTGAGGTTTAGAATGAAAGAAGCTAAACGAGGACAGCAAGCAGAGCAGCCTGCACATATCCCTTTTATAGGTTGGTGGGATATTGTTAAACGTATTTTTAAGCAAATGAGTGAAGATAACTTATCTATAGTGGCTGCCGGTGTGGCATTTTATGCGTTACTTGCTATTTTTCCAGCCATTGCGGCGATGGTATCAGTGTATGCGTACTTTTCATCCCCAACAGATATTAGTGAGCACTTAAGTAAAATAGTTACTTTGCTTCCACCAAGCACCAGTGAACTAATTTTATCTCAGGTTTCTAGCCTAGCTAAAACATCAAGTGCAAGCTTGAGCTTAAGTGCAATTGGTACGCTCATACTTACTATTTGGAGTAGCTCAAAGGGCAGCCAAGCACTTATTACTGCATGTAATATTAGTTATCGTGAGTATGAAAAACGCTCATTTTTTCAGGCTCAACTAGTGCGCTTTTTATTTTCGGTAGGAGCGATTGTAGTCGCAATTTTTGCGCTATTAATTATTGGTATTTTACCTATTGTACTTAATTTAGTGGGACTAAAAGAAAGTATAGATTTATTAATTAAACTCATTTCTTGGCCATTATTAGCTTTTACCTTTAATTTTGCATTGGTACTTTTATATCGTTATGCCCCACATCGTAAACCGGCTAAATGGCGTTGGATCACAATGGGGTCGTCTATTGCTACCGTGCTTTGGATTTTGGCATCTATAGGTTTTTCATTTTATGTATCGCGCTTTTCTAGTTACAACGAAACGTATGGCTCACTAGGTGGTGTAGTGATTATGCTGATGTGGTTGTATATCAGCGCTTACATAATCACATTAGGTGCTGTAATTAATGCAGCTACTGAGCAGCAAACAGGTAAAGATAGCACTGTAGGGCCGGCTAAAGAGCGTGGGCAGCGAGGCGCCTATGTAGCAGATCACCTCGATGTAAAAAATGAATAGCTATTAATTAGCTAAATTAGTAAGTGCAGTAATTTGCTCTTTAAACTCTTGTGCTGCAGGACCAAGCCTGTCGTTGTCGTTGCACATTAAATATAAATTAAGAGTGCGGGTTGTACCTTGGTCTAAATTAAGTGCGATGAGGGTTTGATCTTCAATTAAATGTGCAATTTGTGTTTTTGGCAGCCAAGCGTAACCTAAATTTTGACTAACCATATCAATAGAGTTACGTAAGTGGCTTACTGTCCAGCGCATATCTGCACCTAGCCAGCCTTCATTGTGACTGGTGTGGGTTGCTGAATCGCGCACTACTATCTGCCGGTGTAGCTTTAAATCACGAAAGTTGAGTTGTTCAGTATGTTGGTGTAATACATGGTCTTTATGCGCAACCGCTATAAACTCTATATCGCATAACGTACTGCAACTAATTCCATAGATAGGAATTGACGAAATAGCTAAATCAACCACTGAGTTATGTAATAATTCGTTTGCACCGGTTAGCACGCTTTCTACTAAATCAATTTTTAAAAGAGGGTAAAGCTCACTCGTTTTAGCAAGTGCTTGATATAAAATAGCGTGTGGAAAAACCTCATCAACAGCTATTTTTAACGTGCTTTCCACGCCTTCGCTTAGTGTACTTGCTACCGATTCTATTTTAGTCGCTTCTTCAATTAAAAACTCGGCTCTGCGTAAAATCAGCTTACCGCTATCGGTTAAAAATGCTTTACGGCCTTTTACTTCAAGCAACTTAATTTGCAAGGCGGCTTCAAGTTTCTGCACAGCATGGTGTACGGTTGACTGACTTTTATGTACAGCTGCGCTTGCGCCTGCAAACCCGCCATGATCCACAACCGCTTTAAACATTCGCCATTGCTCTAATGTTGCTTTTGCCATTTTTAAATCCTGTTACTACTTTATATCTGATTGCTTAACTTGACCGCGCAGACGCATTATTTATTGCGTAACAGTGATTTTTTGTCTATTTATTTTAATAAAGCTACTTTTTTATCAGCTAGAAGTGCCATAAAACTGCTTTTATTTAAAGGTCTTGAAAATAAATAACCTTGACCGTAATCGCATCCTGCTTCAAGTAGTAGCTGCATTTGTAATTTAGTTTCAATTCCTTCGGCGATTACTTTTAAGCCCAACTGATGTGCCATAACAATGATGGCTTCACACAATGCAAGTTCTTGGCTGCCTATTTGAATATTATCAACAAAACGTTTATCTATTTTTAAATAGTCGGTGTCCATTTCTTGTAAGTAAGCGAGCGACGAATACCCGGTACCAAAATCATCAAGAGCAAGCTGCATACCTGATTTTACTATTTCTTTCAGGCGTCTTTGCGTAAGTGCTTCAGGGTTAACCATTAAGCCTTCAGTTATTTCTGCGACAATTGACGAAGCAGGCAGTTTTGCTGCTTTTAGCATATCGTACCATTCATCTATGCCACTCTCTGGCGTGGATAATTGCACTGGCGATACGTTTACACTTATTTGAAAAGTATCATCGGTTAGTGTTTTTATATCGTTAAGTGTTTGCAAAGCTTGGGCAAATACAAATTGACCAATTGCATTTATTTGCCTGGTTTCTTCAGCAAGTGGGATAAATGCGATAGGGCTAATTAGGCCTTTTTCGGGATGTTGCCAACGAATAAGCGCTTCCGCTTTATGAATATGTAAATCATTTAAAGCAACTATGGGCTGATAAAATAACTCAAACTGTTCAAGTTCTATGGCACTTCGTAAGTCTTTTAATAGCACCATGCGCGCGTGTGCATATTCGCGCATGTCAGCAGAGAAAAACTCAAAACAGTTACGACCATTACTTTTTGCTTTATACATAGCCTGATCGGCTGCCTTTAAAAGCTGTTCAGTATTTTCACCATCATTAGGAGCGCAAGCAATGCCTATGCTTGCACTAATAAATAACTCTTCGTTTTCAAGATGCAAAGCTGACGATAGACTAAGTAAAATATTACTCGCAATTTGATTAATATGGCGCGTACTTTTAATGTGACTAAATACAATAACAAACTCATCTCCCCCAATTCGTGCCACAAACTCAGCGTTTTTTGCCGACTGGACTATACGCTGAGATACGAGTTTTAATAAGTTATCGCCATAGTGATGGCCTAATGTGTCATTAATATCTTTAAAGTGATCAATATCTAAAAGCATGACAACCAATTGATTATCTGGAGTAACAACATTTGAAAATCGTTGATTTAATCGCTCCTTTAACTCTAAACGATTTGGTAAGTCAGTTAGGTGATCAAAATGAGCTTGTCGCCAAATGGTTTCATCAGCTTGTTTTTTTTCTGTGAGGTCTGTGAATATCGCGATACGACGAATAGGTGCGTTATTTGTATCATAAATAGTATCGATTGTGAGCCACTCAGAATAAAGCTGCCCGTTTTTTTTACGGTTAATAACCTCGCCTTGCCAGCGGCCTGTTTGCTGTAATTCAGACCACATTTTATTGTAAAAATTCTTATCATGTTTTCCTGATGAAAGAATTGAAGAGGACCGGCCAATAACTTCTTCTTTACTATATAAAGTCGTTTTACAAAACGCAGGATTTACATCAAATATAATGCCCGTTGGATCGGTGATTGCCATGCCTTCACTACTGTTGTTATACACTAGTGAGGCAAGGTGGAGTGCTTCTTCATTTACTTTTCGTTGTGTTATATCTCGTAGCACAACAACGTATTCATTTTTACTTTGCATTGCGCTAATACGTGCTTCAAAGCTGCGTTTAGGATCTGATTTTTCGAGTGTGAATTCTAAATTGCTCGAAACATCAAGTTTAGATAACTGCGATAACAAAAGCTGAACATTGCTGTGTGAAAGTATTGATGATAAATGAGGTACTACCGTGCTGTTAGGATTTACTTGGGGCTTAAACTGTCCTGTTATGTTGAGAATATCGCCATGGATGTTAATTCTAACGTAACTATCGGGCAGAGTATTAAGCAAGCTAGTAAGCTCATCATGCTTGTTTTTTAAATTAGCTTCAGCTGTTAACCGAGTTTGCGCCATTGATTTAAAACGCTGATAGAGAGTATTTAGCTCTGGATTATTGGGTTGTATTTTTTGTGCGGGCATCTCGCCCTTAGCCAATACGTTTGTTGCATTTGTTAGATTATTAATTGGGTCAATAATGCTGGTTTTAAGTAGTTTACGTGCAATTAAAGACAGCATCAGCAGCGATAAAATAAACACACCAATCGCTATAAAAAAATTATTATTTATTTGCTTTAAAGCATGTGTGACAGGAAGTGCGATATGTATATTTAAGCTGTTATTACTTGGATCGCTGTAAATAACAGAGTGATGAAGCATTCGGGCTTCACCTTCAATAGATTTTATTTTTGTTGATGCCTCATTATCAATCGAAGAATCAGTTGCTAATAAAGTCTGTGCAATATTATCGCCAAGAGCGGCCGTTGTAGGTGGATAACGCGCTAAAATTTTTCCGTTAGAATCAGCAATTGCAGCAATAGAGCCTGGCGGAAGTTCAATGTCATTAAAAGCATTGTTCCACCAGTCAAGCGCAACAACGATAACTACAACGCCCTGAATTACATTTTTTTTATTAATAATAGGTAACGCAAAATTAAGGGTGTTTTTTTGCAGACTTCGGTCGTGCTGAAAATAACCTACCGACAATTGGTTACTTTTTAAGGCGTTTTGGAAATACGCCCGATCGGCAATATTAATTGTTTTGGCTAACCCGCTTGTTGTGCATATAACAATGCCATTTGGATCTATAATCCCGATATTGGCAACATGTGCGTAAATAGATCTAAATTGATTAAAATAATTAGGGCAGGTCGTTGCTAAATTTTCTTTCTTACTTTCCTCTTTAGCCAAATAACGCGCTAAACGGTCAATATCATCGACTAAGTGCTTTTGCTGTAAAATTAATTGCTTAGCAATATTTTCTACTTTTTTTTCACTTTGCTCAATAGAGTGATCGCGTTCAAGCAGCAGTGTAAAAATAATTACAGCGGTGCCCGGAATACTTAGCAATATAAGTAAACGATAAAGCTGATGTTTGAGAGAATAAGTAAAAATAACCATTCCTTAGTTTTGTATTTTGCAATAACAATTGTAGCCAAATTCACTCCAAATAACCATAGTAATTATAAGGTTGAAAATGTAACCAATGAATCATTATAGTTCTATTTTTTGGAATGTTAAGGTCGATTTAAAGACATAGTTGTTTTGTTTAATGGATGATTTAATAACCCCATAAACTTATTCTTTAGAGTGAATTAATAAATGAAAATATCAAAAATACTTACAGCTTATGCAACTCAAGATGGCGATGGTGTGAGTATTAGCCGTATACCTGGGTTTGATGGTAAATATTTAGATCCCTTTTTAATGATTGATGAACTTAAGTCAGACGACAAAAAAGATTATATGGGAGGCTTTCCTGGGCATCCGCACCGAGGTATTGAAACGTTTACTTATATTCTAAAAGGTGGCTTTGAACATCGTGACCAAATGGGTAACAGAGAAGCAATTAAAGCAGGTGATGTGCAATGGATGAGTACAGGGCGCGGCGTCATGCACAGTGAAATGCCACTCGCGGATGCTGTTGACGGTTTGCATGGCTTTCAAATTTGGATCAACATGCCAAGCGCAGAAAAAATGCGTGATTCACGTTATCAAGATACTACTAAAAACCCAGCTCCGAGTTTTACAAATACGCAAGGTGTGACGTTAAAAGCACTTGCGGGATCGTGGCAGTTCGAAAGTGAAACGCTTACAAGCGCTCTGCAAAGTTTAGCTGCTAATGCGGCGCTCGCTGATATTACATTACCCGCTGGTAAAAGCATGAATTTAGAACCTATTAGCCAACAAAAAGTAATGCTTTATATTCATAGCGGCTCACTAATAATGAGCGACAATCAAACAATACCAACGGGCAAGTTACTTATTTTAGAACCAGGTAGTGATATTAATATTAGCTCTGAACAAGGCGCTGGTGTATTGGTTTTAGCCGGCGATCCACTCAATCAACCGATTGCTCATATGGGGCCGTTTGTAATGACGACTCAAGCTGAAGTACAGCAAGCAGTGCGTGATTATCAAAACGGCGAGTTTGGCAAAATTTAACGGTATTTTTAGGAGAGTTTTATGGGATTATTAGTTAACGGTCAATGGCAAGATAAATGGTACGACACCGATTCAAGTAACGGTAAGTTTGAACGCGAAACTGCGCAGTTACGTCACTGGGTAACTGTTGATGGTAGCGCTGGAATAACGGGCGAGGCCGGTTTTAAAGCACAAGCGAACAGGTATCATTTATATGTATCACTTGCGTGTCCTTGGGCGCATCGAACGCTTATATTTAGAGCGTTAAAAGGGTTACAAGATTTAATTACGGTGTCGGTTGTTAGCCCTGATATGCTTGATAGTGGTTGGGCTTTTGATACGCAAAACCACAGTACTGGTGATGCTTTATTTAATAGTAACTACTTACATCAAGTGTATACAAAAAATAATCCTAAGTATTCCGGGCGAGTCACCGTACCTGTATTGTGGGATAAAAAGTTAAATAAAATTGTCAGTAATGAGTCTGCCGATATTATACGTATGTTCAATAGTGCATTTAATGAATTAACAGGTAATAAAGATGATTACTATCCTGAGACGCTGCAACCAAAAATTGATGAATTAAACGCGTTGATTTATCCAAGTATAAATAATGGTGTTTATCGTACGGGGTTCGCAACAACTCAGGATGCGTATGAAGAGGCATTTAATGATGTATTTAAAGCACTCGATACAGTAGAGGGGATACTGAGCAAGCAGCGGTATTTAACAGGGGATAACCTCACAGAGGCAGATTGGCGATTATTCACCACTCTCATTCGGTTTGATAGTGTGTACGTTGGTCACTTTAAATGTAATTTACGCACAATTGAAAGCTATCCTGCTTTGAGCGGATACCTTAGAGAGTTATATCAGGTTAAGGGAGTAGCAGAGACAGTTGATTTTTACCACATTAAACGTCATTACTATTTTAGCCATACAATGATCAATCCAACACAAGTTGTGCCAAGTGGCCCAAGTGTTGATTACTTATCTGATCACGGTAGAAACGTTTAACGTTTAAGCAAACAACCTAACAAGCCAGCCGTATTTTCTTACCAAGCTGGTTTCGCCTTTTCCTGCTTGTACAGCTGCACCGGCTAAAAAGGCACTTGTTAGTCCCACTTTAGTTGCGGCAAAACGCTTTAGTCTATATTGAAACGCTGCATGATGTTGGCGTTTTAACTCACTGCGCGTATCCGTTTGCTTACTCAGAGCATCAACGTTTTCATTAGGTGCTTTAATTAAGTAGTTAACTAACATAGTAATTTCCTTATAAGTTAAACAGTTGTTTTAAGCTTTTAAGTGTTTTACTAAAGCCAATTTTATTGCTTAGGTAAACCGTATTTTTCCAAAGCCATGCTAAACAAGCAACTTGCAGCAAAGTAGCTGTTGCAATACTTAGCCATACTGACCCAAAAAGATCATATACACCGTATCCAACAGCACCTAGAAATCCTGCCCACAACAAAACCAAACCACTGGCAAAACAGCCTAAAAATATAGTGATCAATGCAAGCGATCTAAGCGATAACCGCCATTCAGCTTTAGCAAGCTGATGGGTGATCTTTCCTTGAGTTTGGTAATCATCCTTGAGCTGCTTAGAGTACTCTAAAAGCTTTGCAATATGATCTTGCCAATCGTCCTTTTGGCTCTGCTGCTCAGTTGTTTGGTTTTGCGCTTCACCATCCTTGGCTGCGCTTGTTTGTGGGTTATTCATCACTGATTACTTACGACGAAATAGTGATGTAATCAGCATACCCGCAGCAAAAGCAATACCCGCGGTTGCTAATGGATTTTCAGAAGCAAATGCACGGGTTTTAGCTGTACATTCACTTAACTTTTCGCGTGCAATAAGCTGTTTTTCGCTTAGTGCTTCTGCTGAACTCGAAGCGCCTTTACGAACACTGCTTTCAGCTGTTGCTGCTTTGCTAGAAAGTGCATCTACAGCATCGTGCGCCGCTGATGTTGCTTTCTCTGTAAGAGGTGATTCAGTATTTGTTAGTTTAACGTCAGGCTTAACATCTGAAGTTGTGTTTGGTTTCGTATTTGTTGCAGTAGCCATAATCAATCCTTAATAAGTTAAAAATTTAAATAGTGATTTAGATGATGCAATGATTAAACCAAACTTGTTATTTATTTTAACCTATTGATTTTATTGGTTTTTATTGTTTATATATAACTTTTCATATTTGGTAATTTAAAGCAAACAGTAACTATTACTACACGGTTAGGTAAATTTTACAAAGGGAGTGAAAATGCTTAAAAAGTTGTAAATATTCATTGGTTATTCAGTAAGCAAAGCGTGTAAACAGAAAGTTATAAAAAACAGAATAGATATTTTTTTCATCACAATCCCACTTTTTCCCACGTAATTCAAACGCTTCGCTTGAGCCCTTATTTTTTCTAGCTTTGGGACTTACTAAAGCTGGTCAGCTTACTTGACAAAATGGCTTGTCAAGCCCTAAACTGGAGCACTGTGGTAAAAAGTGGTTTTTAGTGGATCACACTGGATAAAAATAAACAAAAGTTGAATAAAACAATTTTAAAGTAGGTTTTTTATGTTTCGTGGCGCGAGTTCACTGAGTTTGGATGATAAGGGGCGTTTTGCGGTACCGACTAAGTACCGAGAATCTCTATTGTCTGAAGATCAGGGAACGGTTATTTGTACCGTCGCATTAAATGAGCCGTGTTTATGGTTGTATCCGCTGGCTGAGTGGCTAGAAATAGAAAGCCGTTTAGCTAAAATCTCCAATATGAACCCACGAGCCCGTCGAATGCAGCGTATGTTGCTCGGGAATGCTACTGAATATCAACTTGATAAAAATGGTCGAATTTTGCTTGCGCCGTCACTGAGGGCTCATGCATCACTTGGCAAAAAAATCATGCTAGTTGGTTTGATGAATAAATTTGAAATTTGGGATGAGGCGCGTTGGCACGAGCAAATGCAGCAAGATACTGAGCTTGAAAGGCTTGGCGATTTTGAACCTAACCAAGATTTAGATAATTTTACACTCTAACAGCACAAAAAAAGGCAAATAATAGCTAATGACAGCGCAATTTGAACACGTATCCGTATTAATGGACGAAACCATCGATGCCCTCGCAATTAAGCCAGACGGTATATACATGGATGGTACGTTTGGACGTGGCGGCCACTCTGGACAAATTTTAGCACGCCTTGGTGATGAAGGTCGCTTGCAAGCAATTGACCAAGATCCACAAGCGATACAATCAGCCGAAAAATTTGCTGATGATCCACGTTTTGCGATTGCACATACTCGTTTTTCAAATTTATACGAAGTAGCAGAGCAGAACGATCTCATTGGTAAAGTGGATGGCATTTTATTAGACATTGGTGTCTCGTCGCCACAACTGGATGACGCTGCGCGTGGTTTTAGTTTCATGAAAGATGGGCCACTTGATATGCGCATGGACCCAACAACAGGTCGCAGTGCTGCACAGTGGTTAGCAGAAGCCGAGTTAGATGATATTACCCACGTAATTAAAAAACTGGGCGAAGAAAAGTTTGGTAAACGTATTGCGCACAAAGTACTCGAAGTTCGTGAGCACACGCCAATCACAACAACAAAGCAACTTGCTGACCTTGTTGATGAAGCAGTACCGGTAAAAGATAAGTTTAAGCACCCTGCAACACGTACTTTTCAGGCGATTCGTATTTATATTAATAGCGAGCTTGAAGAGATTCAAACAGCGCTACAGTCTGCAGTTAAAGTGCTAAAGCCAGGCGGACGTTTAGTGGTGATTTCGTTTCACTCACTAGAGGATCGTATTGTAAAACAGTTTATTAGAAAACAGAGTCGGGGAGAAGTGTTACCCAGAGGTCTGCCTTTAACTGATGCACAAATAAATAAAAACCTGACGTTAAAAGCAGTGGGTAAGGCTATTAAGCCAAGTACTGTTGAAGTAGAACGTAATCCACGTTCTCGTAGTTCTGTACTTAGGATTGCACAGAGGTTGGGATGAGTAAAAAAGCGAGCTATCGTCAACCCAATTTATTCTTTGAAATATTAAAAGGCCTAGGTGCTAACAAGCTAACCTCGGCCTTGTTGGTTGTGATATTCGCTTCTAGTTTAGCTGTTGTGCAAACAACACATTTAGCTCGTGGGCAACTTATAAAGCAAGATCAATTATTACAAGAACGTGATGAACTCGATTTAGAGTGGCGCTACTTACTTGTTGAAGAAGAATTTTATTCGCAACATGCACGCATTGAAGAAGTTGCTATATCACAATTAAAAATGAAACGACCTACTAGTCAAGATGAGCAGGTAATAATAGTACAATGAGAAATAGAGGCAAAAAACCAGTCACTAATTTAATCACATGGCGCTTTATGCTGGTGTGTACAGTTGTGTTTATGGTGTTTGTAACACTCGTATCTCGCGCTGCTTATTTACAAGTAATAGAACCCGATAAAGCACGTTCAGAAAGTGATAAACGCACGGTACGTGTTGAAAAACTGCATGTGCAACGCGGAATGATTTTTGACCGCAATGGTAAAGAATTAGCGGTAAGTGTGCCTGTGGTAAGTGTATATGCTGATCCTAAAGCATTACATAAATCGCTTGTATCTAAAGTAATTAAACAAGCCCGCAAAAGCGGCGAAGATCACTTATCTTTAACTGAAAACACTGTTGAGCTTGATAAGCGTACTGCACTTTATTATAAAAACGATTTACGCTGGCGCGAGCTTGCAGATGTGCTGCGCATTGATCCTAAGAAGATTAACTCTCGACTATTAAACGATCCCTCGCGTCGCTTTGTTTATTTAAAGCGCCAAGTTACTCCTGCTGTAGCAAATTATATTGGTGATTTACGCCTCCCTGGTATTCATTTACTAGATGAATCTAAACGCTATTACCCCGCCGGTGAGGTTACCGCGCATGTTATTGGTTTTACCAATATCGATGGCAAAGGCATTGAAGGCATTGAAAAGCTATACGAAAACGCTTTAACGGGCGAGGAAGGCCGCCGTACCATTCGTAAAGACGCACAAGGGCGTGAGGTAGAAGTACTTGACGAACGTGAACGTGTAGAGCCAGAAAGTATAGAACTAAGTATTGATCAACGAATTCAAGCTATTGCGTACAAGGCCGTAAAATCAGCTGTACTGACTTATAAAGCCACATCGGGCTCAGCTATGGTAGTTGATGTTAAAACCGGTGAAGTACTGGCAATGGTAAATAGCCCTTCATTTAATCCAAACAACTTAAGCGATGCTGCACCTCATAAACGTCGTAACCGCGCAATTACAGATTTGTTTGAACCAGGCTCAACTGTTAAGCCTCTAGCCATTTTGGCTGGGCTAGACTACGGCGCCATTCAGGCAGATGACACGATTGATACCTACCCAGGTTGGATGCGTTTAGGTGGTAGTTTAGTTAGAGATACTCGTAATCACGGCGAACTAACACTGCGCGAAATACTAAAGTACTCCTCAAACATGGGAGTTGCGAAGGTTACTCAGTTAGTGCCTAAAGATTACCTTGTTGGTTTATACCAAAAAGTAGGCTTTGGTAGTGATACTGGAACAGGCATGGTCGGTGAAAGTAGCGGTTTGTTTTATCCAAATCGTCGTTGGTCTGACTTTGAAATTGCCACTTTATCATTTGGTTATGCGATTTCGGTAAGTACTGCGCAAATGGCGCGCTTTTATACCATGTTAGGCGCTGGTGGAGTTAA
Organism: Pseudoalteromonas sp. S8-8; assembly: GCF_000497875.1. Classification (NCBI taxonomy): domain Bacteria; kingdom Pseudomonadati; phylum Pseudomonadota; class Gammaproteobacteria; order Alteromonadales; family Pseudoalteromonadaceae; genus Pseudoalteromonas; species Pseudoalteromonas sp. S8-8. The sequence goes on from NZ_AUTR01000027.1 coordinate 13,275, forward strand.
TCGACCACTGACTATTTTAAAGCAAGACAATATACCTGAAGGCGAACGTATTTTTAAACAAAAAGACGTAGAAGCCGTAGTGCACATGATGGAAAGTGTATTTGAAAAAGACGGTACTGCTCGCAACATAAAAGTTGATGGGTATCGTGCAGCTGGTAAAACAGGTACATCTAAAAAAGCCGTAGCAGGTGGTTATGGTGATGAATATGTAGGTTATTTTGCAGGTGTAGCGCCGGCAAGTAATCCTCGTTTAGCCGTGGTAGTTATGATTAATGAACCAGGTGGTGATGTGTACTATGGAGGTGCCACCGCTGGCCCTGCATTTGCAGAAATCATCTCTAACGCATTAAGAATATTAAACGTAGCGCCTGACAAGGAAGAGGTTGCGTACGTACAAGGTAAAGATAACGATGCGTGATTTAAAGGATATTTTAAAATACATCGAAATAGATGCGCCCTCGCAACTGGTAAAACATTTACGCCTTGATAGCCGTGAAGTAACGCCAGGTGATGTATTTGTTGCTATTAAAGGCCATGCACTTGATGGCGGTCAATTTATTAATAAAGCAATTGAAAATGGCGCAACAGCTATTATTGCTGACAGATTATGTGAATTTGAAACAAGTTTTGAGCCACTATATTTAGTTTCGGAGCTTGATAAAAAGCTTCCAGAATTAGCAAGTCGCTTTTATAGCCAGCCAAGTCAGGCTCTTGATTTAATTGGTGTGACAGGTACAAACGGTAAATCGACTACCACAGCAATGATTGCCCACTTAGCACAATTTTGTAGTACTGAGTCGGCTATTATAGGCACTTTAGGTTATGGCCATCCTGATAACTTAATTCCACTGATAAACACAACGCCTTCAACTGTTGATTTACAGCATATTTTGAGCGATTTAAATTCGCAGCATAAAAAGCTGGTAGCCATGGAAGTATCATCTCATGGGTTAGTGCAACAACGCGTTGCTAAATGTCAGTTTAAAGCGGCTGTGTTTACTAATCTTTCGCGCGATCACTTAGATTACCATGGTGATATGGCAAGTTACGGTGATGCGAAATTAATGCTTTTCCGTGACTTTGAACCGCAAGTTGTAGTGCTTAATCAAGATGACTTTCAAGCAGAGCAATGGCTTGAAAAGTATGATTTTAATAACCTAATTTGTTATGGCCGCAAAAACTTAGCTCCTAAGAATGCCCGATACGTTTATTTTTCTGATGTTGAATATTCAAGTGAAGGTATTTCGGCTCAGTTATCGACTAGTTGGGGTGATATGTCGATTAAATCGCCTCTGTTTGGCGAATTCAACTTATATAACTTAACGGCAGCGCTCGCTACATTACTAGGGCTAGGTTATCCGCTTGAGCAACTAGTTGCTGGTTGTGCGCAGTTACAGCCAGTAGCTGGGCGAATGCAAGCATTTAGTCAAGCTGACATGCCAACGTGTGTTGTTGATTACGCCCATACACCCGATGCACTTGCACTTGCATTACAAGCATTGCAGTTGCATGTGCCAGGTGGTGTAAGTTGTGTATTTGGTTGCGGTGGTGACAGAGACAAAGGAAAGCGTGCATTGATGGCGCAAGCTGCAGAGCAAAACGCTGATAAAGTTATTATTACCAGTGATAACCCTCGCTCAGAAAACCCTGATGACATTATTGCAGATGTAGCAGGCGGTTTAACCCATCCTCAAAATGCACATTTAGAGGCTGATAGAGCAACTGCAATTCGTTTTGCTATAGAAAACGCTACAGCTGATGACGTTATTTTGATTGCAGGTAAAGGCCACGAAGATTATCAAATTATAGGCGATAAGCGAATCGACTTTTGCGATCGCCGGTATGTACAAGAACAACTAAAAAAAGCAGTAAGAGGGATAACACAATGATCCCAATGGATTTTGATTGGTTAGCTAATGTGCTAACAACCGATTATCAAGGTGATAATCAACACGTGCTTAATATAAATACTGATACTCGTACAGTGTGCGATGGCGAAGTGTTTTTAGCACTGAAAGGGCCAAATTTTGATGGGCATAAATTTATAGCTGAGGCTAAACAAAAAGGCGCTATTGGCGTTATTGTTCAGCACAAAGTTGATGTAGATATTCCACAATTTATAGTAAGCGATACACGTATTGCACTAGGTGTAATTGGCACCGCTGTTATGGCCCAGGTGGCGCCTAAAACAATTGCAATTACAGGGAGTGTAGGCAAAACCACCGTAAAAGAAATGTGTGCGGCAATTTTGTCGGTTCACGGTGATGTATTAGCTACTAAAGGTAATTTTAATAACGATATTGGCGTCCCACTTACGTTATTGCGCTTAGAGCCTCAACATCGCTTTGCAGTAATTGAACTAGGTGCAAATCACTTAGGTGAAATTGCTTACACCACTGCAATGACAAAACCAGATGTAGCCGTTGTATGTAATGTTGCAGCAGCCCACTTAGAAGGTTTTGGTAGTTTAATGGGCGTCGCAAAAGCTAAAGGTGAGATTTTTGATGGCCTTAAAGATGATGGCGTTGCGATTGTTAACTGCGATAGTGAATTTAGCCAATATTGGTTAGATAAGCTTGAAGGGCGTAATGTTAAACGTTTTTCTACAACTGAAAAACTAGATATTTGGGCAGAGAACATCACGCTTGATGCCAATGCGCGTGCAAGCTTTACGCTTTGCACTAAAAACAAGCAAGTACCTGTTACTTTGGCACTTCCGGGTAAGCACAATATTAGTAATGCACTTATCGCTGCTGCACTGACCAGTGAATTTAACGTAACCCTTGAAGAAATAGCCAATGCACTTGCCACAATGGCTGATGTAAAAGGGCGCGTTAATTTAATTGAAGTGTCTGATTTACTCACCGTGGTTGATGATACCTATAATGCCAATGTTAAGTCTGTAAAGGCTGCGATTGACTTGTTAAGTGATATGCAAGGTCACCGCATTTTAGCACTCGGAGATATGGGTGAGCTAGGTGAAGATGCACGTAAGTACCATCAAGAAGTTGGCGAGTATGCACTTGAGCAAGGTATTGATGAGTTATTTACATTAGGTGTATTAAGTAAATACGCAAGTGATGTGTTTGAACTACCTAATCGCCACTTTTCGAGCCGCGAACAGATGCAGCAAAAAATTCAAGAAAGTATTAATAAAGTGAATACTAAAACAACAATAGTAGTGAAAGGATCGCGCAGTTCTCGCATGGAATTATTAGTAACCGATTTAGTTAATGGCCAGCAACAAGCCATCAATGGAGTATCATAATGTTAGTTTGGCTGGCAGAGTATTTAACACAGTATTTTAGTGGTTTTCATGTTTTTTCGTATTTAACGCTACGTGCCATTTTAGGTATTTTAACTGCGCTAATTATGTCTCTTTATTTAGGACCTAAGTTAATTCGTGGTTTGCAACGTATGCAAATAGGCCAAACAGTTCGAGACGACGGTCCGCAATCGCATTTATCTAAGTCGGGTACGCCGACTATGGGTGGCTTACTTATTTTAGCGGCTATTTTTACCAGCACGCTACTTTGGGCCGATTTATCAAATAAATACGTATGGGCAACACTATTTGTAATTGGCTCATTAGGTATTGTTGGCTTTGTTGATGATTACCGTAAAGTTATTCGTAAAGATCCAAAAGGCTTAATTGCTAAGTGGAAGTACTTTTGGCAGTCGGTCATTGCATTAGTTGTAGCTACTGCTTTGTATTTTACCAGTGCACAAGCATCTGAAACATCACTTGTTGTTCCATTTTTTAAAGACGTATTACCGCAATTAGGTTTGTTTTATATCGTGCTTACGTATTTTGCCATAGTAGGTACATCAAACGCGGTAAACCTGACCGATGGTTTAGATGGCTTGGCGATTGTGCCAATTATTTTAGTGGCTTCGGCATTGGCAATTATTGCTTACTTAACAGGTAATATTAACTTTTCGGCTTACTTACATATTCCACATTTACCGCTGGCGAGTGAGCTTGTGGTTGTATGTACTGCCATTGTGGGCGCAGGGCTTGGCTTTTTATGGTTTAACACTTACCCAGCACAAGTATTTATGGGCGATGTGGGTTCATTAGCACTTGGTGGCGCATTAGGTATTATTGCTGTTTTAGTACGCCAAGAGTTACTGCTTATTATTATGGGCGGTGTATTTGTAATGGAAGCGCTATCGGTAATATTACAAGTGGGGTCGTATAAATTACGCGGACAACGCATTTTTAGAATGGCGCCGATTCATCATCATTATGAATTAAAAGGTTGGCCAGAGCCTCGCGTTATTGTGCGCTTTTGGATTATTTCTGTTGTGCTAGTGCTTGCTGGCTTAGCTACTTTAAAGATTCGATAAATGCAGTATTTAAACGAGATAAAAAACAAACAAATAACAGTGCTCGGACTCGGTGTAACCGGTCTGGGCATTGTGCGTTTTCTATTATCTCATGGCCTAACACCAAAGGTCGTTGATAGCCGAGTAACCCCGCCGGGGATTGATTGGTTAAAAGAGCACGCGCCAACTCTAGATACCCACTTCGGTAATTTGGATGACGTAGAGCTTTGTTCAAGCGATATGATTATTATAAGCCCTGGGCTTAGCTTAAAAATACCAGCTGTTGCAGATGCAATTAACGTAGGTGTTGAAGTGATTGGCGACGTTGAGTTATTTGCACGTATTAATTCAAAACCTGTTGTTGCAGTAACGGGCTCTAACGGTAAATCAACCGTGGTTACGCTCGCTTATGAAGTGTTAAAAGAAGCCGGCTATAAAGTTGCTTTGGGTGGGAATATTGGCACAGCGGTACTTGATTTACTCAATGATGATTTTGATGTGTATGTGCTTGAGTTATCGAGTTTTCAGTTAGATACCACAACGAGTTTAAAACCAGTAAGTGCAACGGTATTAAATGTGTCAGAAGATCACCTTGACCGCTACGACAGTTACCAAGCTTATATAGACTCAAAGCTAAGTATTTATAATTTCGCAGAGCTTATTGTTGTCAACGCAGACGATAGTCAAACACATCCAGTTGAACGCGGTACAACCCCTTTAATTAGCTTTGGTGCTCAACAAGGTGATTACCATTTAGCGCAGCACAATGGCGAAACTCACTTTATGGTTAAAGGCGATGCCTTTTTACCTGTTGATACGCTTGCGGTAGTGGGTAAGCACAATTATTTAAATGCGCTTGCAGTAATGGCGCTCTTAAGTCCGTTTGAAGTCAGCAAAGAGCAATATAAAAATGCGTTAGGTCAATTTAATGGATTGGCTCATCGCTGCCAATTTGTAGCTGAGCTTAACGGTGTAAAGTATTTTAACGATTCAAAGGCAACTAATGTTGGAGCGACCATTGCTGCAATAGATAGTTTAGCTAGTGACGGTGAAAATCTGATTGTTATTGCTGGTGGCGATGCCAAAGGTGCTGATTTAAATGCGCTTAAACCCTACATAGAACAGCATGTAAAAGCATTAATTTGTTTTGGTAAAGATGCAAGTGACTTAGCTGCGATTACCAATAAGAGTTATTTAACTAACAATATGGAAGAAGCCGTTACTTTGGCCAAAGTACTTAGTAGTACAGGCAATATTGTTTTATTAGCACCCGCATGTGCCAGCATTGATATGTATAACAACTATATGCAACGCGGTGATGACTTTGTTCAGTGTGTAATGGCAGGGGCGTTATGATTGCTTTTGCCGATATAAGAGACGCATTAACACCTAAGCCTTCGGCGCAGTTATACGATGTACCGCTATTGTACTGCGTAATAATGCTAATTGGTGTTGGTTTTATCATGGTGACCAGCGCATCAATGCCTACCGCAGAGCGGTTATTTGATGACCCGTACCATATTACCATTCGCCACAGCATGTTTTTAGCAATGGCTTTTGTGCTTTTTTGGATAAGCGTTTGTGTGCCAATGGAGTGGTGGAAACGATCAAACCCTTATCTATTAATACTAGGCATGGTGCTATTAATAGCGGTATTGATTATTGGGCGTGAAGTAAACGGCGCTAAACGATGGATACCTATTGGACCTGTTGGTTTTCAGGTGGCTGAGGCCGCTAAGTTGTACTTTTTTAGTTATATTGCGGGTTATTTGGTAAGAAAACGCGAAGAAGTACAAGAAAATATTAAAGGCTTTGCAAAGCCAATTGCTGTATTTGCAGTGTATGCACTGCTTATTCTGCTGCAGCCAGATTTAGGCACAGTGGTTGTTATGTTTGTAACAACGGTTGGTTTACTGTTTTTAGCTGGCGCTAAATTATGGCAGTTCTTTGTACTTATTCTAACTGGCGTCGGTTTGGTTGTATTACTGATTATTGTTGAACCATATCGAATGGCGCGTGTTGTCGGCTTTTTAGACCCTTGGGATGATCCTTTTGGAAAGGGTTACCAATTGGTTCAATCGCTAATGGCTTATAGCCAAGGTGGTTGGTTTGGTCAAGGCTTAGGTAACAGTGTACAAAAACTACAATATTTACCTGAAGCACATAACGATTTTATTTTTGCCGTTATAGGTGAAGAACTTGGCTTAATAGGCGTTGTAAGTATTTTAACGGTATTAGCTACTTTAGTATTTAGAGCCTTATTAATAGGCCAACAAGCCCTTAAGTGCGGCAAGGAATACGAAGGCTACTTTTCATTTGCCATTGGTATTTGGTTTGCATTTCAAACCATGGTGAATGTAGGTGCGAGCGCGGGTATTTTACCGACGAAGGGTTTAACCCTGCCGTTTATTTCTTATGGCGGCTCAAGCTTATTAATTATGACTATTGCCACGGGTATTTTATTACGCGTAGATTTTGAAACCAAAATGGCAACCAAACAAGCCACCTCACGCGGAGGTAAGCGATGAGTAAAAAATTAGTAGTAGTGGCTGGTGGAACTGGCGGACACATTTTTCCCGGTATTGCAGTGGCCGATTATTTAAAACAGCAGGGCTGGCAAGTTAGCTGGATCGGCACACCAGATCGAATGGAAGCGAGCGTTGTACCTAAGCACAATATAGATATTGATTTTATTAACGTTAAAGGTGTTCGTGGTAACGGATTAAAGCGTCTTATTAAAGCCCCATTCATGGTAATTAATGCAGTATTGCAGGCGCGTAAGGTATTGAAAGAGCAGCGTCCTGATGTAGTACTTGCAATGGGCGGTTATGTTACGGGTCCAACGGGAATTGCAGCAAAAAGTTTAGGTATCCCGCTGGTTATTCACGAGCAAAACGCTGTAGCGGGTATGAGCAATAAACTGCTAGCCAAGGTGGCTACACGAGTATTAGCTGCATTTCCAAATGCTTTTGCACAGGGTCAAGCCGAGCTAGTAGGTAACCCAGTTCGCCAAAGCGTTATGAATATAGCCAAACGCGATGTATCAAGCCCTATTAATATTTTAGTAGTGGGCGGCTCGCTTGGTGCACAAGTGCTTAATCAAACATTACCAGAAGCATTTAAAGTACTAAATAATACAGCTCCAATAAGTATATGGCATCAAACAGGTAAGGGTCATTTAACTACCGTAGAAGCAGCTTATAAAATGCATGCTTTTACAGGCAGTAATACAAAAATAGCTGAATTTATTGATGATATGGACGCAGCGTATAGCTGGGCTGACATTGTTGTTTGCCGTGCTGGTGCGTTAACTGTTAGCGAAATTGCAGCGGCAGGTAAAATGGCCGTTTTTGTTCCGTTTCCACATGCCGTGGACGACCATCAAACAGCGAACGCACAATATTTAGTGATGGCTAATGGCGCATTATTAATGCCACAAGGGCAGTTTAATAAACAATCAATTGTTGAACTATTAAGCCCGTATTTAGCCCAACCTTCATTAATTACTGAAATGGCTACAAATGCAAAAAAACAAGCCATTTTAGATGCCACAGCAAGCGTAGCAACGCACTGTGAGCAAGTAACAAATAAGAGAAAATAAGTGAAAGAAACGTCAGTACAAGAAAAACACACACGCCCCGCAATGCGCCGAATAGAAACCATCCACTTTATTGGTATTGGTGGAGCAGGTATGGGCGGTATTGCTGAAGTACTCGCTTTTGAAGGCTACCGTATTACAGGTTCTGACATTGCCCATAGCGCTATGACAGATCGTTTAATTAAAGCCGGTGCAGAAGTATTTATTGGCCATCATGAAAATAACGTGAAAGATGCCAATGTAGTCGTTGTTTCAAGTGCGATTGATGAAACAAACCCTGAAATTATTGCAGCTAAAGCCGCAAGAGTTCCTGTTGTTCGCCGCGCAGAAATGTTGGCTGAATTAATGCGTTTTCGCCACGGTATAGCAATTGCGGGTACGCATGGTAAAACAACGACAACAAGCTTAATTGCGAGTATTTATGGACAAGCAGGGCTAGATCCAACCTTTATTATAGGTGGCTTGCTAAATAGCGCAGGTAGTAACGCAAAAGTAGGTAAAAGTGATTTTTTAATTGCCGAAGCTGATGAAAGCGACGCGTCGTTTTTACACTTACAGCCAATGGTCTCGGTGATCACAAATATTGAAGAAGATCACATGGATACTTATGGCGGCAGTCTTGAAAAAATGAAAGACACGTATGTAGATTTTATTCATAACTTGCCGTTTTATGGTTTAGCTGTTGTATGTATTGATTCTGAAGTTGCTGCTGAACTTATCCCGCGCTTTGGTCGCCCAGTTATTACGTATGGCGAATCAAAGGATGCTGATTATCGCATGAGCGACTTTAGCCAATCAGCTAATACATGCACATTTACAGTAACTAACAAGCAAGGTGAGTGTTTAACTGCCACGTTGAATATGCCAGGTAGACACAACGCACTTAATGCAACCGCTGCGATTGCTGTGGCAAAAGATCAAAATATTGCGAATCATGCAATTTTAGAAGCGCTGCAGAAGTTTGAAGGTATTGGTCGTCGTTTTCAACACTATGGTGAATTCGAAAACGAGCGTGGCAATGTCATGTTAGTTGATGATTACGGGCATCATCCTTCAGAAGTTGCAGCAACAATTGCAGCAGTACGTGAAGGTTGGCCTGATAAGCGTTTAGTAATGGTATATCAACCTCATAGATTTTCCCGTACACGCGACTTATACGAAGATTTTGTAAAAGTACTTGCTGATGTAGATCAGTTGCTACTGCTTGATGTGTATAGCGCTGGTGAAGATCCTATTGTTGGCGCAGACAGCAAAAGCTTATGCCGTAGCCTTCGTCAACGTGGCAAAGAGCCGCTGCATGTAGCAACAAATGCAGAGCTTGCAGGCGTTTTGGCCGCAAATTTACAAAATAATGATTTAGTATTAACCCAAGGCGCTGGTAATATAGGTCAGTTAGTTAAAACATTAGCTGCGACGGGTATGTCGATAGAAAAACTTAAGCAAGGTGAAGTATGACTCAGGTAAACACACAATTTGGTAAAGTAGCGGTACTGCTAGGTGGTAACTCAGCAGAACGTGAAGTGTCTTTACGATCGGGTCAGGCTGTTTTAAATGCGCTGCAAAATAGTGGCATTGATGCAATTGCATTTGACCCGCAAAGTCGTTCTTTGTGGGAGTTAAAAGAATTAAATATAGAGCGCGTTTTTATTGCTTTGCATGGTCGTGGTGGCGAAGACGGAACTGTACAAGGTGCGCTTGAATTTATGAACCTGCCTTACACGGGCAGTAATGTACTGGGTTCAGCACTTGCTATGGATAAAGTACGTTGTAAGCACTTATTTAAATCAGCGGGTTTAAGCACTGCACCTTATGCCGTAGTTGACGCTAAAAAAGGCTTTGATGCTGCAGCTATTATGGGTGAGTTTAAAAAGGTAATGGTTAAGCCATCGCACGAAGGCTCAAGCATAGGTATGGCGCAAGCAAGTACAGCACAAGAACTTGAAGACGCACTAGCTAATGCATTTAAATTTGATAATCAAGTGCTTGTAGAGCAGTGGATCACGGGACGTGAATTCACAGTTACAGTGCTTGGCGACGAAGTACAACCAGTCATTGAGATGACTACACCTAATGGTTTTTACGATTACCAAGCTAAGTATCAATCAAATACAACGCAGTATCATTGCCCTGCAGATTTATCAGAGCAAGATACTAAGTACTTACAAGCTATATCGCTAGATGCATTTGATTTAGTGGGCGCAAGTGGTTGGGGCCGTGTTGATGCGATGCAAGACGAGCAAGGTAACTTTTACCTGCTTGAAGTAAATACAGTACCAGGCATGACTGAAAAGTCGTTAGTGCCAATGGCGGCAAAAGCGAATGGGGCAACTTTTGAACAATTAGTTGTTCGCATTTTAGAGCAAACGCTTTAATATGCATCCCCTTTTAGAAAAAGCTCAGGAAATCAAACTGAAACTTAATTGGTCTCTGATTTTTGGTGTGAGCTTTTTTCTGATAGTTGTAATTGGCTTAGTGCAAATTACAACAGGTGTATCGGATTGGTTAGTTGAAAACAAAGATGCTCAAATTAAGCACCTTACAGTGCAAGGGCAGCCTAAATACACAGATGAAACGGCAATTATAAAAGCGATTAAAAAAGCCGATTTAAGTAGTTTTTTTGAACTCGATGTCAAGCATGTGCAGCAGCTAGTTCAAGACTTACCCTGGGTTGCTACCGCTTCGGTGCGTAAACAATGGCCTGATACTATACAAGTATATGTTGTTGAACATGAAGTAGTAGCACATTGGAATAGCGACTTATTGCTCAACCAAAGTGGTCAGGCATTTCAAGCCAGCAGCGATAAGTTAGATCATGACTTACCGCAGTTATATGGCCCAGAAGGCAGCGAAGAAGAAGCGTGGATTGCTTTTAAGCAATTTGATGAAATGCTAAAAGTTAACGGCTTAACGTTAACAAGTTTGGCATTGTCGGAGCGCTTTTCGTGGCAACTATGGTTAGATAACGGAATACGTTTAAATTTAGGACGTAAAGATAAAGCCAAGCGTGTACAACGTTTTATAGACGTTTATCCACGAATGGAACAACGTGCAGATGCACAAGTAGATACAATAGATTTACGGTATGATACCGGCCTTGCAGTCAGCTTTAAGCCAGTGCAAGAAGAACAATTACAAAATAAGAGTAAGGCATGACTAAGTCAGCAGAAAGAAACCTAGTAATAGGGTTAGACGTTGGCACCTCGAAAGTGGTTGCCACGGTAGGTGAAATCACCGCAGATAACAAGCTCAGCATTGTTGGTGTGGGCAGCCAAGTATCTCATGGTATGGATAAAGGCGGCGTTAACGATTTAAACTTAGTGTCTGAGTCTATTCGCCGAGCAATAGACGAAGCCGAGTTAATGGCTGATTGTCGTATTAGCTCTGTGTATTTGGGTATTTCTGGCAAACATATACAGTGCCAAAACGAAAGTGGCGTGGTGGCAATTAATAATACCGAAGTCACTGACGAAGACATTGAAAATGTAATTCATATTGCGCGTTCTGTGCCTATTTCGGCAGAGCGTAAAATGCTGCATGCATTGCCGCAAGAATACAGTATCGACATGCAAGAGGGCATTAAAAACCCACTTGGTATGAGTGGTGTTCGTATGGAAGCGCGTGCACACATTATTACGTGCTCAAACGATATGGCAAAAAATATCGAGAAATGCGTAGAGCGCTGTGGTCTTGAAGTCGATCAACTTATCTTTACTGCATTAGCGTCATGTTATTCTGTACTAACAGATGACGAAAAAGAGCTAGGTGTTGCAGTACTTGATATTGGTGGCGGCACTATGGATATCACCATTTATATTAATGGCGCACTTCGTCACTCTGCGGTTATTCCAGTGGCGGGTAACCAAGTTACTGGTGATATTGCAAAAATATTTCGCACACCTATATCACATGCCGAGTCACTCAAAGTACAATACGCATGTGCTAGTAGCCAAATGGCAAGTAGCGAAGACACAATTGAAGTACCAAGTGTAGGCGGACGACCAGCAAGGTTAATGTCGCGCCATACATTATCTGAGGTGGTAGAGCCTCGTTTTAGAGAATTATTTGAGCTTGCGATGGAAGAAATTCGTCGTTCAGGCTTAGAAGACCAAATTGCGGCAGGTCTCGTTATTACAGGCGGAACTGCTAAAATGACTGGCGCGATGGAGGTGGCAGAAGACATCTTCCAAATGCCAGTAAGAATAGGCAAGCCAATCGGGATGGTTGGTTTGACAGACTATGTAGATGATCCTTCGTACGCAACCGCTGTTGGTTTGTTACAATACGGGCGTACCATGCAATCGATGAATGCACAAAAGTCGAAAGCAGAGGATAACAATAATTGGTGGAACCGCATTACTAAATGGTTCCAAGGCGAGTTTTAAGACTCAAGTCGGAGAGTAAACATGTTTGATATAATGGAACAACACAGCGAAGAAGCTGTAATAAAAGTAATCGGCGTGGGCGGTGGTGGCGGTAACGCTGTTGAGCACATGGTTAAACAACAAATAGAAGGCGTGCGTTTTATAGCCGCTAATACGGATGCGCAAGCATTACGTAACTCTGCTGCCGATATTACAGTTCAGCTAGGCACGCAAATAACCTCTGGGTTGGGTGCGGGCGCAAACCCTGAAGTAGGCCGTAAGTCGGCTGAAGAAGATGCAGATACAATTCGTGCCAGCCTTGAAGGCGCCGATATGGTATTTATTGCAGCCGGTATGGGCGGCGGTACAGGTACTGGTGCAGCACCGGTAGTTGCTAAAATTGCTAAAGAACTCGGTATTTTAACCGTTGCAGTTGTAACACGTCCTTTTGATTTTGAAGGTAAAAAACGTGCAGCAGCCGCTGAACAAGGTATTAACGAATTGTCAGAAATTGTAGATTCACTTATTACAATTCCGAACAATAAATTGCTTAAAGTTTTAGGAAAAGGGACTACACTTCTAGATGCCTTCGCTAAAGCTAATGACGTATTATTTGGTGCGGTACAAGGTATAGCAGAGCTAATTACACGTTCTGGTTTAATTAACGTGGATTTCGCCGATGTTAGAACTGTAATGTCTGCAATGGGTACTGCAATGATGGGAACGGCGTCCGCGTCAGGTCCTGATCGTGCACAAGAAGCAGCAGAAGCGGCTATCTCAAGCCCACTACTAGAAGACGTTGATTTAACAGGTGCTAAAGGTATCTTAGTTAATATCACCGCAGGTATGGACATTGCGATTGAAGAATTTGAAATTGTTGGTAATCACGTTAAAGCACTTGCGTCAGAAAACGCAACGGTTGTTGTTGGTGCGGTAATCGACCCAGAAATGACTGATGAGCTACGTGTAACGGTTGTTGCAACTGGCTTAGGCGGCGATCGTCGTCCACAGTTTGGTATTGTTGATAACGGCTTTAAAAAAGCATCAGGTTCTGATGTTGCAAGCACATCAAACCAAACGAGCAGTATGTACGTACCAAGCTTTGCAAGCCAAGATACAAACACTGAAGAAAACACTGCTAAAGCGCAAACGCAAAGCAAAGAAAAAGCGCCTACAACTAGTTCAAGCAGTGCATCAAGCTCTTCAGCACAAAATAGTAAAAAAGCGGATAAATCAGAAGGTGGTGATTATTTTGATATCCCCGCTTTTTTACGTAAGCAGGCTGATTAACATTTAATAATACTTTTGTTTGAAATATGTACAAATATTGAAAGACAAAAGGATTTATGTTAAAATCCGCCATATAACTGTAACTGATTTAAAAGTGAGCATACCTATGATTAAACAGCGTACGATTGCAGAAGTAGTCAAAGCCATAGGAATTGGACTTCATAAAGGTGAGAAGGTCACAATAACTCTCCGACCTGCGAGCGCAAATACTGGGATTGTATTTCGTCGTGTCGACCTTGATCCGGTTGTTGATTTTGAAACAACACCTGAAGCCGTTGGTGATACGCAGTTGTGTACCTGTTTAATTAACAAAGATGGTGTTCGCTTATCGACTACTGAGCATCTTATTGCAGCCGTTGCTGCAATGGGAATTGATAATCTAATTGTAGAATTAGATAGCTCAGAAGTACCGATTATGGATGGTAGTGCATTACCATTCATATATCTGTTACAAAAAGGCGGAATTGAAGAGCAAAACATTGCTAAACGCTTTATCCGTATTAAAGAAAAAGTACGCATTGAAGAAGGTGATAAGTGGGCTGAAGTTGAACCATATGATGGTTTTCATATCGACTTTGAGATTGCATTTAACCACCCAGCTATCAATGAAAGTCGCCAACGTATTGGGTTGGATATAACAACGCAAAGCTTTATTGAAGAAATTAGCCGTGCGCGTACTTTTGGATTTATGAAAGATATTGAATACATGCATGCAAACAACCTAGCGCTAGGTGGTAGCATGGATAGTGCTGTGGTACTTGATGAGTTCAAAGTTTTAAATCCTAACGGTTTACGTTATAGCGACGAGTTTGTTAAGCACAAGATATTAGACTGTGTTGGTGACATGTTTATGACAGGCCATAATCTTTTAGGTAAAGTAACTGCATTTAAATCGGGTCATGATTTAAATAATAAATTACTTCGTAAAATTATGGCTACAGAGTCAGCATGGGAGTGGGCAACATTTGAAACGCCTGTGACGATGCCTGCACCCGGTCTTGAGTTAGCTCCAGCCTAAAAGCAGTAAAAGAGCAGCTCGAAAAACAGTTATAAAAAATGACGCTAATTAGCGTCATTTTTTTTGTGTGAAATTTAATAGCTCTATACTTTATTATAGCTCCAAAAGAGCTTGTAACTGATTTAAACTAGCTACGGTATAGGTTGGCTTTATTCCGTCGGCTAATTGCTCACCAGGGTGCTGTAACCAGCAAGTATCAATACCAGCATTGTTGCCGCCAAGTATGTCACTTGCAGCAGTATCACCCACCATAAGTATCTCGCTTTTATCTGGGTTACCCATTAGCTCAAATGTGTGCTCGAAAATCGCTTTATTCGGTTTTGCTATACCTACAAGTTCAGATATAACTAACCATTCAAACATATCTTTTAAGCCAGTATGCTCAAGGCGTACGATTTGTAAGCGGGCAAATCCGTTAGTAATAATACCTAATCTAGCATTTGGCTTAAGTTTATTTAAAAGCTCAATAGCACCAGGTAATGGCTCGCAAATTTGCGCCATAGAATCTAAAAAAGCATCGTTTAGCTCTTTTGCTGGCACATTAAGTTTTGAAGCCCACTCATTAAAGCGTGTTACTTGTAAGTAATCTGCGCTAATAGTGCCATTTTGATAATCAACCCACAGCTGCTTATTGGTTTTTTGATAATGAATATAATCGTCTTGGCTAAAATCTACGTTGTAAGCTTTAAACATGCGAGTCATGCCCGCTAAAATATCAAACCTAAATAAGGTTTCGTCTGCATCAAACAATACATAGTTGTACTTCATTAAACTTCCTAAATTAATTTGTTTGGCCGTATAGCTCAGGGTGTAAAAAAGGCGCCATAGCTAAAGTGAGTGCTTGTGTATAGGTACTTTCGCGCGTGGCATGATTGTTGGTAAGTAGACCAATAGCGCCACCTTTTTGTTTAACGTTGGTGGTATTAAATGCTTTGTCCATTACATCGCCAAGTTCTTCACCTTTAAGTAATGCATTATAAAGTACTTGGGGTAGAGGAAGGTTGCTGCTACGCCCTACAACTTGATTTAAGGCATTATCAATAACAACGTAAGCAAAGGTTGCTGCACCATAGCTAAATTGCTCTGCACCGCCTTCCATTGCAACGTAATAGTGAGCTTGGTGGTGCTTTTTGCAATAATTAACACGGTTTTGCGCGCCAATACGTGTTTCGTCTTCGCCAATAGGCTGATCGGGCACGCCTGAGGGAGCATTCACACCTTCACAGTCAATGATACATTCTGGAAAATACATAGTAAAAATATGTTTAGCGGCATTTATTTTTACAGGATTTTTAGAACCGACAATAATTTTTAATTGTTGTGACATGCTGATCTCACCTTGAGCAAAATCAGCAGTGTACGTGAGTTAGCTTTAACAAAAAAGAGTCGGTAATCAAATAGGTAAATCGAGTGGTGCTAGGTTTTCCAGTGCACGCTTTTTCAAAATAATATCTTTAATTAATGGGGTAAGTACAAGCTCCATAGCTAAGCCCATTTTACCGCCTGGTACTACAAGTGTATTTATACGAGACATAAAACTGCCTTCGATCATCCGTAAATAATAAGGAAAATCAACATCATCAATACCCCTAAAGCGAATAACTACAAAGCTTTCATCAAGAGATGGAATATCTTTGGCGCTAAATGGGTTTGATGTATCAACAGTAGGCACGCGTTGAAAATTAATATGGGTACGAGAAAACTGCGGGGTAATATGATTTATATAGTCATCCATACTGCGCACAATAGAGCCCATAACCGCTTCGCGAGAATGGCCTCGTTCGGATGTGTCGCGTATTAATTTTTGAATCCACTCAAGGTTAATAATTGGAACCATGCCTATTAATAAATCGACATGCTTTGCTACGTCTACATCTTGATCAACTACGCCGCCGTGTAACCCTTCATAGAACAATATATCAGTATTACTATCAAGGTCTTGCCAAGGAGTAAATGTACCCGGTAATTGATTATATGGGACGGCTTCATCAAAGGTGTGTAAGTATCGGCGTAACTTACCTTGGCCTGTTTCACTATAGTTTTCAAACAACGCTTCTAAAGCACCAAAGTCATTTGCTTCTCGGCCAAAGTAACTAATGTGTTTATTTTCTTGTTGTGCTTCACGTACTTTTTTATCCATTTCAGGGCGAGTGTAACGATGAAAGCTATCTCCTTCGATAAAAGCCGCTTCAATATTAAGGCTACGGAAAATATGTTTAATTGCATTGGTTGTGGTGGTTGTACCCGCACCAGACGAACCCGTAATCGCAATAATAGGATTTTTAGCTGACATGTTAATTCTCTTTTTTAGGACCAGGTTTTATAACCAGACTAAACTTAACATTATTTTAAGCCGTTTGGGTATCTTAAGAGTTGACTGACTTAGCTCAAGTGACGTCATCAGCAAATAACGTTATCATGAGGTGCTTAAAATTAAAACGAGAGAAAGCATGAAACTTATTAAACCATTACTTGGGATATTTTCTATAGTAGCGCTTAGCCCAATTATGGCGCAGGCTAGCATGCCAAAAAGCCAAGTATTACTTGCTGATTTAAATACGCCTTATGGGGTACAAGTTAATATAGTGAGTGATAAAAACAGTTATAACAACCAACCGCACTTAACAAGTACAGGTTTATACTTTACTCATGAGGTGATTGCAGATGAGCAAAGCCAAACCGATATTGCTTATTACGATTTAACATCAAAAAAAGTTATTAATATCAGTAACTCTCCCGTAAGCGAATATTCACCAACGGTTATGCCAAGTGGTGATGCAGTATCAGCGATTGTTGTAGAGGCAGATGGTAAGCAAAAACTGTGGCAATACCCACTCAAAAGCGAAGATGCACCAAGTCGTATTTTTGATTGGATTGAACCTGTTGGGTACCATGCATGGGGTGTTCAAAATGATTTAGTAATGTTTATTTTAGGAAAGCCTCATACTCTTCAATATACTTCTGTTGCACAAGCGAAGGGGAAAATAGCTGCCAGTAATATTGGCCGAACGCTTATTTATAACAACTCTACAGCTGCATTTTTATTTAGTTACACTAAAAACGAGCAACATATTTTAGCGAGTTTTAATCCACAGGATAAACAAGTTGAAGACCTACTAAGGTTACCTGCTCAAGTTCAAGATTTTATTTTGAAAGATGATGAAACTATCGCTTATGCTATTAAAAACCGCGTTTATCAGCGTAAACTTGATGGAAGTGATGAAGTATCGCAATGGCTTAATTTAAGCACCTACTGCGAAACAAATATAACAAGAATGAGTTACAACAATGAAAAACTCGCTTTTGTATGTGATATAACGCAGTAAAGCAGACAAATAAATTCAGATTTTATTGTGTGTATGCGTTAATCTAATACGCAAATTAACTAATAGGGATTACACGTGGCTTATAGTGCAGACGAGCTGACAGAACAGCTCATTAAATTACAGTGTAGAAGTAATTTTAAGATTAAAAATATTGCAGAGTACATGTTAGTAAACTCTAAAGAAGCATTTTATACCCACAGCGAAAGCGGCAAGGGTAAAATAGTAATTCGCCCAGCATTTGAGGTGTTTAGCGATGACTTTAGTGATATTGATGGCGTAACTCGTGCGCAAGGCTACTTTCATAGCAGCGAGATGACACGCTTTCCTACACGTATTTTTAAAAGTGCTCAGCCTATTCACTACGGTGTGGCGTTTAAAATAAATTCTGAGCAAGCAGCCAAAGACTTTATAGCCAAGCTAACGATGATTATTGGTAACTAGTAAAACATAAACGTAAAAAGCCGCTGAATTTATATTCAGCGGCTTTTGTGTTTTTATAGCTTAATAAACCTAAGGGTTACTTACTTTTTAAGAAGCTATTAACCGATTCAAGTTCACGTGTTTTAAGCGCGATACAATCGTTTGTGCTTTCTTCAAGCTTACTTAATGTACGAGCGTAACCGGCTACATCGGCTACTTTTTCGTTAAAAAAGGTCTTTGTTTTAGCTAAGCTTTCTGCATTACAACTCGCCGTTGTAAAGTACGGCAAGTTAGGAATAAAGAAAGGCGGTAAGCTTGCTGTTACTTTATCGTAGTTACTGTAAACCCAGTCAATAAATAACGCTTGGCGCTCATCTGTATAACTTTGACCTGACAAAATAGTACGCATGTCAGATGCAGTTACTTCATCCGTTAAGCTATAAGCTAATACCGCTTTTTGTAATTCAGGTTTGCCAAAAAAGCCCATTGCAGCAAGCATGTTAGTGCGTACTTGTGGATCTTTCGTTGTTTTAAACGTTGTCATGAATTGATCAAGCAGCGCTTTGTCACCATGAAAAGCAGCAAGAGTTAAGTACGTACCGGCTAAGTAAGGGTCTACTTTTTGTGGAGTATTTAAATAAACTTGTGTTTGTTCTTTCGCTTTACTGATTACGTTTTGATCTTCACCATCAAAACCTAAGCGTGATACAACGGCCGCACGAAGTTGTGCAATAGCTCCGTCTTCTCCCGCTTTAGCTTCTAAACCATATTTTTTAGCTGCAGGCGTTACTGCATTACGAATAAATTCAGGCCATAGGTCTTTATTGCTATCGTCTTTAAAAGTACGTTGTTGCGATACTAAGTAACCTAGCGCGGTATTTGCTACGCGAGGGTGGCTATCGCTTACGAACACTTCAAGTGTTTGCATTAACTTAGCAGCAGATATAACACCAGCGTCAAGTAGTGCATCAGTAGCCGATAACAACGCTAAGCGTTCACGGTCACTCAGTACGCTTGGCGCCTTTTTAACAAGTGCGCTAAATTGTGCGTCATCCATTACCCAGCGGTAGTAGCCTAGTGCACCTTGGTCAGGATAAATCCATTCTGGCTCAAAGTCTAAGTCTAGCGTTTGGCTTTGTTTATTAAGTAATACATTTGCTGTTTTTACTTTATCGCCAGCACCATATTTAATTGCAACCGGTACATTCCATAACTGCTCTGGCGCATCAACGCCTGCATTTACAAAGCGGCTTTGTGAAATAGTTACTTTGCTGCCTTGTTGAGTTACTTTAACTAGTGGGAAAGAAGACTGTTCAATAAACGATTTTAAAACACTCGCTACGTCTTTATTTGATGCTTTACCAAGTGCTTCCCATAAGTCGGCCGCTTCTGCGTTTTTATATGAAAACTCTTTTAAGTAGCTTTGAATACCTTTTTGAAATGCATCTTCGCCAATCCAGTTTTCAACCATAGCAAGTACTGAGCTGCCTTTACTGTAAGCAAGACCTAAACCATCCATAATGTCAGCTTCGGTTTTAATTGGCTTACGAATAGGCTTGGTGCTTAGGCGTGCATCAAGTGCCATTACGTTGTTTTGTGGCAGGTCTAAGTGCGATTCAAACTCAGGGTTAAGCTGCTTAGTAATTTTTGCAGCCATCCAGCTAGCAAACGCTTCGTTTAACCATAAGTCGTTCCACCATTTCATGGTTACTAAGTTACCGTACCATTGGTGAGCAAGTTCGTGAGCAATAATTGATACATTACGTTGTTTTTTACTGCGTGTTGCGGCAGCTAAATCAACCAATAAAATATCTTCTCTGTAGGTCACTAAGCCTGAGTTTTCCATTGCGCCAAATGGAAACTCTGGTACCGCTACTGAGTCTAATTTTTTGTAAACGTAAGGGATACCAAAATACGCTTCAAGTGCGCCCAGTACTTTTGGCATATTTTCTTTTGCGTATTGGGCTAAGTGAATTTTACCTTGAGGGGTAATTACACGACCAGGAATTGGCATGCCTTTAATTTCTAATTCTTCAAACGGGCCAACAGCCATCGCTACTAGGTATGAAGGGATTGGCGGTGTTTTATCAAAAAAGTGTGTGGTCATATCGCCATTAACTGTTGTTTTTAACTCTGGCGTATTTGAATATACTTTTTGTGATGTAGGCGCAGTAATCGTTAGCTGAAATGGAATTTTGTAACTTGGCTCGTCAAAAACAGGAAATGCACGGCGTGCATCACTCATTTCAAATTGAGTAAATAAGTAAGGAGTGCCTTGGTCTAATGTTTTGTATAAACCAACACTTTGACGGTTATATGGCGCTGAAAAATCAACTTTAAGTGTGTATTTACCTGGTTGAATTTGCTCATCACAGCTAAATTTTACTTTACCTGTTTTAAGCATTTCATTGTTTAAATCACAGTTTTCATCACCAAGCAGTTGCGCCATTTTAACAGCGTAAGCTACGCCATTTAACTCAATGTATTTTGTTGGTTTTAGTACTTCTAGGGCAATCTCAGTCATCCCTGTGAATGTATCTTGGCTCGGGTCGAGTGTTAACGACACCTGTTGTGAACTTGGTTTTGCGAGTTTTTCAATAACGAATTCGTTAGCGTTTGCAGCACCCATTGCCAAAGCAACGCTCACTGTTAAGAGGCTTTTAAGAAACATAGTGATCCCTAGATTGTTGTTGTTAGAAACTACCCTAAATAGGCTTTTTTATGCTCATATAATTAGGGGGTTAGATATCCTAACAGTTTTTTTAAATAGAGTAATTGATTATAACGGTGACTTTAAGGGGAAATAGTAACAAAGTTTGTCAGTGGCTTTCGCGCGTTATAAAACGCTGCCAATGCAGGTGTGAGTTAATAATACGTATTTGTTGGACAACGGTATTTAATAAGTGGGTATCGCTAAACACATCGTGTGGATACTCGTTAAAACCCATCAAGTAATTAAAGGCGTCTTTAGAGTTAGCTTGTAGGGCGTATATACGCACTTGTTGCTCAAAGTTAAGACGAAGACTGCTTATTGCTGTTTTCATACCGAGTTGATCTACGTTTGGTATATCACATTTTTGCAGATAACCGGCTCGCTCACCTTCGCCTGAAAACCAAATGCGGACTTTTTCACTGTACCTGCCAGTTTTAGCCGGTAAGTCGAACATTAATCGGTGTTGGTTTTGCGATTTGATGAACGTTATATATTCATTAAATCCAGCATTTATAAGTGCTTGATGTACAGGAACTAAGCGAGGTTTTATTTTACCGTGGGTATGAAAATTAAAGCATAAGACGTTTTTTTCAAGGGACAGATCGTCAAGCGTTAAATAACCAATCTCATCGCTATAAGCACCACTATAATATGCAATTAAAGGGAGCCAAAAATGCCAGTGTTTTGGTTGCTCTCGTGCAACTTTAAAATCACCGTATATATATCCATTATAAAGAGTGTGCAGTTCCATGGCTGAAAAGGGCCGGCGACCAAGATGGGTTTTCAACGTAATACCTTGAAAATAATGATGTGTTTTATTTTATACCCAACTAGCAGTAGATGCTAGTCGGGTTTTATCCGCTTTTAGAGTAAAGCGTATAAAGTATTATTCACTCAATGCGCGAGCTAAACCTGTAGGTTCAATTTCTGCACATACTTGGTCGTCATTCCAATTGATACCAACAAGTGCGTTATCTTCATTTAAGTCTTCAACCCATGCATCTAAAAATTCATCAAGGTTGATTTCTACTGGGCTGTAATCTTTCCACTCTTCTTTACACTGTGCTTTAGCTGCTGCTTCACTTTCCCAAAGCAGTAGTACGTCAGTTTCGTCAAATTGGTTAGAATCGCACACTACAAAGCCATTATCTTCTGCACCAAGTGCCCAAATTACTTCGCTAACACGTACTTTTTCTACGAAGTTAACTAGTTGTGATTCAATTTCGATATCGCTCATGTGTTTACCCTTTTAAATTAGTGACGAGGATTGGTGTCTATTGCTGCTTGGCGCTCGTCATATTGCTTATGAAAAGCAACAAGCGCTGAATGCTGACTAAAGTCAGCTAATTCGCGAAAGCAAATCCAATCAAGCAGGCAGTATAAACTGATGTTGAGGTATTCACAGCTTTTAAATTCTTCATCGCTTAAATGGGTATTTAAAAAGCTTAATGTTTGTTCAATACGTTCGTTTTGCAGATTAAAAAATAATTTATCGCTTTTGGTGTCAAATCCAGAACGTTTACATAACACCATTTCTACTAACGAATCGTTACAAGCATTTATAGTCGTAAGTAAGTGCTCTTGAGGCCACGTTAGTTTTGGCTGACCTGTTTTTTCAAGTAAATAACGCAATATAGAATTAGAGTCACTAAGAGTTAAGTCGCCATCTACCAGTATTGGGATTTTTCGAGCTGGATTTTTACTGGCCATAGTAGGGCGATCTTGCTCAGAAAATATATCGAG
Source organism: Pseudoalteromonas sp. S8-8 (assembly GCF_000497875.1). Classification (NCBI taxonomy): domain Bacteria; kingdom Pseudomonadati; phylum Pseudomonadota; class Gammaproteobacteria; order Alteromonadales; family Pseudoalteromonadaceae; genus Pseudoalteromonas; species Pseudoalteromonas sp. S8-8. Next base: position 36,073 of record NZ_AUTR01000027.1, read on the forward strand.
ACTTACAAGCTCTAGTTTGCAGCTGTTTTGTTGTGCCCAAATTCTAATGCGGCGCACGTAAGGTGAAGGTACAGAACCAATTAATTGCATAATTACTCCATAAAAAAGCCGCATAAGCGGCTTTTATCAAATGTTACTTACAGTACAGTTAAATTTATTCTGAACGGCTAGTAACTTCAAGTAAATGATAACCAAATTGAGTTTGCACAGGGCCTTGTACTTGATTAATTGGTGCAGAAAACACAACTTTATCAAACTCTGGAACCATCATACCAGGGCCAAACTCACCAAGAGCACCGCCATCCTGACCTGAAGGACAATTAGAATGTGCTTTTGCTAGTTCAGCAAAGTCTTCGCCTTGCTCAATTTTTGTTTTTAAGTCTAAGCATTGTGCTTCACTGTCTACAAGTATATGTCGTGCGCTTGCTACTGTCATAAAATCTCCCGAGTATAGTGTGGTGTTTTTTTAACCGAATTGAAATATCATTCTAGTTAGTTTCAACTAATTGTACCAGTATAAACTTATTTATCAGAAAACGCAGTTTCAATTGCAGTAATCATTTGCTCTGAATTAGGTGCCACTTTGCTGTTAAACCGTAAAACTGTTTTACGATCAGCAGACACTAAGTATTTATAAAAGTTCCAATTTGGAGAGCTAGTTTGCTCATTCAAATATTTAAAAATTGGATTTGCTTCGCTACCACGAACTTTGCTGGTGGCAAACATGGGAAAAGTTACACCATAATTTACAAAGCATACTTTCGCTGTTTCTTTTTCATTGTCTTCTTCTTGAAAAAAGTCATCAGAGGGGAACCCTAATACGACTAAACCTTGCTCTTTGTATTGTTGATATAGCGCTTCAAGGCCTTTAAATTGATATGTAAAACCACAATTACTTGCCGTGTTTACTATTAACAAAGGTTTATTTTTAAATTGGCACAAGTTAATAGATTCTTTTGAGCGAAGCTTTCGTATATCTACATTGGTAAAATCTTGGCAGTCCTGTGTAGAGGTTTTATTTATGATTGATGGTGTTTGAGCTTGAAGGGGAGCATTAATAAGTAAAGCCGTTAAACCTATTATAATTATTTTAAGCATTACATTACCTAAACTTTACGATTGTTTGATTGGATAATCATACGCTAATATGGAACAAATTGATCAACCCTCTAATGACCTATGACAATCCGTTTAGCAACTATTAATGATCTTAATGAAATTGTAGCCATTTACAACGAAACTATTGCAGGGCGAATGGTAACTGCAGATACGCAAGAAGTGAGCGTTGACGAAAAGCGTGACTGGTTTAATAGCCACAACGATAAAAGGCCTATTTACGTTTACTGCGAAAATAACCAAGTACTTGCTTGGGTAAGTTATAAATCGTTTTATGGGCGCCCAGCTTACGACGGCACAGTAGAAATGAGCATTTACATTACCAGTAAAGCGCAAGGTAAAGGGCTTGGTAAAAAGCTAATGATATTTGCTCAAACACAAGCTAAGCAATTAAATATTAAAGTATTACTCGGCTTTATTTTTAGTCATAACTTACCGAGTGTTAAATTGTTTAAGCATTTTGATTTTGCAATATGGGGTGAGTTGCCAAGCGTTGCCATAATGGATGATAAGGCGTATAGCCTTACTATTTTTGGAAAACATCTGGAATAAATTATTTTTCATAATGTTGTAATATTTTTTTACAAAATAAGACGAAGGGTTTATGCCAATTAAATAAAAATAGTCTACGCTATTAACATATTAAGTTTATTAATTTGAAGTGTAGCTTGATGATTCGAAAAATATTAATTGTTGATAGTAGCAGTGTCATCGCAATGCGTGTGAAAGTGCTTTTAGAATTAATAGGATGTGAAGTCGAATTAATTCATTTCAGCATGCTAGACATGTATACCAATATAGGCGACTACGACTTAGTTGTTGTTGCCCATGGTGTGCCTGTTGATTCTATAAAACCGCTTGTTAGCCAAGTAGCGCAAGAGCGTTTTATGCTGCTTGCTCCAAAAGCACAAAGTGGTGAGCAACTAACTGCGTTTAGTGAGCTAAATCATGTTGCGCCTGACGCAACCGTGATATATCCATTTTTTTCTAATAAAGAAATTACTTCTCTTTTAGAGAGCCTACTAGAATTAGGCTCTAATCATATTTTGCAATTACCCGCTATTTTACTCGTCGATCATGTTCCTGAGCGCCTCGAAAAAATGAAAAGCAGCTTGATCGGTGCTCATATCGAGACCCATACAGCAACCACCTCTGCAGAAGCTTTAGAAATTACGAAAGAAAAGCAAATCGATATACTAATAAGTGATTTTGTTTTAGATGACGGAACCGGTTTAGAAATTTTTTCAAACTTAAAAATAATGCAACCACATTGCCGTTGCTTATTATTTACCTCACGTCCCGATCAAGTTTCAATGATTGAAGCTATTCGTCAAGGTGTAGAAGACGTACTTATTAAGCCATTGAACGACAGCTCATTATTACAATCAATACATAAACTGTGGCAAACAGAGCTATTAAAACGCCATAACGCAGAACTTGTCGAAAGGCTACAAGATACAGTTGATGCCCTGATTGAAAAAGACAGCCTACTTCAGGTTATTTATAAGCATACGCCCGATGCAATTATGTTGTTTGAGAAATGCGGTAGAGTGATAGAAGCTAATGATGCTTGTTTAAAACTATTTAACTTACCGTTTAACGAACTAGAAGGTAAATCAGTATTTAGCTTTTTAGATGATGATTCAACGTTAGGTATTAAAAATAAAATTTCGACATTAAATAGTAATCGCCAATTTAGCTGCGACTTACGTTTATCTAAAACTGCAGGGGGCTATATACCGTTAGTGGGATCTTTTAATGAGATAGATCACCATGGTGAAATAGCACTTGCCGTAATATTTAAAAATGTAACCCACCTTAAGCAAAAAGAAGATTTACTACTTGAAGCAAAAGATATCCTTGAAGAGCAAGTAAGAGCGCGTACTTCACAGCTTGAACATGCAAAAAATATTGCTGAAGCTGCAAATTTAAGTAAATCAGAATTTTTAGCAAATATGTCGCATGAACTTCGCACACCAATGCATTCGATTTTAAGTTTTTCACGTTTTGGTTTAAGCAAATTAGAAACTGGAGATTTTGCAAAAGAGAAACTAATTAAATACCTATCGCGAATAGAGAGTAGTGGTGAGCGTTTACTGTCGTTACTAAATAATTTACTCGACCTATCTAAGCTAGATGTGGGTAAGTTTCCATTTAATCCTCGTCCATATAATTTAGCGAACATTATAAAAACAAGTATTGATGATGTATCTGGTACGGCAATGGAAAAAGAAATTGAGGTTGTATTCACCGCGCAGCCGCTACCTGTAATTTCGCAGTGTGATGAAGAGCAAATAAACCAATTACTTCGAAACGTATTAGGTAATGCACTCAAATTTAGTGAACCAAAAAGTAAAATACAGATAAATTTAGAGTCAGATAGTCGATTTGCTACCATAGAGGTTACCGATAGTGGGGTCGGTATACCAGAAGATGAGCTGGAACATATTTTTACTAAGTTTGTACAAAGCAGCAAAACAAATAGCGGTGCCGGTGGTACCGGATTGGGCCTTGCATTGTGTAGAGAGTTTGTGTCTTTACATCAAGGTGAGATCACTGCACGTAACAACGAAAATGGTGGTGCAACTATATCTATACAGGTGCCATTAGAAATAAATCTAGATGATCATTTGGCTGAAGATCAATTAATACAACACAGTAATTAATTGTTTTTTGGCAAGCCAAGTAACTTTTTGAGAATTTGAATGGATGATAAATTATGGCCTTAACTAAAATACTTGCCGTTGATGACGAACCCTTTAACCTTGAAATTATTGAGGAAATTTTAGAGGATCTTGATTTTGAATTACAAGTAGCAACGAGTGGTCCTGAGTGTTTAAACATGGTTGAGGGCTATATGCCTCAGGTTATATTGCTCGACGTAAGTATGCCGCAAATGAACGGCTATGAAGTATGTAAGGCACTTAAAGCAAACCCAAATACAGCACACATTATTGTTATGTTTGTGTCTGCTCGTGGCACAGTTGAAGAGCGCATGGAAGGCTACTCGGTTGGTGCAGAAGACTATATTGTAAAACCCTTTGGCCATGATGAACTTAAGTCAAAGCTTAAAAATTTAAACCAAGTACTTGTTGAAAAACAAAGCCTTGAAAAGCAAGTTGAAGATGCTACATCAACTGCATTTAATGCCATGGCTAACAGCAGTGAAATGGGGCAGATAGTTAACTACGTTGAAAACATAGGCTTTATTAACGACCCTCAAGAGCTAGGTAAAGCGCTTATAGATTGCCTACAATCTTTTGATTTGCAAAGTAATGTTGAGTTTAGAGAGAACGATGAAATTAGTCACTTTGCATTAAGTGGCGTGTGTTCACCTATTGTGGTGGAGCTATTTGAAATGCTTAAAAACAAAGGGCGTTTACATGAATTTTCGCATCGAATTTTAGTTAACTATGAATTGATTAGCTTACTTATTTTAAATATGCCTGATCACGATCCAGATAAGCACGGGCGTATACGCGACCACGTATGTTTTATTGTCAGTGTTACCGAGCAGCAGCTACGCGCCATCATGACTAAGAAAATGCTTGAATCACAACAAGCAAAACTTAATGCCGTAGCAAGTACAGTTCACAGTAAGTTTCATGGCTTAATTAGCTTATTGAATGACAACCGTCAAAACAACGAAAAAGTGTTTAAACAGTTACAAGAAGAGCTCGAAGAACGTATCCCATCAATGGGATTAGATGAAGATCAGGAGGTGTTTATTTATAAAAAAGTAGATGAAACTATCCAAAACTCAGTGGCCAGAGAGGAGTCTGTTAAAAAGGTAAAAGCAGCTTTTGCTGAAATTGAGCAAGACCTGTCATTGCTTTTAAAGAGCTAAATATACTTAATCAAATAATGTTACTTTAAGGCTTACTCCAACTGCATTATGCATCTCTGGGTAAGCCTTTTTCTACGATTCTGATTAACCTAGCCGTTTTACGAATTTGTAATCGTTGTTTATCGTTTTGTTGAGCAAGCGCCCATTCAATATGTTCTAAAACAAGCTCGCTGCATATTTGGCTTTTATCTTGTAAGGCATGAATAATAGCCGGGCTAAACTCTGCATTACCTAAACCGACCGCTATATTACGTAACCAACGTTCGTGACCTATGCGGCGAATAGGGCTGCCTTCGGTATTTTTTAAAAATGTAGGCTCATCCCAAGCAAATAGCTCAAGTAAATCTTTATTTTTTAATTGAGTACGGGGATGAAAGTCATTTTCATCCGTTATTTGTCCATAACGATTCCAAGGGCATACCAACTGGCAATCATCACAACCATATATACGGTTGCCTAATAAAGTTCGGTATTGTTCGGGTATGGGGCCTTGGTGTTCTATCGTTAAGTACGATATGCATTTACGTGCATCAACAACGTAAGGCTCTACAATTGCACCTGTTGGGCAAAGAGTGATACAAGCAACACATTTTCCGCAGCCTTCAAACGTGTTCTCTGCATCTATTGGTAGAGGTAAATCAATAAATAGCTCGCCTAAAAAAAACCACGATCCTGCTTCTTGGTTAATTAATAAAGAATGCTTACCACGCCACCCTAAACCGGCTTTTTCGGCAAGTTGACGCTCAAGTACCGGGGCTGAATCTACAAATGGCCTAAAGCCATATTCGCCAATTTCTTGCTCTATTTGTTGGCCAAGTTTTTTTAAACGATTACGCATTAATTTATGGTAATCACGACCCAGTGCATAACGACTTATGTATGCTTTTTCTTTATTTTTTAAGGTTTTTGCAAAGCCAGCATCGGGAGGGAGATAATTCATTTTTACGGATATAACACGCTGTGTACCTGGTACTAATTCAGCAGGGCGAGCGCGTTTCATGCCGTGAGCAGCCATATAATCCATCGAGCCGTGGTAGCCAGCATCAAGCCAGCGTTGCAATTGGGCTTCGTGCTTAGATAGGTCAATATCAGTAATACCTACTTCGCTAAAACCAAGCTCTTGCCCCCAGGTTTTTATTTGTAGGGCTAATTTTTCATAGTCTGGGGTAGGGTTGCTCACACACTTCACACACTTAAATTAATAGCTGCGTAATTTACCATATTTCTCTGAGCCCGAAAACGCTTCTTAGCGCACGAAGCGCTTTAACTGTTGTTGGGTCTGTAAGCTTAACTGTTGAGATTGCTCGCTATCGGCTAATGCCGTATCTATTTGCTGTTTAGCTTGCTCACCTAAAGCTACTATTTGCTCTACCGATTGGTGAGTATTAGTTTGAGTGCCCTCAAGCATATGTACAGCACTGGCTATTTGTTGTAGTTGTTGTTGGTTGTGCTCAAACTCACTAAGCATTTTTGTAAAACCCTCGGAGGTTGCACTAATTGAGCTTTGTGCATTATTGGAGTGAATCATTAATTGCTCTGACTCTTTATTTGTCTCGTTTACCAAATCATTCATCTGATTTATAAAGTCGCTTATTTGCCTAGTTGCGCCACTTACCTTTATTGAAAGTGTGCGTACTTCGTCTGCAACTACGGCAAATCCTCTGCCAGCTTCACCCGCTCTAGCTGCTTCTATTGCGGCGTTAAGGGCTAACAAATTAGTTTGATCAGAAAACTCTTCAACCATTTTTAAAATACTACGAATGTTTTCACTGTTCTCTTTCAGTCCCGCAATTGTATTTGAAAAGCTACCTAGCATATTAGTAATAAGTTTAACCTGCTTTACTAAAGCAGCGAGCTCTGATGCAGATAGTTTTACAAAGTTAAGGTGTTCATTATTAACGTTATGCACGCTATCTGTATTATTTACTATGTTTTGTAAGCTTTGGGTTATTTGCATACTGGCATTAATAATACTGTGGCTTAACTGTATTTGTTGCTCACTTGATTGCTCAGTATTTTTCATCGATTCAGTGACTTGTATATTACTGTGTGCACTAGCTTGAGCACTGTTATATGTTGTGCTGAGTAACTCACTTAAATGGGCAGTAAATATATTATATTGTGAACTTAAATCTTTAAATTCGTCATACGAAAAGTGGGGAAGTTTTGCTGCTAAATTTGCATCTTGTTGGTTTATTTTTATCAAAGTATCGCGCATAGCAGTAACAGGGCGAACAATTAAAAAACGCATATAAAAAAGAGTAAAAATAAAACCAGATATAATAACAAGCGTAAGTAGCCAAAATAGCCCTGTACTTTGCTGTTGTTCGCTTAAGCTCTGATGCAGCCAAAATAACGTAATTGCTTGGAACAATAATACAAAACTCAAATTACCGACTATTTTACGCGTTAACGTAAAAAAGAATGTTTGCTCTATATAGTTATAAATTTTCATAAAACTACTCATTATGCTTAAGCCCTACGATTCTTATTTTAGTTAGGGAGGTGTAAGTTAGCTTCTTTGTAACGATAACAAGTAAGCTTTGGTTCGCGCTGGGTAATTTGTAAAAATTCCGTCTATGCCATACTCAAGCATTAGCGCTATATCTTGTTCTCTATCGACCGTATAAGCATAAATCTTTAAGCCTCTTTTTTTTGCATCATCAGCAAAAGCCTTATTTATAAAGGTTTTATCTGCATGTACGCTATAAGCGTTTAAATCACTTGCAAACTTTGCATAGTTAATTGGAATAGAAGAAGTAAGGGCGCCTATTTTAAGCCATGGTAGCTTGCTTTTAAGCCACTGTAGTTGATGATGATCAAACGATGATACTAAAATATTCGCTTTCGATATTTTGTTAGCTTCAATGTTTTCTTCAAGTTGAGCCACAAATCTTTCTAGTTCAAACGTATGTTTAAGCTCAATATTTAATAAAGATTTATTGTTATTCCAATCAAACAGCTGCTGAAGAGTGGGAATTTTTTCACCATTTCCAGCATCAAGTTTAGAGAGTTCATGTGCCGTAAAGTTACTCACCCTACCTTTACCGCTGGTGGTTCTATCGAGCCATGAGTCGTGTATTACCATGTAATCATCTAAGGAACTTTGAATATCTACTTCAATACCATCAACACCTACTTTTAACGCTTCTAAAATAGCGCTTTCGGTGTTTTCAGGAAAATCCCCACTGGCACCACGGTGTGCAAATACTTTCATTGTCGAGCCTTTTTAGTGATTGACCACGTTTCAAAACAAGCGGCACTAACTATGAGTGCTCCACCAACTAACGTCATAACAGTAGGACGTTCATGAATAATTACTATAGCCAGTATGGTGCCATAAAGTGGTTGTAAGCAAGAAATTAACCCCGCAGTTGCCGCTGATAAATGCTTTAAACTTGCTGCAAATAATGAATGAGGTGTAGCTGTAAAAATAACACCCGCTATGGCAATTAAAATTAGGTCGTGATTACTAACCTCATATACCGGCACTTCTATAAATGCGCACAGCATAATGCTTGCCACTAAGGTTTGATAAAACATAGTTTGCGGGCCACCATATTGGCTAAAGTAGCGCTTATGGGTAATGTTTCTGATTGAAAAAAACAATGCCGATATAACACCTGTTATTACACCTAAGGTCACATCGTCGCCTAAATTCGCACTTGGGACTAATAAGTAAATACCTAAAACAACCACGGCCGCACTTATTATATCTTTTGCTTTTGGCCTGCTTTTATTAAATAAGGGCTCTAAAAACACCGTCATTACGGGGTAGCTAAAAAACGCCAACATCCCAATTGTTATACCGGCCATTTGCATACCAGCAAAATAGGTAACCCAGTGAATACCCACCGCAACACCTAAAAATAACGCAATAAGGTAGTCTTTAGGTTTGTTGAGTTTAATTTGTTTTTTTTGAAAATACAGCATGGCTAAAATAGCCATTCCTGCAATTGCAGTTCTGTAAACGGTAATATCTAAAGCATTTAAACCAATAAGCTTGGCAAATAGAGCGGTTCCGCCAAAAAGTAATACCGCTATGTGCAAATAAATTAAACTTTGCTGCTGAGATTGCATTTAATTTCCTTGTTGTACTTTTTGAACATATTAACATTGCTTAAAAATTCTTAAGATGAATTTTTTTATCGCATGACAAATGTCATAAAAGTTGATGACACTTCACACTCTTATTATTTTTATACGCTGGCATAGTTACCTTACTCAACAGGGGATAATTATGAATTCTTTAATTTTAATCAGCTTAACTATTAATGAAGTGCTAGAGGCGTTAAGTTTTACGATTACGTACGCAGATTGCTTTATGCTGGCATGCATTTTTATGTTATTTATATTTATTAATAAAAATAGTCCTATAAGTAAAAATAATATGCCTGAGGTATTAGTATGAGCTCGCTTAACTCCTTTTCTCAACAAAGTGATAAAGGTTTTTGGAAATATGGGCATTTAATTTTTACAGGCTTTTATTTACTCCCACTAATAATTAATTTTGCGAGCTTTACTGCTAACCAAATAACGATGTCTTTAGCCTTTTATGTTGCTTTTATTCTTTTATATGTAAAAGCAATAAACTGCAAAAGTGCAGGGGTGACCAAGTTGTTTGTAGCCATGCTATTAATTTGTTTTTGCGCCACGTTTTACACCACAGGTACTCCTACTTTATTTGGCTTTGCAGCGTACGTAGCAGGCTATGCATACAGCTACCATCAAAGAATTTATGCTGCACTCGCAATTATATCTACGGTTTTATTAAGCGCATATATTGGTGATATAGGGAAGGTTCAATACTTTTTAGCCGTTGCTTTGATTTTATGTGCAGCCTTATTTAGTTACGGTATTGCAGCTAAAAGAGAGAGCCTGTACAAAAAGCGTGAGCAAGAAAGCGCTAACCAATTAGAGCAATTAGCAGCAATTGCTGAACGTGAACGGATAGCCCGCGACTTGCACGATATTTTAGGTCACTCATTGTCATCTATTGCTTTAAAAGCTGAGCTTGCCAATAAATTAAACCAAGGTGAGCGTTACGCTCAAGCAAATAGCGAAATTGCACAAGTGGCCGATCTGGCAAGGCAGTTACTCAGTGATGTAAGAAGCGCCGTTAGTGATTTAAAACAGCTTAACCTTGTTAGCCAAGTAGCACAGTTAAAACAAAGATTAATAGAACAAGACTTTAACGTTTCATTTAAAGTGGTTTTAACTACTCTACCCGCTAAAGTAGAGGGCATCGCCGGCCTTATAATTAAAGAAGCCGTTACCAATTTGCTACGTCATAGCAGCACAAAAAATTGCGAAATAAATATAGAACAAACAGCGCAGCATCTACTCATTACCGTTATTGATCGTGCACCGTGCTCCACATTAAATTCGGGCAATGGCCTAAATGGTATTAAAGAGCGAGCAGAGCAACTCAATGGTAGTGCAACATTTACCTGTGGCGATATTTTTACTTTAAATGTAATGCTACCAATTTCAGCTAAGGATTTACAATGATCAGAGTGTATTTAGTGGAAGATCAAGCGCTTGTGCGCGACGCAGTAGCAGCATTGTTAGGACTCGATTTTAATATTGAGATTATTGGGCAAGCAAGTAACGGGCAAGATGCACTTAATGCAATTGAAGCGCTTGATAGTGATTTACATCCCGATATAATTTTAACCGATATAGAAATGCCAACTATGAATGGTATAGAGCTGAGTGAAAAAATAGCCGCTAAGTTCCCCGCTATAAAAATGGTTATTATGACCACATTCTCTCGTGCGGGTTATATTAGGCGAGCGCTTATAGCAGGTGTTAAAGGTTTTATTTTAAAAGAAGCACCCAGTGAAGAGCTAATAAATGCGCTTAAAAAAGTAATGCAGGGACAAAAAGTGATAGACCCAGAGCTTGCTATTAATGCATTAGACGACGCAGATCCACTTACCGATAAAGAACGCAAAGCACTTAAACTTGCAAGCGACGGCCTTAAAACAAGCGACATAGCCAAGCAGTTATTTATAAGTGAAGGTACCACACGTAATTATTTATCAGACGCTATTGCTAAGTTAAACGCCACTAACCGTATAGATGCTGCGCGTATAGCTAAACAAAAAGGATGGCTTTAAATAGTAGGTTTATAAATTATAAGCAAAGTATTACTATGTTATACCAATCTGCTTATATATGGGGTCTATTTAACGTTAAGAAAATTACGCTAGAACTAGGCAAAAATTTTTGTATCTAGTTGTTCTAAATAAAAAATTTTTAACGACGTTATAGTGAAATTTAATTCGTTAAATTGATCAAAGATTTATGCAGGTTGGTATTACTTATAAAAGTAACGAACAGCGCTTAAAATTAGCTTAAAAAGCGTTAAAAGAGGGTTTAATGGCAAATATAATAGAACTAACAACTAAAAATAACACCGCTATACTCACCATGAATACCGCTGAAAACCGTCACAATCCAGCGTTTTTGGCTGAGTTTAATTTACACCTTGACCACATTGAAGCAGATCAAAATATTAAGTCAGTTATTCTAACGTCTTCGAGTGACAAAAACTGGTCATTAGGCATCGACCTTCAATGGATGTCTAATCCAAGTATTTTACCTGCTGCTATTTCTGACTTTATGATTCAAATAAGTGACTTGTTTAAGCGCATAGTTACTTTTCCTATGCCTATTATTGCTGCGTTAAACGGGCATACCTATGGCAATGGTTCGGTGCTTGCGTGTGCGTGCGATTTTAGATTTATGAAGTCAGATAAAGGCTTCTTTTGTTTTCCTGAAGTGGATGTAATGGTGCCGTTTGTACCGTCGATGTTTCCTATAATTAATAAAGCTATTTCGCAAACATTCTTTAATCGTTTAGCTATGTCAGGAGAGCGTGTTGGTGCACAGCAGTTGCTAGACAATAAAGTGGTTGAAGCTGTGTTTGCAAATAACGATGAACTACAAGCAGGTGTACTTGAGTTTGCCCAGCAATTTAATAAAAATCGTTGGATTTACGCTCAAAATAAAACACAAATGAATAAGCAGATTTTACTTACGATGAAAGAAGAAGACCCAAGCTTTATTGATAATATAAGTAAACTGCTGTGGAAAAACCTACAAAAAAAATAGTATAGGTTTTAGCATTGCTACGAGATGACTAAACACTTTGCAGTTAAGGGATCGTTAAGCCCCATTGCGCTAGATTTTTAAACTATACAGCAAGGTAAAAGTGCTTTCTTAAAAGTTTAATAGCTTTTACCTGTCTCATTATAACTATATGGGTTAAAATACCTACATAACCAACTAACAAGATAGTGAATGTCAAACCAAGATCCAAATCTCAGTCGAGAACAAGAAAAGTACGAAAACCCAGTCCCTAGTCGTGAGTTTATACTTACTCACCTTCAAGAGCGTTCAAAGCCTGCTAACTACGCGCAATTATGTGAAGAACTAGCAGTAAACGATGACGAACGCCAAATAGCATTTAAACGCCGCCTTCGCGCTATGGAGCGTGACGGACAGCTGTATTTCAATAAATTTAAATGCTACGCCCTAATTGACGAAGCCGGTTTAACCAAAGGCAAAGTAATAGGCCACAGAGACGGTTTCGGCTTTTTAGAAGTTGAAGGCGAGAGTAAAGATTGGTTTATTGCTAAGCACCAAATGAATATAGTGTTACATGGCGACATTGTACTAGCTAAAGGCACTAAACGTGGTTCTGGCTCAAAATGCGATGCACGTATTATAAAAGTGCTTACTAACGAGCGCGCGCCAATTGTTGGCCGTTACTTTGTTGAGCACGGTGTTGCTGTTGTAGTCGCTGAAGACCCGCGCATAACGCAAGATATAATGATTTTACCAGGCAACGAAAACGGTGCCCGCCATAACCAAATGGTGCAGGTTAAAATTACGCAAAACCCAAGCCGTAACATGAACGCGGTAGGTAAAGTTATAGATGTACTTGGTGAGCATTTAGCCCCAGGTATGGAAATTGAAGTTGCACTGCGCAATCACGATATTCCACATGTATGGCCAGAAGAAGTTGAAGCACAAGTTGCTCATCTAGGTGAATTTGTTGAAGAAGCTGACAAACAAGGTCGCGTAGATTTACGTGATTTACCACTTGTAACTATTGATGGCGAAGATGCACGCGACTTTGATGACGCCGTATATTGTGAACCTAAAAAATCAGGTGGCTGGCGCTTATGGGTTGCCATTGCTGATGTATCGCATTACGTAGGAATGAACACGCCGCTTAACAAAGAAGCAATTTTGCGTGGTAACTCAGTGTATTTTCCTGAGCAAGTAATTCCGATGCTACCAAAAGTGCTTTCTAACGGATTATGTTCGCTTAATCCAAAAGTAGATCGCTTATGTATGGTTGCCGAAATGACCGTGTCGAGCGCGGGTAAACTTTCGGGCTATAAGTTTTACGAAGCGATAATGAACTCGCATGCACGTTTAACTTACACCAAAGTAAATGCCATTTTACAAAACGACGAAAAACTACGCGAAGAATACTCAGCCGTAGTGCCACATTTAACTGACTTACAGCAAATGTATATGGCACTTAAAGCTGCACGCCAAGACCGTGGTGCCATTGAGTTTGAAACCCTAGAAACACGTTTTGTATTTAACGCTCAGCGTAAAATAGAATCAATAGTGCCTGTTATTCGTAACGATGCGCACAAACTAATTGAAGAATGTATGATTTTAGCCAACGTATCGGCGGCTAAAATTCTTGAAAAGCACGAAGCAAGCGCGCTTTATCGTGTGCATGACGAACCAGACAGCGAAAAGCTAGGTAACTTTACTAAGTTTTTAGGCGAGTTAGGTATCGAAAGCACATTAAGCGACGAGCCAACACCAAAAGAAATAACCCAAGTATTAGCGCGACTAGGTGACCGCCCAGAAGCCGAACTAATTCAAACTATGCTACTGCGTTCAATGAAACAAGCTGTATATCAGCCAGATAACATTGGTCACTTTGGTTTAGCGTTATCGGCTTATGCGCACTTTACATCGCCAATACGTCGTTACCCAGATTTAGTAGTACATCGTGCTATTAAAGCAGTTATAAAAGCACAAGGTCAGCAAACGTCTGGCGAATACGCTTATACCGACGACGAAGTTGATCAACTAGGTGAGCAGTGTTCTACCACAGAGCGCCGCGCCGATGATGCAACTCGCGAAGTTGCCGATTGGCTTAAATGTGAGTTTATGCAAGATCACGTAGGTGACGAGTTTGACGGTGTTATTTCATCGGTCACTAACTTTGGTTTGTTTATTCGTTTAGACGATTTACAAATTGATGGGCTTATTCATGTTACTAATTTAGGCGACGAGTTTTTTGCACATGACGCTGCAAAACACACCCTAATAGGTGAGCACTCGCACAAAGTTTATCGCCTTGGCGATAAAGTAACAGTAAAAGTTGCGTCGGTTAGTTTAGACGATCGCCGTATCAACTTAACGCTTAAAGGCGATGTTGCACAAGACAGATACTCACGTCGTCGTGCGCCAAAAAAAGGTTCAGGTAAATCTGAGCATGCGCCAGCAAGTGTGCGTTCGCAATTAAAAGCAGGCAAAGTACCGGGTAAAAAGTCGCACAGCGATGACAAACCAAAAGGTAAAAAAAAGCCAGCAAATAAAGATAAAGGCAAGCCTGCAAATAAGTCTGCAACTAAACCCGCAGATAAAAAAGCAGCAGACACTGCCGTAAAGAAAAAGCCGAAGAAGAAGGCAGTTAAAAAGCCTAAAAGAGCTGGCAAAAATGCCCGTAAAAGTACTAGCCCAGGAGCAGATAATACGTGAGTAATGAATTAATTTTTGGCTTTCACTCTGTTGAAGCAATTTTAGAAAGCGAGCCAGAGCGCTTTGTAGAAATTTACGCCCTTAAAGGTCGTGACGACAAACGCTCAACTCCGATTATTGATGAAGCACGTAAGTTTGGTATTTCAGTACAGTTTATGCAGCGTAAAGCCCTTGATAGCAAATCAAAGGGTGAGCAGCATCAAGGTATTATTGCCAACGTAAAAGCAGCGCCAACGTTTAACGAAAAAGATCTTGATGCAATAATCGCTCGTGAAGACACCCCGTTTTTACTTGTGCTTGATGGTATTACCGATCCGCATAACTTAGGCGCATGTCTACGTAGTGCAGACGCTGCAGGTGTTCACGCTATAATTGTACCTAAAGATCGCTCTGCCAAGCTTAACGGCACAGCACGTAAAGTAGCTTGTGGTGCAGCCGAAACAGTACCGCTAATTCAAGTGACTAACCTTGCACGTACGCTTCGCGAAATTAAAGATGCAGGCGTATGGGTTGTAGGCACTGCTGGCGAAACTGATAACCACGTATTTGATGCAAGCTTAACGGGGCCAATGGCTATTGTTATGGGCGCAGAAGGCGAGGGCATGCGACGCTTAACGCGTGAGCATTGCGATATGCTCGTTAAAATCCCAATGGCGGGTACTGTTTCAAGCTTAAACGTATCGGTAGCCACCGGTATTTGTTTGTTTGAAGTATTACGCCAACGTAACGCAAATAACTAATATATAAAACGATAAGTTTTATGTATTAAAAAGCCGAGATTGAAATTCAATCTCGGCTTTTTTGTGTCTGTAATTTACGCTTTAACTTTGTAAGCGCAGGTAAACGGTTTAATAACAAGGCAATAATTTAGATGTGTAGTGGTCTTACATAAAAAATTATTAACGCTGTTAGTGAACCATTTCTCCTATACAAAGCGCAGGTAAACGGTTTAATAACAAGGCAATAATTTAGATGTGTAGTGTTCTTACATAAAAAATTATTAACGCTGTTAGTGAACTATTTCTCCTATACAAAGCGCAGGTAAACGGTTTAATAACAAGGCAATAATTTAGATGTGTAGTGCTTTTACATAAAAAATTATTAACGCTGTTAGTGAACCGTTTAACCAGCTTTCAATTTAGAATGAGTAAGTGTAGCCCATCTGAAGGGTACGCGGCTTACCTGGTTGAATGCCACCGTTTGAACGGTTAGCAACGTATGTTTTATCAAACAAGTTATCAACGCTTAGGTATACTTTTTGATTTTCATCGATTAAGTATTTAGCAGCTAAATCCCATACTACGCGGCTATCAATTGCGTTTAAGCCCGACTGCGTTAAGTTAGCATGCGCATCAGATACGTAACGTATTTGGCTGTTAACTACAAACGCAGAAAACTCAGCACCTAACGATAACGCTACTTGGTTTTCTGGTACGTAAGGCATTGCATCGCCTTTTTCTACCGTGCCCCAAATTTCTGAATCAAAATCGTTTTTAAACTCAGAGTCTGTGTAGGTATACGTTAATTTAACTGGGAACATAGCTGTATCAGTTGCAAACGTACGTGCTGCACTAAATTCAAAGCCCGCTACTTCTACTTCACCGTAGTTGTATTGGTCGCCAATGTTGTCGTCGCTACAACCAACCGCTGCAGTACAGTTACCGTGCATGTTGCTGTAGTCAGAGTAAAACGCAATTACTTCACCGCTAAAGCCATCCATATTAAAGCGAGAGCCAAACTCAATGTTTACACTTTCTTCTTCTTCTTGGTCAGCATTACCAGGTGCTGCTGGTGCATAACCTTTTTGAATGCCCGCAAGTAGCGTTACGCTTTCGTTAAGCGTGTAAGTAGCACCTAGTGACGGCACTAAAATTTCAGTGTCGTTCGACACATCTTTAGTTAAACCGTTGCTGCGTGTTGGATCTGATTTAGACCACTCTTCACGCGTAATAGTAATGTCTTCATAACGAAGACCTGCACTTACTACTAATGCATCAATTGTCCACTCGTCTTGAATAAACAAGGTACTTGCTTCTGCGCTATCTACACGGTTGCTGTCAGAGCCCGGAACGCCTTGCTCTGTAAGTGTTAAGCTTAGGTCTTGATTAAGTGTGTATTTGTCTTCCCACTGAAAACGATCCATTTCGTCTTCGTGGTAACGTACGCCAACAGTCACGTAGTGATCGCCTGCAGGAATATGTAATTCAGACTGAATACCTTTAGCTTGGTAGTCGCGGTTATTAGCTTTAATACCAATACCTTCAATACCTTCGCTTGTCGGGTTTGCTTCAAATTCACTGTATTGCTCAAGGTAGCTTTCGCTTACTTTGCTGGCTTTATACCAGTTACGATGAAAATCGTTTAAGTAAGCCGTAGCTAAAAATTCATAGCCATCACCAAAACGGTACGCGTAGTTAAGTTGGTATGCGTTATGGCGAGTATTCATTTCATCGTTTTGCGATGCAGCATAACGACGGTAAGGACTTTCTTGATAGTCTTCGTCAGTTAAGCCCATGTATGTTTCGTCTGATGTTTCGTCAGAGTACTTAATTTTTAGCTCAAGATTATGCGCATCGTTTTGACCAAACGTATGGCCAAACTTTAATAGTAAATCTGTTTTTTCAAAGCCGGTGTTGTCATTACCTACTGGCAGCTCTTTAAAGCCTTCTGCGCCGTAAGTAAATACTTCAATTAAGCCTGCTGTGTTGTTTTTTTCTTTACCGAAGTAAGCGTGACCTTTGTAATAACCATCACCACCAAGGGCTGCATCTACCATACCTTTTGAGCTATTTGGCTCCGTAGGTAAGCTGCGCGAAAGTAAGTTTAAAACACCGCCCGTAGTACGCGGGCCATACTTAACTGATGCCGCGCCTTTTAATACTTCAATAGACTCCATACGACCCGTAGTAGGGAAGTAGTAAGCAGATGGTGCTGAATATGGTGCTGGTGCAACCAATACACCGTCTTCCATTACTGATATTTTATCGTTACGGCCAGTACCTGTACCGCGCATACCAATATTAGGACGAAGGCCGTAGCCGTCTTCTTCTTGCACGTAAACGCCCGGAACAGACGCTAAAACGCGAGAAATATCAGTAAATTTGAATTTTTGAAGTTCTTCATCAGAAATAAACGTAGCCGAACCAGGAATATCGTTAATTGCTTGTTCTGAGCCAATAACGGTAATTTGTTCAAAGCGTTGTTCTTTATCGCTGGTGTCTTTTGCTATTGCAGTAGCACTAAAAGACAAAGCAACCGCAGTTGCCAAAGTAGATACTAAAAACTTAGGGTTCATTGTGTTCCTAATCATGTCAATTATCTTAATTGGCGTAATTTGAACACGTTAACGAATACGAATCAATGTTATTAACTATTTAATTATTCAGTTTAATAGAACTAAAAACACCTGCTTATGCAACTTAATTAACTAAATTGTTTCTTTTGTATTATTTTGTATTATTTTACTAACTATAAAGGCTGAACGAATTATATATGCTACGTAAGCGCTAGCCCAAGCGTAGGGCTATAAATTCAGCGAGTTTATCTACTGCATTTTCCGACTCACCCGAACTTTTAACCAAGCTAATACCAATATTACCAAGAGCTGGTAAATGCTTGGTTTGAACCTGATAGTTAAGCTCACTCGGTACTGTACTTTTGGCAAGTACGGTAATACCTAAGCCTTCTTTTAATGCAGCTATAAGGCCGGTTAAATCGGCGTTGCTATAAACTATTCGGTATTTAATGCCTGCACTTTTTAATGCATCAGTAGCACGGCGACGATAAATACACCCCTCTGGTGCGGTAACTAGGGTAACCACCTCATTATGCGCAAGTGACAGGTCGCCCACCCACACAAGTTCGTCTTGCATAAAAATAGGAAACTTATCAGAGTTGAGTCGCTCATTTAGCGCAAGTACTAAATCAAACTGATCTTGGCGAGAAGCCGAAAGCAAATGCTTACTTAAACGCGACTTAACCTCTAACGACACCTCAGGGTAGAGCGCCACAAAGTCGCCAATAATTGAGGGTAAAATACGCGCTGCAAATTCGCTCGGAATACCCAAGCGCACTTTACCTGCAATGTTTTCTGAGGTGAACTGCTGCAAAATAGCATCGTTGTGTTGCATCATTTGTTTTGCCATAGGCAATAATAGCTCGCCGTACTGGTTTAATACTTGGCGCTGCCCTTGTTTTTTAAATAGTTTATAGCCAAGCACGTCTTCTAAGCGCTTTATTTGCAAACTTACAGCAGGTTGCGACAGGCCAAGTAAATCGCCTGCTTTAGCAAAGCCACCTATTTCAACTACCATTACAAAAGTACGTAAACCGTCTGTTGATATGTTTTTCATATTTAAAATTACAATTTATATAGCCATATATATAAGTATTATTTATCAATTGATAAATAATTACAATTTGTTGTTGATAGGCGTGGGCAATATACTTTTGTAATCGAAAATACACAGGTGTTTGTTATGACTTTTAACCCAATAATGTTTGCCCGCCACAGCAACGCAAGTAGTGCGGTTACTAACGCTTTGCAAACTAACAACAATCACGTTGTAATGGATTTTAGCGGCACCGAAACCAGTGTATTTTTAAGCACTATTTTAGGCCTTGATTTAACTAAGCTTACCGCCAGCGGTTTAGGCTTAAAAGGCACGCTTGATGGCGACTATAATTCTGACTACAGTTTTGCTGTTTATTACTTTAGCGAAACCGCCTTTAGATTCGTACTACCACACAACGCAAGCCTTCAACTACAAGCGCTTATAAACGAGCAGCAATTACGTTTTGATATTGATTATGTAGTACGCACGGACCTAGCAAGCTTTATTTTAAGTGGCGACAACGCATTTGATACCCTAGTTAATGCTTTTAAATTAACACCAGGTTTGCGCCTTTCTGATGCGCAACTTTGCTACGGTGCACAAAGCGGTGATGTATTTATTACCGCCATTGATAAAAACGACGAACAACACTTTGTATTAGTAGCTAAACAACAAGAATTACAAAAATGGCAAAGCTACATGCAAGCGCAAGGCTTTGCACTTATGCATAGTGAAGCCGCATAACGAATAAAAACAACAGGCGAGCATAACAATGTTTACCTGTTTTTATATCTATTTAAGCCACGCCCTAAACAGGGTTAATTTAAACGTGAAGGAATGTTATGACTTCTAAAACTGTACTACATGCTAAGCACCTAGAAGCGGGCGCAAAAATGGTTGATTTTCATGGCTGGGAAATGCCAATCAACTACGGCTCACAAATAGAAGAACACAATAGCGTACGTACCGATGCTGGTATGTTTGACGTATCACACATGACTATTGTTGATATTGAAGGGCCTCAAGCAAAAGCATTTTTACGTAAGCTAGTAGCTAACGACGTTGCAAAATTAACCGTACCAGGCAAAGCGCTTTACACCGGCATGCTTAACGAGCAAGGCGGTGTAATAGACGACTTAATTATTTATTTCTTTAGTGAAACGTTTTACCGCCTAGTTGTTAACTCAGCAACGCGCGAAAAAGACCTAGCGCATTTAGCTAACGTATCGAGCGACTTTGACGTAACTGTTACAGAGCGCCCAGAGTTTGCAATGATTGCAGTACAAGGCCCTAACGCTAAAGCAAAAACAGCCACTCTTTTAAATGCTGAGCAACAAGCCGCTGTTGAAGGTATGAAGCCGTTTTTTGGTGTTCAAGTAGGTGATTTATTTATTGCCACAACGGGTTATACTGGCGAAGACGGTTACGAAATAGTAGTACCGAACGACCAAGCAGCCGATTTATGGCAACAACTGCTAGACGCAGGTGTTAAGCCTGCTGGTTTAGGTGCACGCGACACGCTACGTTTAGAAGCAGGTATGAACCTTTACGGTCTAGATATGGACGAAAGCGTATCACCACTTGCAGCTAACATGGCATGGACCATTGCATGGGAACCAGAAGATCGTGACTTTATTGGCCGTGACGTACTTGTTAAGCAACGCGCAGAAAAAAGCACTGACAAACTAGTTGGCTTAGTGTTTGAAGAAAAAGGCGTTTTGCGTAGCGGTTCTAAAGTAATTGTTGATGGTGGTGAAGGTATTATTACTTCTGGTACTTTTTCACCAACACTTGGTTTTAGTGTAGCCCTTGCACGTGTACCACGTTCAACAGGCGATACAGCTCAAGTAGAAATGCGTAAAAAATTAGTAAACGTTAAAGTAGTAAAGCCTAGCTTTGTACGTAACGGTAAATCAATAATTTAAATAATTTGGTTATATCAATCAGTGTAATTACAGTGATTGATATCCTCCCAATATAAACCAAAGGACAAATAAAATGAGCAACATTCCTAGCGAGTTAAAATACGCACCTTCACACGAGTGGGTTCGCAGTGAAGGCGACGGTACATTTACTGTTGGTATTTCTGAGCATGCACAAGAACTTCTTGGCGACATGGTATTTGTTGAATTACCAGAAGTTGGCGACGAAGTAGACGCTGGCGAAGACTGTGCAGTAGCAGAGTCGGTTAAAGCAGCATCAGACATTTACGCACCTATCAGTGGCGAAATTGTTGCTATTAACGAAGAACTTGAAGACTCACCTGAAACAGTAAACAACGACGCTTACGGCGACGGTTGGTTATTCCGTATTAAAGCATCTGACGAGTCTGAGCTAGACAACTTATTAGACGCTGAAGGTTACTCGCACACTATCGACGAAGAATAATCATTTTTTGAAGATAACTAAAAGCCCCGTTTAATGTATAAAAATGGGGCTTTTATGATTTTACAGCGCACAACTCCATACTGAGTGAGCTGTTAAATCGTCAAATATTTTAATTAATGCTAGTTACCCATTAGCATTTAGGATCATAGGAATCTGGATTCATGTCAAACGCCAAATCTCTTGAAGAACTAGAGCAAAAGCAAGATTTTATTCGCCGCCATATTGGGCCAAGCCCAGCACAAGTAAGCGATATGCTAAGTGCTTTAGAAGTATCGAGTGTGCAAGAGCTCATTGACCAAACTGTACCGGCTAGCATTCGTCTAGAACAACCGCTAACAGTTGGCGAAAGCCGTACTGAAGTTGAAACACTAAGCTACCTAAAATCAGTAGCCAGCAAAAATAAAGTTTTCAAATCGTACATTGGCCAAGGCTACCACCCAACTAACGTACCGCACGTAATTTTACGTAACGTACTAGAAAATCCAGGTTGGTATACAGCGTACACACCGTATCAGCCAGAGATTGCTCAAGGGCGTTTAGAATCATTATTAAACTTCCAAACTATGACCCTAGATTTAACTGGTCTTGATTTAGCAAGTGCATCACTACTTGACGAATCAACAGCCGCTGCAGAGGCTATGGGCCTTGCAAAACGCGTATCAAAAGCTAAAAAAGCCAATGCCTTTTTTATTGCCGACGACGTACACACACAAACAATCGACGTAGTAACAACGCGTGCCGAGCAGTTTGGTTTTGAAATAATTGTAGGTAAAGCAGAAGATGCCGTAAATCACGACATTTTTGGCGCATTGTTCCAATACCCAACTACATCAGGCGAAGTGGTAGATATAACTGACCTAATTGCTGGCGTACAAAGCAAAAAGGCCATTGCCTGTGTTGCTGCCGACATAATGAGTTTATTACTATTAAAAGCACCGGGTAAACTAGGCGCAGACGTAGTACTTGGTTCGGCTCAACGTTTTGGCGTACCTATGGGTTACGGCGGTCCACACGCTGCATTTTTTGCAACACGTGACGCATACAAACGTTCATTACCAGGTCGTATTATTGGTGTATCTAAAGACCGTTTAGGTAACGACGCACTACGTATGGCAATGCAAACGCGCGAACAACATATTCGCCGCGACAAAGCCAACTCAAACATTTGTACAGCGCAGGTATTACTTGCCAACATGGCAGCGTTTTACGCGGTGTACCACGGCCCACAAGGCTTAAAAACTATCGCGCAGCGTATACATCGCTTTGCTGATATTTTAGCAAGTGGTCTTAAAGCTAAAGGCATCGCACTTAAGCACAGCACGTGGTTTGATACGCTAACAGTAGTAAGCGACAGCAAAAACGACGTAACAGCACGTGCAATTGCAAAAGGCGTAAACTTTGCTACAAACCACGAAGGCGAGTACTCAATTTCGGTATCAGAGACAACAACACGTGCCGATGTAGCTGAGTTATTCGATATTATTTTAGGCGAAGGCCATGGCCTAAGTGTTGACGCTATTGCAGCCGACGTTGAAGCAAATGGCAGCGAGTCAATTCCTGCAAGTTTAGTACGTGACGACGAAGTACTAACGCATCCAAACTTTAACAGCTACCATAGCGAAACAGACATGCTTCGCTACATTAAGCGACTAGAAAGCAAAGACTTATCGCTTAATCACTCAATGATCTCGTTAGGCTCATGTACCATGAAACTAAACGCGACCGCCGAGATGATCCCAATTACGTGGCCTGAGTTTGCAAACCTTCACCCATTCTGCCCGCTAGACCAAGCAGAAGGTTACCAAATAATGATTGGCGAGCTACACGACTGGCTAGTAAACATTACCGGTTACGATGCAGTATCACTACAGCCAAACTCTGGCGCACAAGGTGAATACGCAGGCTTAATCGCGATTCGTAAATACCACGAGTCACGCGGCGATGCACACCGTAATGTATGTTTAATCCCAAGCTCTGCGCACGGTACTAACCCTGCATCAGCGCAAATGGCGAGCATGAAAATTGTGGTAGTTAACTGCGACAAAAACGGTAACGTAGACATGGTTGACCTTAAAGCGAAAGCTGAGGAAGTGTCTGAAAACTTATCGTGCATCATGATTACATACCCGTCTACGCACGGCGTATACGAAGAAACAATTCGCGAAATTTGTGACATTATTCATGAGCACGGCGGCCAAGTTTACATGGACGGCGCAAACATGAACGCGCAAGTTGGCGTAACAAGCCCAGGCTTTATTGGCTCAGACGTATCGCACTTAAACTTGCATAAAACATTTTGTATTCCACACGGTGGCGGTGGTCCAGGTGTTGGCCCAATTGGTGTTAAATCGCACCTTGCGCCATTTATGCCAAACCATAGCGTAATTAACGTACCAGGTACTAACATTGGTAACGGTGCGGTATCGGCAGCGCCTTACGGCTCAGCCGCTATTTTACCTATTTCATGGGCTTACATCACCATGATGGGTTCAGAGGGCTTAAAACAAGCGACTGAAATGGCAATTGTTAATGCTAACTACTTAACGCATGAGCTAAGCAAGCACTTCCCAATTTTATACCGTGGTCGTAACAACCGTGTTGCTCACGAATGTATTGTTGACTTACGCCCACTTAAAGAGCTATCAGGCATTACTGAAATGGACGTAGCTAAGCGCCTGCAAGATTACGGCTTCCATTCACCAACTATGTCGTTCCCAGTAGCTGGCACATTAATGATTGAGCCAACTGAGTCTGAATCAAAAGGTGAGATTGACCGCTTTATCGAAGCAATGGTGTCAATTAAAGGCGAAATTGAAAAAGTAATCTCTGGCGAATGGTCAATCGAAAACAATCCGCTAGTGTTTGCACCGCATACACAAGGCGACGTATTAGGTAACGAATGGGACCGCGCGTACGACCGTTTTTACGCTGCATTCCCAGTGCCTGCAGTGGCTAAAAACAAGTTCTGGCCAACCGTTACACGTATTGATGACGTATACGGCGACCGTAACTTAGTATGTTCATGCCCAGCGGTTGAGACTTATCGCGACTAAGAGCAGAGACTGATTTTTGAACTTTAATGGGTAGTAAGTTCCATTATAGTCCGGGAATTTATCAAAATTATAAAAGCCGTTGCAGCGATGCAACGGCTTTTTTGTGTGTGGTGATTCGCCATTAATCATATGAACGTAGGTTGGGAAGAGTGAAACGAAACCCAGCAAATCCCAAATATACTTACTCGCTCAAAAGGCAGGAGTATATGTTATTTATCGTAGGCGTTTAGCTTGCTGGCGCGCGGGCGCCAGCCCAAAAGTTATAAATAACATTGTGCACTCGTAGCCTTTAGGCTACATTTGTTTAGCAAGTTGAATAAATTGGAGTAATTATTATGGCGCTACAAACATCAGATTTTAATCCGTTTGATTATATGGAAACACAGCAAGAAATTAATACATTTTTAGAAGAGTGTTTAGCTGATGATGATCCAAATACCTTTATTGAAGCACTTGGCTTATTAGTTAAAAAGCATGGCGTGAGTGATATTGCTAAAGCAACGGGATTAAACCGTGAAAGCTTATATAAAGCAGTTAACGGTAAAACCAAGCCTCGTTGGGAAACTATTTTTAAAGTGATGAAAGCACTTAACTTTCGCCTTACAACACAAGTTGCATAGGCTAGGTAGAGTGAAACGAAACCCAACGAATCACAAATATACTTACTCGCTCAAAAACCAAGAGTATGTGTTACTTATTGTAGGCGTTTAGCTTGCTTACGCGCGGGCGGTAGCCCGAATAAGTATTTGAATGGGTGTTTGAGGTTACTATTACAGATAACGCGAATACGTTTGGTACTTCTAGAAATTAGAAACCTTATTCAAGGTTTTGTCGCGCTGGCGACAGCAGCCAAAGAGGGGCTGCCGCTGCCCCCTCTCTGGACTCTCCCAGCGCCACCCGAGCATCACGCTTAATCCTTCAAAACACAATTGATGTGAACGTAAACGGCGAAGATAGGCCATCCATGGCCTAGTTTCGCCTTACCGTGCATCCATGCGCGATATTACTCATCAATTGCTTATTTTCAGGGCTTGATGACGGGGGAGGGTGTTAAACGTGAGATTGTTGTTTGGTCTTGGCAAGAAACAAAACCTGATCCTTAGCAATTTTGTTATGAAGCTGGCTTTAGCCCAAAAAGTTGTATCACCTTGGCTGATGATTCCTACTGCTAACTTTTGCCGGGATAAGTCCGCGACCTACGTTAGAAACCTTATTCAAGGTTCAGTCGCGCTGATGACAGCAGCTAAAGGGGGCCTGTCGCTTATCCCTCTCTGGAATTGGGAATATACATTCAAAACCAGATTCTTGTTCTTTAGTTATTTTTAAAGTGAATGAGGTATAAGGAAATTGCTAAATTGATCTAGCCTCAGTGAATGGTGACACTATGGTAGTTTTTTGTAATAAAAAAGTACGGTTAAAGTATCTTAGGAGTTAAATCTAATAGTTTACGCTAGGGCTTTTGATGTTAAGGGGAGTAATATATAGTATATTTTTCATATAAAAACATAAATTAAATGCCAGATTATAATTTTGAAACTCTTCATGATAAAGAGTTTGAAGAACTTGCAAATGATGTAATTTCCAGAGTAAAAAATATTAAAGTTGAACGATTTAAATCTGGTAAAGATAGTGGTGTTGATGGGCGGTTTTATCAAAGCTCAGATAATGAGGTTATTATTCAGTCAAAGCATTATTTTAAATCTGGTTATAATAAGTTATTACGTCATTGTCAAAATACTGAAGCAGCTAAGGTAAAAAAGCTTAGCCCATCTGATTATATTTTTGTGTGCTCTGAATCACTAAGTCGCAAGCAAAAGAAAGAGCTAGCAGACGCATTTTCCCCATACCTCAAAGAAAGTAATGTTTATGGAAAAGAAGACTTAAATGATTACTTAAAAGTTTTCCCTGATATTGAACGAAACCATTATAAATTATGGTTAACAAGTACAAATACATTACAAATTTTATTAAACCAAAGTACCTATTTAGATAGTGAGTGGGGATTAGAAAAAATTAAAAAATTTAGTAAATACTATGCTAAAACGAGTAATCATGATGAGGCAAAGGACTTACTAGAAAAAGTTCATAGTGTAATTATTTCAGGTGAACCAGGAGCAGGAAAAACTACTCTAGCAGAGCAATTATGCCTTGAATATGTTCTTGATGGGTTTGAACTAGTTATTATAGAAGATGACATTAAAGATGCCAAAAATGTATTTAATAAAATGGGTAAGCAAATTTTTTATTTTGATGATTTTTTAGGTAGTAACTACCTAGAAGGAATAGAGAATAAAGAAGATTCCAAGATCATGAAATTCATTGAAGCTATCAAATGTGATGATAACAAAAGATTTATTCTAACATCAAGATCTTCGATACTTAATCAAGGCAGAAATATTTCAGCAATATTTAAAAATAAAAATTTAGAACAACGCGAATATGTTCTAGATGTAACAGAACTTGAGGATATTGATAAAGCAAGAATTCTCTATAACCATATATATTTCTCGCAACTCAACGAAAGTTATATCGAACAACTCTACATTGAGAAAAGATATCTCGAAATTATTAACCACAAAAACTTTAACCCTAGATTAATCGAGTTTATAACTGATGTGCAGCGTTTTGATCTAATAAGTTCGGCAGAGTATTGGGACAAGGTTGAAGAAAGTATTAATAATCCTAAAGATATCTGGGAACATGTTTTTCATAATCAATTAAAAGAGTATGAAAGAATAATCATATTTATTATTGTTTATTTTGGTAATAAAATAGAAGAAGAAGTGCTTAAAACTACAGTAAATAAATACTTTAAAAGTAAGAATATACTTACTACCAACATTCAATTTGATAAAGCAATTCAAACGTTATCAGGTTCATTAATTACGAGAGTTATTGGTGGGGAATCTATAGTCTTTGAACTATTTAACCCATCAATTAATGATTATGTTGTTTCTATTTGTAAAAATGATGTGGATTTAATAGTCGATATTTTATTTCAACTAAACTCTTTAAAAGCATATAAAAGTTATAAATCGTCTCATGTATTTTCATTTCTTAGTAATTCACCAAGACCTGATAACAGAGTCAAGTTAAAGCTTCTAGAAAAAATTAATGACGAACAGGCTTTTTCATCGCATTTCTATCTGTTCGTTCTAGTTTTTGAAGATGTCGTTTTAAATGACATACATGATGATATTAAAGCATCATCTATAAATGCGTTAATTAAAATTATTAAGACTGAAGGTATCCTTGAAGAAGTTGATGGTGAAACTATTTTGCTATTAAAATATTTAATTGAATATGACGACTTAACTATAGAAAGTTTGGATTGGTTAGGTTTAATTCAAGGCGTTTTAGACTACTTTCCGTCAAGTGATACTCTCAAAGTAATTTCTGAGTTGATTGAAGAGTTTACTGACAGGCATGAGATTGATTGTGAAGAAATAATAACAGTTTTTCAGGAGTGTGTATGGGAATACTGTGTGGACAATATAAGTGACTATGTATCTGATCATGTAACTGATTTTGAAAGTTTAGATAGTGATGCTATAAAGCTTGCTGATGAAATGATTGAAGAGTATAAAATTGAAATGGATTTTTCAGCGATAGACCTTATGGAACATGTAGATTTTGATTCCATAAGACAACAGTTTAGAGATGATTATGACTATGAAGCTGATAACGAGAAAACTAAAACAGCCTCACCAGAAATTGAGTTTAATGAAATAGAGGATCTTTTTGAAAAAACTTGATTGAAAATCAAAGGGGACACCCATTAGAAAGCTCCGGTCAAGGAGGCCGCTGTGATTTCTTGATCTTTTTATTCAAAAACCAAGTGTTCTTATTATTTAAACTCAATTTAAATATGACTACGCACTGTACCTTATACAACGAGTAATGACGTCGATTGGTGTGAATATTCACCGTGGCTTGAATAAAGAACGCTATATGAATTTAGGCAGTTTAATTAAGCATTATTGATGATTAATTAAGGCTCTTGGCTTTCGCCTCAGTTATCGTTTAGCGCCAGTATCAGCCCAACCAACAAATGCCTTGAAATTATACTTATAATCTCTATTATTGCCCTTAACAACACCCCTCCCGCTACCCGTAAGCTCAGCGCCCTGCGAGGGGTTAATTATTTCTATAGCATGATAAAAGGGTTTTAGCCTTCATGCAGCTCCCCAAAGTCTCATAACATTTGTGCAGCAAGTCGACTTTTTAGTGGAACCAAAGGCGCAAAATCTTGACTACATATCAATGGTCTAGATTTATAATTTATTTCTCATTGAGTTTATTGTTATGTCTAGGCCGCTTCGAAGAGAGTATGAAAATGCGTTCACCATGTTATGAACCGTGAAAGAAGGCGTTAGAACATATCTTTTATTTCAGATTCAGCTTTGCTGAACATCGCAACTAGACAGATATATGAGGGCTAGTAATAGTCATAGTGTTTTTTTATCTAACTTCCTCTAAAATGCAGAAGTTTAAATAATTATATTAATAAAATAGGTTTTAATAATGAAAAGAACACTGACTGTTTTAAGTTTATTCATATTTACAGGGTGCTCTAGTTATCACAATATAAATGAAGACGGTGAAAGCTCATTAGGTGGAGGCTTTAAAGATCGTATTATTGCTGATGGTGTCTATAAAATCACTGCTCAAACAAATTTTACACCATGGACTAACTTTGATGCAGCCAATGAAACGTTTAACCGAAGAGCTAAAGAGTTATGTGCTGGCAATTATAACGTAATCAAATCAGCAGAAGATGAGTTTGAGCATGTTGAAACTGCTGGAGCCGCAAAGTATATAATTTCGAGGGTAAAAGGTTATGTTCGTTGTGAGACTTCAAAATTGTCAGACGAAGAAGCTCTAAAAGAAGTTGAATCAAGCTTCTATTAATAAAAACCTTATCCAAGGCATTATTGAAACCAAAGGCACTAAATTTTGACTAGACATCAAATACCTAGCTTTTTAGTTTATTGCTCATCGAGTTAATTACTCTGTCGAGACCACGACGAGTAGAGTTTAAGAATTCGTTTACCATGTGATTAACCGTGGAAGAGGGCGTGAGAAAATAAAGGGCAATAATATTGCCCTTTTTTACGCGCTTAAACTAGTTGTTATAAACTATAGCGCTACTAAGCTTTGCTCTAGCATTGCTTTTATTTGTTTTACTATTTTAGCTTCTGTTTCAGGTTCGAATTGTTGTATACGTGGAGTATGAATATGCCCTGTAGGTATACTTGAATTAAGCGCATCGCGCAGGCGAATACTTCGGTACGATATTTCGTTAGACAGGTAACCACCGCCGCCGCCATTTACCGCAATACTATTTTTAAGCTCGCCGTACGAACCCGCTTTATAGGTTTTTTCAAGCGTGGTGACTTCATGATTGTCGATAACTTTATAAGGGCCTTTGGCTTGTTGCATGTAATTTACAGGCAAGCTAAATTTTACAAACTCGTTGCCTGGGAGTGGTCGGCCATTGAGTTTTGGTATTACTGGGCTTGTTTGCGTTCCACCATACACAATATTGGCATTATCTGGGGCGGTTACACTGCGGCGTTTACCTGGGAAACGCTCTAAATCAAATTCTGTTCTGCCCATACTTACGGTTACTACCATGTCTACATTATTAAGTGCGTAGTAGGGGGCAAGTAGCGATTCTATTATTCCTTGATCAAAGTCTTCGTAGCGTACAGGCACCATAACGGTGTTAATTTCTGCGTTGATGCCGTTGTAATTAATAACTTGGCCGTCGAGTAATAACGCTGCAACACCAGAGGGGTTACTTTGGTTTATGTTTTTATCGAGTAAGAATGGGTCAAAGCCTGTAAGTAATATTTTTTTAGTGCTGCCTGATGAAAAAGCAAGATCGGTACGGCCTCTGCTGCCGTCCTCAAGCATGGTTAGTAAAGTATTTAGTTGAGCCTGCGTAATTGAAAATTTAGGTGACGTTGTGCGTATTACTTTGCTTGAAAGCAGGCGTGCCCAGTAAAGCTCTCGGTCGTCGTAGTTATTGGTTTTTAGTATGCGTTGTTTTGCGTTTTCCCACAGTTCAAAGCTGAAGCTTTGTACTAATGTTTTTGCACTTTTAAAGTCGTTTAATTCTTTAAATTGTTGTTCAAAATTTGATACTTGTGGGGTAAATGCATTTAAAACATTTGGCATTGCTGATTGTGCTTTGTTGATACGCTGTTCTTCAACAGTTAAAGGATTACTTAAAGCAGCGAATGAAGAGGCAATTAAGCTGGTCGCTAATAATACTTTGATCATAATACTCCTAAGATAAAGCTATTGTTTTATGTGTAATTTACTATCCTACTATTGCTAACTTAGGGCAACCAATTAACGTTGAATCGACTGATATTTGCTTTTGCCGTGCATTAGTATTGTTTAACGGCCAATTAGTATCATCGGCTAATAAAAATCCCTGAGTCAAAAATTGATCTTTATAGGTACTACTTTAAGCTCTAATAAAAGTAAAAAGCCGTTACAGCAATGCAACGGCTTTTCATTATGTTTTTATGCGCTTCGACGATACGAGCGAAAGGCTTTATAGTCCTTTAAAAACCTCGTTTTAATCATCAGGTCCTTTTAAGGTAAACACTAAATGTTTACGCATATCTTTTAAAATAACGCCTTTTTTAAGCATTGTGCCGCTTAAGCGTTTTTGCCACTTTAATAAGTCAGGCTCTGCGGCCGCTAAGGCTTGCTCGTTTTCAAACTGAAAGCACAGCAGTAGTGTACTTGGAAATAAGTGGTATTCCACATCAAACCAGCATTGCAGCATGCCTGGGAGCTCAGCGCGGCCTTGTTCTTCTAATTTTTCAGCTGTGTTAAGTACAAGTGCTTGCTGCTTTATTTGCACTGCAGAGAGTTTTTTCATTATTAAAATCCAAGTTAGCGGCTAAAAAATGCAGCCGGAATGCGGCCATTATACGCAAGCTTGTAGGCAGGCAACAACTTTGAAAGGGAGTTAATGTTTAATAGAGTGTATCAGCTTAAAATCTGGAGTGTATGTCGGAAGGCGCCCTAGGGTTTTGCCAGGTTGCTTGCAACAACTAAGGAGTAGCTGTCGCAAGCGGTCTTTAGAGCCTCACCGTATTACGATTAATACTTATAAGAGGTATCAATCGGGTCGGTTTACTTGGAGCGGCGCTTGTCTAGCACATAACGTACGGCCATTCTTGCAACACCCGCACCAATACCTGAGACTACTGCCCATGTAACGGCCTCTTTAAGATCGGTTTCTTCGCTTGGTCTATCTTTTGGGGCTGGTTCGTTGGTAACCTTTTCCCACGATTTTTGTAAAGTTTTCCTTGTTAACATACCTGCTGATGCAGCGGCCAGACCTATACCTATCGTCGTAATTAGCTGTTTATTACTCATATTACCCTCGATTATTTAGTTGTAGCGTGAGTTATTAATATGTAACTCTTTAAGTAAGAACAGTAGTACCAGCAATTTACATACCGATAGGTTGAGGAGCTTTTAAATTAGGGCGTTTTGTATTTGTGCAAATTAGTCGTTTAAAACCACGCTCACACCACACTTACACACAAGCTAAATAACCAATGTAGAGCGTGCACAACTCTGCTTGAAATATTTTTTTAGATATTAATCCTGCAATTTAACTTACCTTCTAGCCGGCTTATCGCACTCATTGTTGTACAGATAGTAAACACTTTTATCCTATGCTTTAATATTAAAAACAAGGGAGGGCGTTATGAGTAAAAATAGATTTTTATTTAATAAATACGTTGCGGTAATGGCTGTGTCGGGCACTTTGGCTGCACCGCTACCAGTGCTGAGCAACGATAAGGGGCCGCTAGTTGAGCAGCTTTGTGCTAGTTGCCATAGTTTAACTAATCTTGAGCGCAGTGCGGGTTATAGCCAGCAGGACTGGCAAACATTAATAAGCTATATGGTTGATACGGGCGCAGATACTGCGCTTAATAAAGATATAAGCGCTTATTTAGCTGAGCATTATCCTGTTAATACCAAGCGCGAATCTAAGGTTGTTGCGGGCGATTTAAAGCTTAGCTTTAAATACTGGCAAGTGCCTACGCTTGGGCAGCGCGCTCGCGATCCGGTACAAGGTAAAAACGGACTTATTTGGTGGGTTGGCCAGTGGGGTAATATTTTAGGCAGGTTAGACCCTAAAACCGGCGATATGAAAGAGTACACACTGCCAAGTGGTACCTATGCGCACAGTGTGTCGCTTGATAAAAATCAAACTCCTTGGTTTTTAGGGAATAAAAATGGCACGGTTGGATATTTAGATTTAAAAACCGAAAAATTTAAAGTGTATAAAATGCCCGATAAAAACGCCCGCGACCCGCATACCGGTGTATTTGATAAAGCCGGTATATTTTGGTTTACCCTCCAGCACAGTAATATGATTGGCAAGCTAGACCCTACAACTGGCGATATTAAACTCGCTACTTTACCCACTAAAGGCTCACGGCCATATGGTATTAAGCTTGATTCAAACGGCACGCCATGGGTTTCGTGTAATGGTAGTAACTGTTTGATTAAAGTTGATAAGAACTCCATGGAGCTTAGCGAAATTAAACTCCCTGGCGCTAAAACGCATGCAAGGCGACTTGCCATTACGCCTGACGATATGGTTTTTTATGTGAACTCTGGCATGGGTAAACTTGGCCGCTATAACCCAAAAACCAAGAAGATCACCCAGTGGGATAATCCCAGCGGTGAAAACAGCCACCCGTATGCAATTGAATATGCCGATAACGCCATTTGGTTTAACGAGTCAGCTAAACGCCCTGAAACCTTAGTAAGGTTCGACCTTAATACCGAAACCATGCAAAGCTGGCAAATTCCGAGCAAAGAGGGTGTTTACTCTGGCTTAATTAGGCATATGCGCATGGGGAATAATGGGCTGATTATTCACCAAACAGCGACTAACCAATTAGCTGAAATTACATGGTCTGAGTAATAAATTTTCCTTTTGTAAATATATTTATATTAAAAATGGCATACCGCTTGTTAGTAAGTTTGTTTATGTGGGTAGGAGTTTTTTACAAAATTTGGCAATTTTTACTCTAATAATAAGAGTGTTAGTGCAGGTTTTTATTTTATACCATTGATTTTAAATGATAATTTATTTGGTTTGAGTTTTGCTTGGTAGTAAGTGTATTTTCTTAAATAAATAAAGGAGTTATTATGAGTACCGTTATTACTGGGTTATTCGAAAGTGCATCACAAGCAACACTCGCAATTTATAGATTAGAAGCTTTAGGTATTAATGAAGCTGATATTAGTATTGTAGCCAACGACTCATACGCAAAGGAAGATTTTGCTGTAGACGAAGGTACTAAAGCTTCTGAAGGTGGCCTTATTGGCGCGGCTTCGGGTGGTATTCTTGCTGCAATTATTGGCGGATTCACTGCCGTAGGGACTGTAGCAACAGGTGGTACTGGCTTATTAGTTGCCGGACCATTAGTCGCTGCATTTGCTGCTGGTGGCGCAGGCGCTGCAGTAGGTGGTACTTTAGGTGCCGCAATTGGTGCGTTTATCCCCGAGCACGAAATTAAGTATTATGAAGATGCCATTGAAAAAGGCTCTATATTAATTGGTATTAAGTACGATAGTGACAACAAAAACGCTATTGAAGAAATACTTAACAATGCAGGCGCAAGTAACGTATCTACAGCGTAATGCTAGCTAATTAATTAAAAAAGGTGAAACTTGGTTTCACCTTTTTTTGTGCTCGCCTTTTAGTGCCAAGCAATAATACTTAATCAATTTGAGGGATTAAATCTTACGCTAACTGCGTTAAAAACTTCTGATATAGAACAACTAAATAACGTAATTTTTGTCATTAAATGGACCCATTTATAAGCGGGTTGGTTTTAAACATACTTTGATTATAAAAATAAATACCCCTTATAGATATAACGCGTGAAGAGTATCTTAGAAGACTTATTTAGATTGGCGCTTCTTTATTTCATAACGTACGGCCATTCAACCAACACCAACCCTCGAGACTACCGCCTAAGTAATAACAGCCTCTTTAAGATCCTCTTTTTCACTTGGGTTGTCTTTTTTGGTAGGGACGTTGGTAATCTTTTCTCAAGAGCTTTGTAAAGTTGCCATTTTCTTTGTAAATATGCCTCGGTTTTTACTTAATCTTTGAGTAAAAGTTAGCTCATTAATTAAATGGATGTTTAGTTAAAATGACCTCTAATCAATAGATTACGACTAGAAAAACATAAATTTACGTTTACACATAGGACTGGTATAGACATTGAAACTACTTGTTTAATAGCCGCTTAATTTAGCGATATTGTTTTATTAATTTGATACTAAACCAGGAGATGATGATGAATTGTTTGCAGTTTGATTCAAAAACTAAAAGAAGTTTAAACCGCGTTTTAAAACCTGCTTTTGCAATATTATTTACCAGCGTGTTACTACAAAATAGTGCACTGGCTAATGTAAACGTTGAAATGCACCAAGTTACTAAGTCGGGCCAGGGGCAATTACTAGGCACTATTACACTAACAGAAAATGATCACGGCGTTGTTTTTTCACCAAACTTAAAAGGTTTAACGCCGGGGCAGCACGGCTTTCATGTTCATCAATTTGCTAGTTGTGAACCCAAGAAAAAAGGCGATAAGGTAGTGCCAGGTGGGCATTTCGATCCAAAAGCTAGCGAGCATCATGATGCTCCTTGGGCCAACGGCCATTTAGGCGATTTACCGGCGTTGTATGTAAATGAAAGTGGCCAAGCTAAATCGCCTGTTTTAGCGCCAAGGCTCACGCTTGAAAAACTTAAACAACATGCTGTGATGATCCACGAAGGAAGTGATAACTATGCAGATGAGCCAAAGCCATTAGGTGGCGGTGGTAGCCGTGTTGCTTGTGGCGTAATTAAGTAAATATAAGGAGAAAGTTATGCCATATAAAAACCGTGACGAACTACCTGAGTCGGTAAAAAGTAACTTACCTAAACATGCTCAAGACATATATCAAGAGGCGTTTAATAGTGCATGGGATACCTACAAGGACCCGAGCGATAGAAAAAACGACGACGACCGCGAAACCACTGCGCACAAAGTGGCTTGGTCTGCGGTTAAAAACAGTTATAGCAAAAATGACAATGGAAATTGGGTAAAGTCGAGTAATTAGTTTTGATCAAACTAACAACAAGGCTGAAGTATTAAAAAGCCGCTACAGCTTATTGTAGTGGCTTTTTTATAGAGCCCAGTGATTAATCGTTTTTCTATTTACCTTTTTAAACAATACTTTACGGCATGTTTGAGTAAAATTGAGAAGCAAAACCATAAGTACTGCTTTAAACACGAATGTGAGTTTAGTTTAAATTTACGTTATTATTTGTTTGTATTAGCCAAGCCCGAGAACACTTTGAATTATTTAGCTCATCTTTATTTAGCGCAGCCCACAGCCGATTCTCACTTTGGGAACTTATTGGGCGACTTTGGTGGTAAAAGGCATGTAGAGTACTTACCAAATACGGTTAAAAACGGGCTCGATAACCACTATTTAGTCGATAAATTTACCGACTCCCACCGCGCAGTTAAACACGCTAAACAGTACTTTTCACCTGAGCGTAAACGTTTTGCTGGTGTGGCTATTGATGTGGTGTTTGATCATTTTTTAATTGTGCATTGGCAGCGATTTAGCAAGCAACCTTTAAGTGATTTTAAGTACACCAGCTATCAGCTTTTGAATAATCGCATACCTGTTATGCCGCCGCGCATGCAGCATGTTGTAACAAGTATGACTAAAAACGATTGGTTTAAAGAGTACGAAACCGTTGAGGGAATAGGAGTAGCACTTGATAATATTGCTAACCGCATCCGTTTTACTAATAACTTTGCGGGGGCGGCTGATGATATAACGCGTAACTACGACGAATTAGAAGCCGTGTTTTTAGCGTTCTTCCCGGAGCTAATTAAGCATGTAAGTGAGTTTGACCTTGAAAGCACCCCAAAAAATGACATAAAGCGCATTATTTAAAGTTTTCATCAATTGTTAACCTTTTGTGATAATTTAAGGTGAAAAAAACGCTACTCTAATACAAATTAATTTTTGAGTGTTTTTAATGAATCGCAATTACTTGGTTATTGTGAGCTTTGCTGTTTTAGCGGCATTTCAATCTGGTGCTGTATTGGCTTTCGACTTTGACTTAAAGTCGGTACGAACCACTATTTCAAACCCTAACACTAGTCACGCGTTAATATACGACGACTTGGCTGGGAGTAATCAAAAAACACTGTTTTCGTTAGAGCCCATAAACAATCAACGTGTGGGTGTGTTTTTTGATATTAACGACATTGAAATTGGTTATTCAGCCGATATTTTCGAAGATGATGTTGAAACAAAAACACAAGATATACTACTTTCGTATAGAAAATTTAAAAATTCTAAAATCACATTTAACTATCAAACGCTTGAAGGGCTGCAAAGCACGGCTAGCAATTTAAGCGGCAATCAAACGGATCAAATTTTCTCGCAAAATACACGTTCAACCAAGTTTGAGCTATCTGGCCAACACAACTTTTATACCTTTAATAATAAAGAGTCTTTGTTTGAGCATTTTTTTCTTAATAGACCAAAGCTAAGCAGCAAATTTGATTTGTCTTTAAGTGTTGTTGGCGCGTGGTCTTTTAAGCATGTATCTCTTGAGAATAAAGATAATATTGTATTTCAGGCTGATTTTTTAAATTCGTCTGCACCACAGGTCACTAAGTTAATTTCTAATTCGTACGGGGCGAGTATTGGCTCGCTTTTATCATTTTCGTTACCGCATAATGTTCACGTATTTGCTGAATACAAAGTAGGTAAGGGAAATATTCGAAATACAGACCCTGGACTGGGGTTAAAAGATTCGGGCGGCGAAAAAGTTGAAGCATACGGCGGTGGAATTTCTTGGACTTCCGACAATAAAAAACTTATGGTTGTACTACGTGCATGGGAGCAAACAGGCCGGCATATAGATACTTCTTTTGGTGATTTGTCAGTAATTAAGTTTTTTTAGTATTGAGCACCGAAATAGTGAATTTACCAGGAATATTATGAGTAAGAATAACGATGTACCTCAGGCTTATGTTAAGCAAGAGGAAGGTTATAGAATAAAAGCCTTAAGATTATACCCTTGGGCATGCGGGCGTTGTGCTCGTGAGTTTGAATACTCAAATTTACGTGAGTTAACGGTGCACCATGTTGATCATAACCACAGTAATAATCCTGAAGACGGTAGTAACTGGGAGTTATTGTGTATTTATTGCCACGATAATGAGCACAATAAATACCACGAGCATATTATGTATGGCGGGTCGACTACAGATCGCAAAGTGGAGGCTGCGACGCATTCTCCATTTGCCGATTTAAAAGCGATGCTTAATAAATCAAAGTAATATTAGTTAAATTAAGAGCTTAAACCTAAAATTTTATTAATTTAAATGGCTTTTGAGGATGAACGGTTATAAACCGAAGCAACCTCAAAAATTAACTTTAAATTGGTTTTATTAAAGCTCTTTAGCTGTTTTGTCTTTTATGTCAAACCAGTTTGAATCGGCTGAAGTAATAAAGCCAGGTACGTCTTTTAGCCATTGTTTTTGAACCGATTTATCAAGATTTAAATAAAGTTTGTTTTCAACAATTTTGAAAGCCTCTGGATCTACGTCAAACTTTTTCTCCATTGATACACCAAACGCACAAAAGCCACCAAATTGTGGTGCGTATTTTTCTGGATTCGCTCTAAATAAGTCGCGGTGCTTAGCTGAGCTGAACTTATAAATGGCATTTTTATGCGTTGCAGTATATTCAGAACTGCCTGTTACCGCCTTGTTTTGGGTAAAGTAAGCAACGGTATCGTAACCACTAATTGCAATGTCGTTAACGTCGGCATTTGCGTCTATGTCTGCTGCAAAGCTTAGTGAACTTGCAAGGACTGATGCTGCAAAAAAAGCTGATTTAGTGAGTGTCGAAAATTTCATGTGTATCTCCAAAGGGTAATTTAATTAGTATGTTTGTTTAAAACTCAACTGTACTTTATCGTTATTGTTTGGTTAATATGCGTCTATTAGTCTGTATTTTCATACCAATAATCCAAGGAGGCGTTTATGGATGTACTTTCGAGTGTATTGAGTCACTTTTCGCTTAATGCCAATGTGTTTTTTAGTGGGAACATGTGCGGTACGAGTGACTTTAGTGACGATCAAGGTGTTGGGCATTTACATTTATTACGCTCAGGTACGTTAAAAGTGCGCAGTAATAGTGGCTTTGAAGTTGTTTTATCTACGCCTTCGGTTATATTTTTTCCTCACTCTACAGGGCACTGTTTATTTTCGGATAAGGGTGACGGTGCTGATTTAGTGTGTGCACAAATTAGCTATCAAAGTGGAGGGCATAGCCCTTTATTGCAGGCGCTGCCTTTTTGCTTAAATTACGAATTAACGGGTGATGGATTATTAGCGCAGAGCGCTTTTTGGATTTTTGAAGAGGCATTTAAAGACGCCAGCGGTAAGCATTTAATGATAGATCGCTTATGCGATGTATTTTTAATTAGTGTTTTGCGCAAGGTATTAGAAGAGGGTGCCATTAAAACCGGGATGATGGCAGGGCTTACTCATCCTCAATTGGCTAAGGTATTAATAAAAATACACCAAACCCCAGAGCAAAGCTGGTCGCTTAGCGCTATGGCTGAGGAATGTGGTATGTCGCGCTCTAAATTTGCCGATACCTTTAAGCGAGTAATTGAGCAAACACCGGCTGACTATTTGGCTGATTGGCGTTTATCGGTTGCTAAAAAGCTTATTTTAAAAAATCAAAATATGGATTTAGTAGCTAATCAGGTTGGGTACGAAAATGGCTCTGCACTTGCCCGTGTATTTAGAAAAAAAACAGGGCAAGCGCCAAAAGAGTGGTTATTGAGCCAGCAGTAAACGTTTAATTTTGTAAGTTAGCTACTATTCGTTTTTAATTAAGTAATTTGAATTGAGCGACCAAAAGTTGTTTTCGAGCTTTTGTAGAGGTCGTTTTTTAGAGCCTGGCGATGCTTTATGTAATATCAAATTAATAAGATCAGAACTTACTGCAGGATCACTATGAAAGTAATCATGACCAATTAAGCTGCCAGATTTAGGTACTTTAATTAGGCTTACGTTACCTACAGAAGTGAATATGTCTTGCTCGTTTATGTTTACATCTTTGGTGTTTAGCCGACCAAAGCTCAAGCTGTTTGTTAGCCACTGTGAAATACCCAATGCGCTATCTTCTTGAGAGGTGTAAATGGTAATTTGTCCAAATGCAGGCCCAAATTGCTCTGCCATTAGCCTTTGTTTAATAATACCAAAATCGAGATCAGGGGCTGCTAAAATTAAGTTTTCAATACGCAGGTCTTCGCGGGGATTTCCGCCACTGGCTCTGTTCTCAATTATAAGCTCTCTAAGTGTTGTGGTTACTACATCGGTGCCACGGCTATGCGCAATAATATGAATGTTTTCTATTTCAGGATTTTTGAAAAGCAGTCGCAAAGTTTCTTTTAAATGAAAAATAGTAAATTGACCAGACTCTTTATCTTCAAAATAGCCGGTTAATCCTGTGGCGGCGGCAGGCCAAGAGTAAACAATAGGTACGCCTTGTCGGTTCAAAAAATGCCATATACCGGCAAGGGTAAATACTGATTCGTTAAAGGTATTATTAAAGCCATGCACAAACAAAATAACGTCTTTATTATTACTGTTTTTTAAACGCTGATTAATGTTTTTGTTTAACTGGGTTTCGTGAAAAATTTTGCGTTCTAAAATATCTTCGTCAATTTGGAGTTTGTTTTTTACGCGTCTAAATTTATAAGGCGATAAAGGGAAGCGACCTAATTCATCCGCTTTTTCCATTACGTAAGTCAAATTTCCGGAGCGATTTTTAAGGCTACTTTGCTTTAATAGCTCACTCCACTGCAAAGATTTATCGCCAAAATTTATTTTTGCTACACCGTACGCAATTGATGGCGAGCGACTTGCGTTATACATAACCCCCTCTTTTTCAGAAACTGCTCGGTCTGTAACATAGAGTAATTCCATACTTGTAGTATGTAGGTTTTTAGGTACTTGGGCTTCTGAATAAGGCGTACTTACATATAAATTGGGTGTAGGCATTAAAGCTGGGTTTGAAGTACAAGCAGATAGCAAAATAATGAGCAAAGGGGCGAAAATATAGGATTTACCGTGAGGGTGAAAAAGCATGCTTATTCCTTATTTTCGGTTTGTAAATTATTTTAAAGAGGTTAAGTATAAAATTAGCATATAAAAAGTAACATATTTATTACCTTTTACACATCACATACTAATTTTATAATTTATTGTTGCGTTAACGAGGATTCAAAATAAAAATACCCGAGCTTATAAGTAGAGAAAGCTGCGGGCATTGTTTTTTGGGAGGCTTATAAAGCTAAATCTTAATCGCCTCAGTAGGCGTTGTTGATAATCCACTAAAATACTTCATTACTAATTGGCCTTGGCTGTTTTTTTCTATTACTAAGTAATTGTTTGAATTAGGGTAGTAAAAGCTATTTTTAGACATGGTAATAAGTTTTGTTTTATCGCCACCAGTGCGCTTTGAATACAAAACGTCATTTTCAAAAATTAGGCTGCGTAAGGTGTTTTCATCAATACGGTAATCACCCAATACGGGCGCTAATTGCTGCTCTGTTACCTCTGCTTTTTTAAACTCGGGTAGTGCAATACCTAGTGCTCTGGCTGTGAATTTTTCGTTGATAAAAATAGGGTTTATGTGGTTTGAATTAGCCAGTACTGCAACATATAGCTTTTGCTCTGGAATATAGCGTGCATGTGCTAAAAAGCCATTTATTCCGCCAGTGTGTTTAATTACGGTGTATTCATTCAAGGGCTTAATAATTAATCCGTAACCATAGGATGAAAAGCTGCCGTCGTTGAGTTTAAAAGGGCTTACCATCTTCTCATAACCTGCTTTACTAATAAGCTTGCCAGACGATAACGCACTAAACCAAATGTTTAAGTCGGTTGGAGTAGATATAAGCGCACCTGCGGCATATGGCCAATCCATATTAATGTAGCTGGTGTTGATAAATCCTTGCTCTGTTTGCTCATAGCCAGATGCGCGATGGGTAACAAGTTCTTGCCCTTCATAACTACTCTGGTTCATTTTTAGCTTTTTAAATATGTGTTGTTCAATAAAGTCTTTGTAAGACTGGCCACTTGCTACTTCAATTATTTTACCAAGCAGTGAATAACCGGTATTTGAATAAGCCATCGCTTCGCCGGGTTTAAACACCATTGGGTGTTTGGCAAATCGCGCTAGTGCATCGTCAACGCTGGTGGGGACTTGTATTTCTTTATCAAAGAGATCGTCGTCATCTGTGTAGTTGGCGATGCCTGAGGTGTGGGTTAATAAGTTTTCGATTGTGACGAGGTTGCCCTCTGTTGGAAAGCTTGCAACATACTTATGAATATCATCGGTAACCGCTAGCTTACCTTGCTCTTGCAACATCATAATTGCAGCTGCAGTAAATTGTTTTGAAATAGAACCTAAACGCAAAACGCTTTGCTCATTAAGTGGAATGTTATGCTCAAGGTTGGCAAGCCCGCGCGTTCCTTTAAAAAGTACTTTGCCATTTTTACTTATAATTACCGATACCCCAGGCTCGTTTTCAGTAAGGTTATCGTTAAGAATTTCCTGATATTGCGAGGCTGTCGGATTTGCTTTTACAAGGCAGGGTGTTAATAGCGAGAGGGCTAACAAACAGCTAGCGTAAAATGGCTTAATCATATTCATCCTTTTTAGTTTTTATACCAAACCTGTAGATAGGCTTAGCGATCCCTGTGCTTCATTTAAGCGGTTATTTACTTTAATTTATAAGTATTATTTTTAGTTTATAGCCAGTTAATATTGCACAGCTAAAAAGTAAACTCAACGCTTCGCTTTAGTTACCCATATACATTCAAACTTTTTGTTAAATCAATAAACGCGCATAACCTTGGTGGCATATGCCGCTTAGTTAAATAGTTTAAGTAATTAGGCACTCCTCCCATTTTATATATATTAAGTAGCTACTATGATTTCAGCCGCTTGGATAAAAACAAGGTTGTTACATCAGCTACTTTAATTAGTGACAGTTTATCTGCATGGCTCCATGAAATTTTTGAGCCAACACTTTCACAACAAATAACACCTAGTGGCTTGTTATCAATAAAGTAGATGTAATCAAGCAAGGAGTAAATGTTTGATGGTTCAAAATAAACTTTGGTGAAGTTTTTAGTGATTTCGTGGTTTCTCGCATCTGATGCGTCTAATACTTTATGATCTAAAATATAGTCAAAGTATGCAGGAAAGTCTTCAGCTTTTAAAACTGCATTACTTACTATTTCATTTTTTTCATCAAGGCAAATTAAGCTATTAATGGCAGTATAGTCGTGATTAAATAACCAGAGACTGACTCTGTCGGCATTTGGAATTAACTTTTTTAGCTCATTGCATATCTGTTTTAGCTTACGTTCACTCGTAATGTTTGGGTTACTAACTTTAACTGCTAAATTTTTGAGATTTGAGTTTTTTGGATTATAGACATTGAGCAAGCTATTTAAATGCTCTTTATTAAATGGCTTCGTTAAATAGCCATCCATACCAATATCTAAATAGTGTTCAATATCTTGTTTCATGGTGTTGGCTGTCATGGCAATAATTGGCGTTGT
Organism: Pseudoalteromonas sp. S8-8; assembly: GCF_000497875.1. NCBI lineage: Bacteria > Pseudomonadati > Pseudomonadota > Gammaproteobacteria > Alteromonadales > Pseudoalteromonadaceae > Pseudoalteromonas > Pseudoalteromonas sp. S8-8. The sequence goes on from NZ_AUTR01000027.1 coordinate 79,352, forward strand.
TTTACCTGTTTGTTGCGCTCTAATTATTTTAGTGGCTTGCACTCCATCCATCACTGGCATTTGAATGTCCATAAAAATCAAATCAACATGGTTGGCAAAAAAGTAATCAACGCATTCTTTGCCATTTTCGGTAAATATTACTTTCGCATTATGGGCTTGTAGCATTTTACTTACGACAACTTGATTTACTTTATTGTCTTCGGCAACCAAAATAGTACACCCTTGTAAATCGGTTATTTCTTTATTTGGTTTTAATAATTCATCGAGTTCTGATGTTTCAAAGCTTTGTTGGTAAGTAAATACAGAACCTTTATCTTCTTTACTCGTGAAGTTGATTTTGCCATTCATTAAATCACTTAGCTTGGTGCAAATGGAGAGGCCAAGGCCCGTGCCCCCGTACTTTCTAGATGTAGATGAATCAGCCTGATGAAACTCTTTAAATAAATTTTGCTGTGCAGCTTTACTAATACCAATACCTGTATCGATTATTTCAAATACAATATTTTGCGTGTTTAAGGAGTTCTCTTTTACAGTGACTTTAAACTCTACCTGGCCTTGTTGTGTAAATTTAATCGCATTTGAGCATAAGTTATTTAAAATTTGTGAAATTCTGACAGGATCGCCTTTTAAGGTTGTAGCGATATTTTTATCTATAGATGGAATAAATTTTATTCCTTTATCTGTGGCTTGTTTCATTAGTGGATTAATTACATTGTTAATGACTTCGCTCAGGTTAAAGTTAATATTCTCAATATTTAATTTACCCGCTTCAATTTTTGAAAAGTCTAAAATGTCATTTACAATATTTGATAGTATATTCGCGGAGCTTAAAATACTTTTTAAGGCGTTATCTTTTTCTATATTTGAAGTCTCTGCCAGTCCAAACTCAGCTAAATTTAAAATACCGTGCAGCGGAGTTCTTAGCTCGTGTGACATATTTGCTAAAAATCGACCTTTTAGAGTGTTAGCTGTATCAGCTTCTTTTTTTAGTTCTTCAAGATTTTTATTATGTATTTGTTGTTGTTTTAATGCAGTGGCCAGCTTTCTGTTGTTTAACCTGAGCTCAAGTTGTGCGATAACTTCTTTGCCAAGTATTTTCAGTGCGTTAATTTGTGTTTGAGTTAGCTTTTTTGGCTGGTCGCTGATAACACATAATGTACCAATTGTGCTGCCACTAGGTGTAACTAGCGGTGTGCCCGCATAAAACCGAATGTTTGGATCGCTGGTTACTAGAGGGTTATCATAAAAACGTTCATCAAGTAGAGCGTTTTGTATTTCAAATACTTGGTCTTGCAGTATTGTATGAGAGCAAAATGCGATATCTCTTTCGGTGGAGTCTACATCGATACCATACTTTGATTTAAACCACTGCCTTTGTGGATCAACTAAGCTTATAAGTGATATGGGGGCTTCACAAATATCAGAAGCAAGTTGAGTTAAATCATCAAATACTTTTTCGGCTTCAGTATCTAATATTTCATACTCATACAGGGCTTTTAATCTAAATTCTTCGTCTACTGGTATTTGTGCTTTTATCATAGTATTGCTCAATATTTATATAGATTCACTATAAGAGTAATTTAGTGATAATGACAACTTTAACATGTAAATCAGGCTAATAAATAGATTCTGTATTTTGTTACTCTCTTATTATTTTTTTGAAGTGTTTTTTATAAAACCAGCGAAAGTAAAAAGGATCTTTCCATACTGAACACTCTCAGTAATTAACATCGGAATTAATAGGGATTAAACCAGTCTATAGTTTTACATCATCTGTAAATTTTGAAACTCAGCAGCTCTGCTGGTGGGCAAATTCTGCAACCTTGTGAATCATAAATTTCTAAAAGCATGTGATGGCTCGAAAAGGCTGATATTTTCCTTGGCATAAGTGATATTCACTAATGAAGTATCACTTATGCTTACAATTAAATCACGTTTTAACTGTATATTTTACTTAGTTAAAACTTAATTTGAACACCCGCTCAAGTTGTGCTTTAATCATGTCTCAATTATTGAGGAACTTTACATGATTAAATTTTATTTTCACCATACTCCTAACCCAATGAAGGTTGCACTCTTTTTAGAAGAAACAGGCTTACCGTTTGAACTTGTTCCTCTTGATACTTTAAAAGGTGAGCAACATACACCTGAATTTAAAGCAATTAATCCAAACGCTAAGGCGCCAGCAATTGTTGATGGTGAAACTCGTGTGTTCGATTCGAATGCTATTTTAATGTACCTTTCTGAAAAATATGGAAAGCTAGAAGGCAAGAGCGATGACCGCGCTGAAATGCTGTCATGGTTAATGTTTATCGCATCTGGTTTAGGTCCGTATTCAGGGCAAAGTGTACACTTTAGACACATGGCGCCAGAAGGGCTTGATTACGCGGTTAATCGCTATTTACGTGAAGCGCAGCGCCATTACGAAGTACTTGATACTCACCTTGAAGGTCGTGACTTTATTGTGGGTGATACGTATACCATTGCTGATGTATCTGCATGGGGCTGGATTGATAAAGCACCGGTTGTATTAGGTGAAGAGGGCTTAGCACCGTATCCAAATCTTAAGCGTTGGTTTGAAAGCATTGATAGCCGCCCAGCGGTTGCACGTGCACGCGTAATTGGTACTGATGTAGCCTTTAAAAAAGAGTTTGATGAAGACGCTAAAAAAGCGTTTTTCCCTTCAAATTACCCTAAAGTATAAAAAGTACTTAATTCTAAACAGCAGATCAGCTAGCTGATCTGCTGTTTAGTATTTCATGGCTGTGTTAGCACCTCTTTATTTTCATCTGCCACGAATAAATTAACTTCCTCTGTGTGCTGGCTTACGCTATTTCTTTTTAGGGCGATGTATAGGTCTGAGTGAATATATATACCTTCTTTTCCCGACTTCATTCCTGCAATTTCAAACCACGAAAGTAGTTGGCGTTTTCTACCTGCAAGCTCAAGCCTTATATCGCGCTTTTTAAATATAACATCTAGATCGGCAAGCATTGCCATTACGCTTAAATCTAAATGAGTAAAGCAGGGCACAGCATCAATTATTACACAGTGGGTGTCGTCTTTTTGCCTTGCGTATTGCTCAAGTAATCTGCGTTTAAAGTAGCTGGCATTAAAGTAAGTTAAAGGTGAATTAAAGCGGTAGATAAACACGCCTTGCACTGCTTTTGCTTTATCTGTGGCGTCTAAACTTCTTACTACACCGTTAACATCTACGCCGAGTATATTGTCGGTTGGGCGCATTACAGTGCGAATAAACTGAAATAACCCCAGTAATACAGCAAGTGTGATCCCTGGTATAACGCCAATAAATAACACCGCAAGTAAGGTGGCTGAGGCGAGATAAAATGCCTGTTTGTCTTTTCGTTTTAGTTGCCAAACAGCTTTTAAATCGAGTAAATGAACAGAGGCAATAATAAGTACAACACCTAGCGCTGCGCTTGGAATAAATTCAAGTGGCGCTGTTAAAAATACGGCTATGACCGCAATAATGGCCGCTGCTATTATTGATACTAACTGCGTTTTACCACCTGTTGCATCGTTAACAGCGGTGCGTGAGTCGGCGCCACTGACTGCAAAACCTTGCGAAAGAGCTGACGCTATATTGGCAATACCTAACGCTCTAAATTCTTTATCGGCGTCTATGTCGTAGCCATTTTTAGCGGCAAAGCTGCGGGCAGTTAGCATCATACTAACAAAGCTCACGATGGCTAAGTTAAGTGCGGGTACCACTAGCTCACGAATAATCCCTAAATCAAAAACAGGGGTATTAAAAACGGGAAGCCCGCCAGTTACGGTGCCAATAGTTTTTATATCAAGTTGTTTTAATTCAAAAATCCATACCAAAAGCGCACCAAAAGCTATGGCGAACATAGACGCAGGCCACGTGGGTCTTATGCGCTTCATGGCAAAGTAAACCGCTAGTGTGAACAAGGCCATTAGTAAGGTGGGAACATGTGTTTGCGCTAAGTATGTGGGTACACCACCTAGGCGTTCAAGTAGGTAGCGCTCATCAAAGGTAAAACCGAATACTTTAGAAAATTGACCAACAATAATAGTGATGGCTACGCCGTTTAATAAGCCCATTAAAATAGGTTTAGATAAAAAGTCGGCTAATACACCTAACTTAAATTTACTGGCTATAAAGCACCAAAAGCCGGTCATAGCGGTCATGGTGACAACAAGTTGCCAATGCTTAAAGCTGTCACCTGCAGCAAGAGGTGTTACTACTGCTGCAATAACGGCGCAGGTTGCGGCATCAGGGCCGACTATTAATTGTTTAGAAGTGCCAAAAAGAGCATATAGCATCATTGGCAGTATGCAAGAATATAACCCTACGGCGGCGTTAACACCGGTTAGTTGTGCGTAAGCAATAGCAACAGGTAAAGCTACGGCAGCTACCGATAGCGCCGCTCTTACATCATCAGCAAACCATTGTCGCTCGTAGTGCAGCAATGTATCTAAACCCGGCATAAAATTATATAAACGCGACAGCACTTCAGTATCCTTGCTAATAGTTACAACGTTTTGATAGTAAATTTAATATTCAAATAAGTATAGCTAGGAGGGAGTGTTTTTTACGTAATATAAAGCCACTTTTTTATAGACGTAAAAAAGCCTGCATAAAAGCAGGCTTTAGTTTCCAGGGAAAATTAAAATTTAGCGCGAATACCAAAGCTGTAACGGCGATCCGCTTCAGTGTACTTCCAAGCACCACCTAGTTCAGATAGGTAGATTGAAGGCTCACCCGTTAAGTTGGTCGCATTACCTACTAGCGTAATGTTTTCGTTAATATCCCAGCTTGCAGAGAAATCTAACTGGCCTCTGTCGTCACGGTAGTTATTACCGTAAACAGTGCCTTCTGCTGAAATACTGCCGTCTGAGTTAATATTTTCTACGCGTTTCTCGTTTTCAGTATCTAAGAAACTGTCACGGTAGTTATAAGCTATACGAGTAGAGAACCCTTCGTATTCCCAAAATACTTGTAAGTTGTACGTATTTTTAGAAATATCTAATAATGGGTTGCCGTTTGGTTGTTCGCTGTCTGCATACGTGTAGTTTGCATTAACACCTAAGCCAGAAAATGCACCCGGTAAGCTTGTGAAGAACTGTTGGTAACCAACTTCAAAACCTTGTACTGAGCCGTTTTCACCGTTTACATTTTTAACTGTATCAATACCCGTTAGTCCTGCGTCACGCAAGCCTGCAACATGGTTAAAGCCATCTATATCTACAGGGTAGTCAGTCGCATCTGAGTAAACTAGGTTGTCTTGAGATACACCTGCAACGTCAAGCTGACATACTTGGTTCCACTGAGTTACGTTTTGACCTGTTGAAGTGCTTGATGCTGCTACACAGCTACTTTCGTTACTTAAGAAAGACTCAACATCTTTATAAAATACTGCGAAAGATAGTACGTTACCTTCATCAAAGTAATGCTCTACAGATAAGTCGTATTGCGTTGCACGGTATGGTTCTAAATCAATAGAGCCTTGCGTTGCACCTGTAATGTCGTTATTAACGTCAAATGCAGGGCTTAGCTCGCTAAAGTCAGCGCGGCGCATAACTTTTGCAGCAGCAAAGCGGAATAATGTTTCGTCTGAGTAGTTATACGTAACGTTTAAGCTTGGTAAAAAGTCGCTGTAGTCATTGTCACCAGTTACTTTTTCGCCATTAAGAAATACGCTTGATTCTAAATCTGTAGTCACATAACGACCACCCACAATCGCAGTGATGTTATCAAAGTCTAAGTACGCTGATATGTACACAGCAGCTGTATCTTCAACTACGTTACGGTATGCGCTTTCTTGGAACTCTTGGTTATCTGAAAGACTCCCCGTTGACGCTAGGTTAGTACCTGCAAGTAACTGCTGAAGTTGAGCGTAAGTATTTGCAGGGTTAGATAAACCGTTGTAGCTTAAAAACGTTAGTAGGTCATTTTGTCCCGAATGACCTAATTGGTCAAAAGAGTTGTCGTGTCTAACTGTTGTGAAGCTATTTGAAAAAGCAGCGTTGTAGTCATCAACCCATAAAGCAGCTAATGAACCATCTGAGTCGTTAAATGCATTTTTGTAAATGTCTTTAATTTCTACTTTGTATTGCTCATATTCGTAATCGCGGTTAGTAACACGTACACCTGCTTTTACTTTAGATACCCAGCTTAAGCTGCTGAGAGGTTCAAACATTTCAACGTCAAAACGAATAGCTGTTTCGTCATTGTCTGTTCTTCTATCTTCACTTTTGAACGTACGTAGTGCTAAGTTTTGTGGGTCAGTAAATGCATTTGGATCTGAATGAATGATGCTTGGTAATTTATTACCGTCTTGAGAAAATGCACCATCATATAAATGATTTGTTAGCTGAGTTCCGCCACTTGCTTCAAATGTTGATTTTTCGATTGGGCGAAGTGTAAATTCAGAATCAGGTCTTACGCTTTCTGATGATGCTACTGCAATTTCACCAGAGATTTTTATACTGTCAGTAAGGTTCCACTCTGCACCAAGTGCATTTGAAAACGAGTCAGTTTCACGAAAGTCACTGTATGTTTTAGGGATACCAAATTCGTTTGTTAGCGTGTAATTATTTACGCCGTTAGCATCTTGAGTTGTATTTGCATCTGTTGATAACGAACCCGCAACACCTAATATAGAGTTACCACTTTGCTCACCAGAGCGTTTAGTGCCACTTAAATCTAGATACACCATGCCATTACCAGATTGCGGTGCCCATTGAAGTGATAAATTTACAGCAGTACGTTTACGTTGTTCTACATATTGTTCAACACTGTGCTCGTCTCGTACGATAGCGTTGCCACTTGGTGTATTACCTTCTTGGCCATTAATATCAATGTCTTGAGGTTTAACACGGCTAGACGTTTCATCTTGACGAATTTCACGATCTTGATACGAAAACATAGCAATGGCACCAAAGGTACCCATTTCGTCAAAGTCCCAGTTGTTACCAAGTGAACCGCTAAAAATAGGCGCTACTTTTTCTGTTTTATCTGCGTATTCACCATCTAATGAAACTGCGCCAGTTAGTTTATCTAACTCTAATGGGCGAACTGTTTTTAAGCTAACTGTTCCGCCTAATGCACCTTCAATCATATCGGCAGTAGGAGACTTAACGACTTCTACTGTTTTTAAGAAGCTTGATGGGTAATCTTGTAAGCTAATACCGTCACGAGAGTCGCCAATAGTAGAGCGACCGTTTAATTCAACACGGTTTTGAGGTAAGCCACGAATCGAAACACTGTCACCCACACCAAAATCGGTATTAATAGATACACCTGTAATACGTTGCAGTGCTTCTGCAATATTATTATCAGGTAACTTACCAATGTCTTCAGCAACAATCGCATCTACAATACGTCCGTCAGTACGCTTAAGCATAGCGGCGGCTTTCATACTACCTAGCATGCCTTTTACTTCAATAACTTCAATATCTGCAGCTGCCGTTTCTGAAGCTGCCGGAGCCTCTTGCGCTGCAATAGTAGAAGAAGCCATTAATAAAAGGGCTGCTGCACTGATTGTTGTAGAGCTACTTCTTTTATGTTTATTAATTAATGTTGAAGTAATTTGATTGAGTTTCATGTATCTCTCCCGTTTGGGTACGACTTACGTCATTGTGTGTGTTGTTACTTGGTTTGGTTAACCAATTTAACTGCTGTTTCCCTGTAGCGTGTCATACAGGTGGTGTGGTTGAAATTAGTCCAATTCAGCTTTTATTACAACCTTTGTTTACCAAAAATTCACAAAGTGTATTACAAAGTGCTCTTTTGTTTTGCTTATATTTAATAAATTTAACGGCTTATGATGTGTTTTTATTTTTTATATTTTGAATGAATTTTATTGAAGTATGTTTACCAAAGACGTTTTTTTATATTATTTGTACTATTAAATACACTTTTTAGTGCTGTTTTTAAATTTTATGCCGCACTTTTATACGTATTTAGTTTGTTTTTTAAGTGATGTTAAAATAATAAGATGTTCATAAAAGGTTGGGTATGGCTTATAAATTTGCGAAATAGTAAGGAGTATAAAATCATTCAATTTTATTTTGGTTATTTGTTTTGGTAATACCAATTTTCTATTTTTTTTATATGGGTTTTGTATTAGAGCTTACTGATACATATCTATATATGATTATAAATAGAGTGATTTTTACGCAAAAAAAAGCCCAGCATATTAATGCTGGGCTTTTTTAGATTAAATATATTAGCTTTTTAACTCGCCTGTAGATGATTCTAAATGGGCTCTAATAAACCACTGAAATTGCTCTAGGTCAGCTAGTTGGCTGGTGATCATATCTTCAGACACCGGATCTAATTCAGAAAGAGTCTCAATTGCTTTGCGGTGATCGCCATTAACGCCGTTGTATACTTTATCAAGTGCGGCTAAATGCTCGGTTACTAACCCTTTACCTACTGAGTATTCGTTCCATGTACGACGATCTACAATTGATTTAGGCGTACCAACAGGCACTCCACCAAGAGTCGCAATTCGCTCTGCAATTGTATCTGTCATTTCGCGCACAATGTCTACTTGTGGGTCTATCATTTCGTGTACGCCAATAAAGTTAGGTCCCACTACGTTCCAGTGAATATGCTTTAAAGTAAGCTGTAAATCTATCAATGCAACCATGCGGTTATCTAGCGTAGCTATTGTTTTTTGAGCTGATTCGTCACTCATACCTGGCGCGGTAAATTTAGTTGTTTTGTTTGATTCGTTATTGTTACTCATAATTTCTCCTACTTAAGTAATGTGTTGCTCATATAATATGTTGCGTTATGAGCATGACTTAAACTTAGTGAAGCAACTGTTATGCCGTAAGCTGATTGTTTTTAAAAGTGATTTAAAAACATGTGGTTATGTTTTTATTTAAGATTTCAGAGGCTGGAGGGGGGATTGGATTTTTGAAAAGCCTGCATACATTTGTAAAATCTGCAGACTTTAATTTAATAACGCTTAAGTGTATTTAAACTTTGGCTATATATTCGTGCGCTTTTAAAACATCGAGCGGCACTATTTCTAATGATTTTTTATTTGTGGCTTCAAGTACCACTGGTGGCGCAACGTTTGCTGAAATAGCATGAAGCCATCTTACTGCACACAAGCACCATTTATCACCGGCTTTTAAACCTTCAAAATCGTAAAGAGGGTTTGGGCTTATTAAGTCGTTACCTTGTGATTTTGAAAATTGTAAAAACTCGTCAGTCATAATTGCACACACACTGTGATTGCCAAGATCTGATTCTGGTACATAACAAAATCCTTCACGTGTGTAGCCACCATTACCGCAACATAGTTTTAAACGTGTGCCAAGTACATTAAATTGATTCGCCATGAAATACCTTAGTTTGTGGTGTTTAATAAATTTACTCTATCAGGAGTAACTCGCTTGAGATAGCTATAAAACTTAAAAGAGGGAAGGGGGTCTACACAAACTTAAGCCCGCAGCAAAATTGCGGGCTTAGTATTATTTATTTAATACGCAGTGCCATACAATCGCTATGGCCGTTTATGATCATGCTTTTATCAACACGTACGCCACCACCAGAGTATTTTCCGGCGGCTGTAAAACTACATATTTGTACAAAGTAGTCATCTACTTTAGGCAGTGCAAATAGTTGTTGGTATATTTGGTCTTGCTCGGCAAAGTGCCCCATTGTTTTTTCTATAACTTGCTGCTGTTCATCAACAAGTTGAATATTAGCACCACAACGTCCTACTATTGGTTTAACTACATAACCGGTTTGTAATAACTCGTCGTTAAGCTCAAACGCGGTATTAAGTAAATATTTATGATTAGGGAATAAACTCCACAGTATTGGTAAAATAGCCTTGTTACTTGGGATCAATGTCCACAGCGGTTCAAATACCATCACGTTTTTACGCAGCAGTACATCGACTAAGCGTGGCGTTTCACCAATTTTGAATTGTGGTTCAAAGTTATCACCTAATGATTGGTCGGCTTCACATTCTTCACGAATTTGATCAAGTGCGGTTTCCCACGACCACGTTTTCCACACGTAACTCAGTTGTGCGCCATCTGCATCTACTATGTTGCCTGATTCATTCCAGCGAAGTGTGCTTAAGCCAATTACTAACTTACACTCAAAGCCCGCGGCTTCAATGGCTTCTTTCATAAATAATGCGTGATAATGCTCTTCTGGTTCATCATCTTGCAGAATATGAACAAGACCTTTTACTTCACTTTTACGCCATGCTTTTACGAGATCTTTAAATAAATTTTGGCCTGCATCTACACCTGTTTTAACACCAAAGTGTTTTGCCCATTTACCCTGAACTTTGCCGCTCTCCATATAACACGATGCCGAATCGCAATTGTATTCGTAAACTTTTAAACCTGCTGCTGTTAAAGCAAAGTCAAACCGACTGGTAATTAATTGGTTTAAGCGGTTATCCCACGATTGGCGAATTTTATTAATCACAACATCGGGTAAATTAAACTTTTTTAATAACTCAGGGTGCTGCAGTACATAGTCGGTTGCATGCATAAATAAGCCATGCAGCTCATTTGTTGCATGCTCAATGCTTTGCTGCGCCGTTTGAGATATCGCAAAGTAATTATGCTGATCCTCAGCGACTGATGTAAGTTTATGACCTTGCATCATTTCTACGTAAGCAGCTTCATCGTCATTCGCAATATTTAACCATGACTTGTTTGCTTGCCCTGTATCTGCTGCTTTATGTGCTTCTATAGTAAATAGATCAGTGTTTAGCTCAGACGTTGGCTCAGCATATTCTGTTTCATCAGTTTGTGTCATCCAACCTAAAATAGTGGCGTCGCTGTAAGAGCACTCAATCCAATAGTCGTCATCTTTGGTTACTTTTGCTTTTAGTTCACGACACCAGCTTTGATCTTTTGGCCATATTTGATGTCCTACATTTTGCTCAGCAAGGCGTATTTTATCTTCATATACTTCAACAACGACAGCAACATGGCCTGTTTCTTCAAACTCGCCGCCTTCCTCCCAAATAAGTAAACTACCTACTTGAGGATGGTGTTTAGCACCATTTTTAAACGCGTTTAGTGGCAATCTGTTTTGGCTATTTACATCGCGCACTGAACGCAGCTCAAAAATATCGTAAGCCATAGCAATATCCTCAAAAATATAGCTATGGTTGAGATACATCCATCGACGTGCAAACTCAACGCATTGCCATTTATAGCCCATGTAAATGCCATCAAGGTAACTACGATAGGCGCTACGATTAGGATAAATGCTTTCGTCAGCCGTATCATAATCAGATGAATACACAGCAACATTACCAGGTGCATAACCTAATAAGGTACCAAAATCACTAGCAGGAGCAGAAGATTTCATAAACAAAGATGTTCAAAATAAAGGTGTGATAATTTGCTGACTATATGAGCGAAACTGCGTTATAGCAAGATATAAAATATGTTTTTACGAAGGGGGATAAGTAAAAAATTACTCATTCATTAAAGAGTGAAAATACGGGAGAGTACTTTTACTAATAGTGTTAGGTTTGGTGCTTTTTTGACTTGTAACTGTTTGAAAGTTATTGATACTTTTGAAGTGATTATTACTGTTTAAATCTCAACTAAAAAATGGAGAAGCTATAGGTAACTTCTCCACTTTTATTATTCATATTTAGTGATTTTTATAATATGTAAAGCAGGTTAACGCGCTGCTAAATCATTTCAGCATCTATATGGCGTATTAGGTTTGATACCCAATTAACATATTGGCGGTGAATTTTTTTGCCGTTGTAGTTTAAGTTAATAGAGTCTTTATAGTTGATTGAGTATGCCGTTTTTTCATATGCAATATCGACAGTTAATTGGTGTGTGCGAATATCCAGTACACCTTTTATTTTACCTTCACTCATAGGCGTACACTTCCAACCAAGCTGAATACATGCCTTTAGAATACCTTTTTCTACGTCAGCTTCACTGTTGGTAATTGTTGATGTTTGCGGAATAGGGTTTTGTTCAAAGTCTCTTACTGCAACAGATGTTGAACAACCAGCAAGTACAGTAAGTGCTGCCGCTGTAAGTAAAATTGAGTACTTTTTCATAATAATCCTTTGTTTTAATTTCATCCAATTGTGTTGTCTCGCCAATATATGCGCGCTTAGGTGAGATTATCGGTAAATTTATAGATGAGTGCCAGCAATAATTAGAAAATTAAAAGAGTTAACTGAGATTTATCTCGGGTATTAGCTTTATTTATGAACTAGTTAAAGTTTAATTATTTAAGCTATAAACCAAGGGTTAAAGCAAAATTATGTGTTGAAAGATTTACGTGAGCGATGACATGTTTTGAGGGAACGCTCTTTCTTTATGTTTTAAATTACTCCTATAGCCGTACTTTAGTTAATTTTTTGTTAAACTATTGCGATTAGTATGGATTGAAGTCAGTTAAAAGTTTTTAAAACAGGAAAAACAATGGAAGACATAATAAACAACATTGATATTAATCAATATTTACCCGCTGCAATTACGTGGGCAACCAACATATTACTGGCGATTGCAATTTTACTTGCGGGCTTATGGTTGGCAGGCAAAGTACGCAATTTAATTATTGGCTTATGCCATAAATACACTCATCTTGATGATACGCTTTTTCGCTTTTTAGGCAGCATGGCTCGCTACATCATATTAGCGTTCGTTATTATTGCTGTATTAAATCGCTTTGGTGTACAAACAGCCTCTATTATTGCTTTGCTAGGTGCTGCGGGACTTGCTATAGGCTTGGCGTTACAAGGTGCAATGTCGAACCTTGCCGCGGGCGTTATGTTGCTAATATTTAGACCTTATAAAGTGAATGACTTTATTGAGGCTGCAGGGCGTTTTGGTAAAGTAACAGAAGTAGATATGTTTACTACTATTTTACAAACGTTCGATAACCAACAGGTTATTATTCCAAATAGTCAAATTTGGGGCGCGCAAATTATAAACCATTCACATCATCCAATTCGTGGTGTGGATATGCATTTTGGTGTTGCATACGGTGAAGATACAACGGCTGTACGTAAAGTTATAGATGCCGTACTTGCAGCGCACCCACACATACTAAAAGATCCAGCTCCTTTTGTTGAAGTAGAAACACTTAACAACAGCTCAGTAGACTTTTTAGTAAGACCTTTTTGTAAGGGCGAGCATTACTTCGATATTCTTTACACTGTGCCAGAGTTAATTAAAAAAGCACTAGATGAAAACAACATCGAAATACCTTTCCCGCATCGTAAAGTTATTTTAGTTAACGAAAGCAAAGATTAACTAAATTTAAACCGATTTAAACTCAAGGGCACTTTTAAAGTACCCTTTTTTTGATCTTGAAAAACTTACAGGGCTCTGTAAGTTTTTCTATTTTTAATAACGCTTAAAACTCCTCTTTTAATCTGTACCCCGCGCTTTCATTGCTCTTATTGTTTGGTCTTTATTTTGCATTTAGCTCTGTTGCTTTTGCTGTTAAGCAAACTTTAAAAACTACCCCAATCACTTAAATTGTAATGAAGGATTAGACATGGCTGAATCATTTAAATACGCAGGTAAAAAAGGAAATGGCGGCGAGCTGCGCCAAAGTGCATCAGACGGCTACCCAACAATGACCACAGCGCAAGGTTGCCCTGTGAGCGACGATCAGAATTCGTTAAAAGTAGGCGAACGCGGTCCAGGTTTGATGGAAGATCAGGTGCTGCGCGAAAAGCTTTTCCATTTTGACCACGAGCGTATTCCTGAGCGAGTAGTGCATGCACGAGGTTACGGGGCACATGGGTACTTTGAAACTTACGACACGCTTGAAGATTTAACCTGTGCAGATATTTTTCAGCGAAAAGGTGAAAAAACCCCAGTATTTACTCGTTTCTCTACGGTTGCAGGTAATAAAGGGTCTCCAGATTTAGCACGTGATGTACGTGGTTTTGCGGTAAAATTTTATACCCAAGAAGGAAACTGGGATTTAGTGGGAAACAATATACCGGTATTCTTTATTCAAGATGCGATGAAGTTTCCTGACTTAGTTCATTCAGCTAAAGCCGAGCCAGACCGTGGTTTCCCCCAAGCGCAAACAGCACATGATAACTTTTGGGACTTTGTGAGCTTGTCGCCTGAGTCAATGCACATGGTTATGTGGGCAATGTCTGATAGAGCTATTCCGCGCTCTTTACGCTTTATGGAAGGCTTTGGCGTTCATACATTTAAATTTATTAATGCCAAAGGTGATGAGAAATTTGTTAAATTTCATTGGAAACCAAAAGGCGGCATGCAATCAGTAGTATGGAACGAAGCACTTAAGCTAAACGGCGCGGACCCTGATTTTCATCGCAGAGACATGTGGGAATCTATTGGCAACGGCGACTTCCCTGAGTGGGAGTTAGGGGTACAAGTATTTGATCAGCAATTTGCTGATGAGTTTGAATTTGATGTATTCGATGCCACTAAACTTATACCAGAGGAACAAGTACCAGTACAAATTGTTGGCCGCATGGTGCTTGACCGTGTTGTCGACAACTTTTTTGCAGAAACAGAGCAAGTTGCATTTTGTACACAAAACATTGTACCAGGACTCGATTTCACCCCAGATCCATTACTACAAGGGCGTAATTTTTCATACCTTGATACTCAAACAAAACGCCTTGGTGGACCTAACTTTACGCAAATTCCGGTAAATGCGCCTAAGTGCCCAATGAGGCATTTTCAGCAAGATGGGCACATGGCGATGCAAAATCCTAAAGGACGTGTTAACTACGAACCTAACTCATGGAGCGCAGGCGAAAATAATCCTCGTGAATGCCCTGTGCACGGGTTTAAAAGTTCATCAGAGCAAATGAGTGGGGATAAGCTACGTTATCGTTCAGACACATTCAGCGATCATTACAGTCAAGCTCGTCAGTTTTACTTAAGCCAAACAGAGGTAGAGCAAGCGCATATACAATCTGCGTACGTGTTTGAGCTTTCTAAAGTCGAGCATGTACCAATACGAGAGCGTTTGGTATCGCATTTATTAAATATTGACGAAACCCTCGCAAATAAAGTTGCCGAAGGACTTGGCTTGCAAGAAATGCCAGATCCAGCTGAAGCTGCTATGCCAACACGTAAAGACTTACCTGTATCTGATGCATTAAGTATTTTAAAAAATCCCCCGAATACATTTAAAGGCCGCAAATTAGGTATTTTAGTGAGTGATGGCTTTAATGCAGAAATTTTTGAATCGGTTACCAATACACTTAAAAGTGAAGGTGCAAACTTTGAAATTATTGCCCCACAAGTCGGCGGTGCTAAATGCAGTAAAGGTAAGCACTTTAAAGCTGATCAAGTTATTAATGGTGGTCCATCGGTTTTATACGATGCGGTACTTGTACTCACCACTGAAGAGGGAGCTGAAAAACTAGCAGCTATTGCAGAAGCTAAAGACTTTGTAAGTGATGCGTATGCACATATGAAATACATAGGTTTTACAAGTGAGGCTAAGCCATTATTTAAAGCAGCAGGGCTCGATGACAAAGCAGATGATGGTTGGGTAGATTTAGAGGCACATTCAGCCGATAAATTTATAAATACATTGCGTAATTTAAGATATTGGAAACGTTAGTAAGCTCAATAATTAAAAAACCACAGCATGTAATTGTTGTGGTTTTTTTAAGCTCACCTAGTTAAGGTATTAGTTCAAGCCAACAATAAAATTGGATATATTATGAAGCTTAATGGCGCTTGTCACTGTGGCAAAGTGGTATTTACGGTCAACTCAAAACACCCTTATCCTTATAATTTATGCTATTGCTCTGTATGTCGTAAAACCGCAGGGGGCGGCGGGTTTGTTATTAATTTGAACGCACAATACAGCACGCTTGAGGTTACAGGGCGTGAACACATAACTATTTATCATGCAAAAATAGGCGATAAAATCAGCCCTGCAGAGCGTCATTTTTGTAAGCATTGTAGTGCTAACTTGTGGTTATACGATGCACGTTGGCCTGAGCAAGTTCACCCCTTTGCAGGTGCAATAGATAGTGAGTTACCCATACCGCCAGAGCGCACTCATTTAATGCTTGGTAGTAAAGCAAATTGGGTAAATGCACCCATTAATGAAGGTGACAAGCAATTTGAAGAATATCCTGATGAAAGTATCGCTGCTTGGCATAAGCGTTTAAGCCTCGAAAAGTAACGCAATTTTTTGTATGAGCTAAGCTTAAATTTAGGGGCAATTAAACGCATATTTAGTTAATTAAATATTAAAAATCACCGCGTAAGTAAAGGAGAATATTATGGCAGTCCCAGCAATACCAAAAGGGTTTCATTCAGTTACACCATATTTAATTATGAATGACGCACAAAAAGCGATAGATTTTTATTGTGATGCATTTAGTGCTGAACATGTAATGCAGATGCCTTTACCTGATGGTGGAATAGCCCATGCAGAAATAATAATTGGTGATTCGCATATTATGCTTTCAGATATTGGTTCTGAAGAACATTTAAAAAGCCCAAAAGAACTAGGTGGTACAGCGCTAAGCCTTATGCTTTATGTTGAAGATGTTGATACCGTATTTAAAAAAGCAATTGAGCTTGGTGCAACACTAATAAGACCCGTACATGACCAATTTTATGGTGATAGGACCGGCACGATACAAGACCCATTTGGTCATATATGGATCATTGGTACACACAAAGAAGATGTTAGTGACGAAGAGTTAAATATTCGAATAGGGGATATAACAAATCAAGAGCAAGACGCATAACTAGCATGCTTATTAGATTTATGTACCTTCCTAATTACGTTGACGGCTTTAATGGAAGGCTTGTAGCTTTTGCTTCAGCTTAACTAGGTTTTATCTTGTTATCGAAACCGTTTTCTTACCTCAAAATAGCTCACTTAATTAAGCGAATTGGTATAAATTACTAGTTAAATTTTAGGCATAAAAAAACCTCAGCCAATAATTAGCTGAGGTTCAAAAAGTGGTACCAGCGGCCGGACTCGAACCGGCACTCCTTTCGGAAGGGGATTTTGAATCCCCCATGTCTACCAATTTCATCACGCTGGCATAATTTTTCTTTAATCTTTTAAGCATAAAAAGATAAAGAAAAACCACTTAAAATAAAAAGGATACTTATATACCTCTTATTCTGTATCCGCATTATACAAACAAAAGAGGGGGCGGCAAGCCTTTTCTTTTATTTACATAAACAACTGGTTGATAATTAATCGTTTATAGCAAGGATACTCCACAGGTAAATTTTTTAAGTCTTTTTGGGCTGATATATAAAGCGAATATTTTGGGTTATGAGTGCTATTAAACTTGTTATGCGATTGAATAAATAAGCAATTGAACTATTGGTAATAGTTAATCGTACTACAATAAATATTCCTGCTTTATCCCGATGTTGCGCTTAATTCAGGTATTATTTGTACAACAAGGTTTTTAAGACATTATATATGACTCAATTAAGTGCCAAACAGAACATTCAATCGATTGTGAAAGCAATTAAGGCAGAGGAAGCATCACTTCGTCAAAAGTACCCATTACTTGCACATCAAAATACCTTAGGGTTAATTATTTTATTGCTATCGCTTAGCGCATTAATTGGTGTTGGTGTTTTATATTATTTAGCCATCATACCTGCTTGGGTATGTATAGTACTTGCGGCTATTGCAGCGTCTATTTCCCATGAGTTAGAGCACGACCTCATACATAAACAATACTTTAGTAATCAGCCGTTCATGCATGATTTTATGATGCTAACAGTATGGTTAATGCGGCCAAATACTATTAGCCCATGGTACCGACGTAAAATGCATTTACACCATCACAAAACCTCAGGCACACAACAAGACCTAGAAGAACGCTTGGTGGGTAACGGTATTAAAAATCCATTTTTACGTGCGCTAGTTATTGTAGATGGGTTATTAGGGTTAGTTATTTCTACTAAACGTTTTAGAAAAGAAATTAATGGCTTTAGTTTTTCGAGTGTTTTTAATGCGGGATTTCCGGTAACTACTGCGTATTTTGCTGTTTTATATAGCGTTATTTTATTTCATATCGTTGATTTATTTATACCACTTTCACTAAATTCGCCTAGCTGGTTGTTAAGTACAATGAATGTGTTCGAGTTTTTAATGGTTGTGCTCATTGTTCCTAATATTATTCGCTCAAGCTCGCTTAATTTTGTTACCTCAAGCATGCATTACTATGGCGGCGTTAATAACATGCTTGAGCAAACTCATGTACTAACGAGCCGTTTATTTATGCCGTTTCACTTGTTTTGTTTTAACTTTGGTAAAACGCATACTATCCACCATTTTGTGCCAAATCAGCCGTTTTATTTACGTCAAATGCTAAGTGAAAAAATACTTAAAGTAATGGCGCAACACAACGTGCGCTTTAACGATTTTGACAGCATAAAAAATGCTAACGCATTTAAATAATTACCCCCAACATAAGGGGAGGTTCTACATTGCTATTCTTATTTTATAGTTTGAATAGCAATTATGTACCAAACCTATTACTCGTTAACTTCTTCTATCCACCACCGCGCTTATTAAAACTCACTTTACGTGCGTTGGTTGACTATTCAATGCCATTTTTAAATCAATAAAAACAAAAATGGTAGGCTTAATTAGCGCTAAATCTTCAAACTAAAAATAGATAAAACCAGTGAAAAGTGAAGTGGCCCCCTATAGTTGGGCATCTAGCTTAAATGGGATTGATTATTGTAGAGCCTTCAGTAATAGTGGTTATAGAGCGAACTAATTATGTTCTCAATAATACATAAGGGCTCGTGCTCATCAATATTATAAAACCAATAAATATAATAAGGACAAACAGGATGAAAAAATCACTAATTTCAATAGCGCTGGGCTTTGCTGCCCTTAGTGCGCTCAATGCCAATGCAAACATTGATCAGCAAGTTAAAAAGATAGAGCAACAGGTTATTGATTGGCGACGTGATTTTCATCAAAACCCTGAGCTTGGAAATCGCGAAACCCGCACAGCAGGTATCGTAGCTAAGCACTTAAAGTCGCTGGGTATGGAGGTACAAACGGGGATTGCTTATACAGGCGTTGTGGGGTTATTAAAAGGCGCAAAGCCTGGTCCAACAGTAATGCTACGTGCAGATATGGACGCGCTGCCAGTTACTGAAAAAGCCGATGTTGATTTTAAATCAACTAAAACCACTAATTACCGTGGTGTAGATGTAGGCATAATGCATGCTTGTGGGCACGACACGCACGTGGCCATGCTTATGGGCGCTGCACAAGTGCTTGCAAACATGAAAGATGAGCTACACGGTAATATTATGTTTGTATTTCAGCCTGCAGAAGAAGGCGCACCAGAGGGGGAAGAGGGTGGCGCTGAGCTAATGCTTAAAGAAGGCATATTTAAACAATACAAACCAGAAGCTGCTTTTGGGTTACATATAACATCTAGTTTGCACAGCGGTAAAATTGGTTATAGAAGTGGCCCTGCAATGGCCAGTGCAGACCGATTTGAAATAATTGTACATGGCAAGCAGGCACACGGCTCTGCACCGTGGACTGGGGTTGACCCTATTGCTGCTGCCGCGCAAATAGTAACTGGCGTTAATCATATTGTTAGTCGCCAAATTAACATTACCAAAGAGCCCGCTATTGTCTCGTTTGGAAAAATAGCGGGAGGCGTACGCAATAATATTATTCCTGAAGAAGTAGAAATGGTGGGTACAATTCGTAACTTTGATATGGATAATCGTGCACAAATATTTGAAAAAATAAAAACCACAGCCACGCACATTGCTAAATCGTCAGGTGCAACTGCAGAGGTACACATTCACGAAGGTTATCCGGTAACGATTAATAACCCTGAGCTTACTGCGCAAATGTTACCTAGCCTTAAAAAAGCAGCAGGTAATGGAAACGTAGTGGAAATGGGAAAAATAACCGGCGCAGAAGACTTTTCGTTTTACGCATTAGAAGTGCCGAGTGTATTTGTATTTTTAGGCGGTACACCCAGTGAGCAAGATTTAAATACAGTGTCTAGCAATCACTCACCTTATTTTTATGCCGACGAATCATCGTTTAAAGTAGGCACTAAGGCGCTTAGTCTATTAGCCATTGATTATTTGAACGCACATTAATACCAACTCGCAATAATACATAATCAATTTGAGGGATTAAACCGCACGTTAACTTCGTTAAAAATTTCTCATATAGAACAACTAAATAACGAAATTTTTGCCTTGTTATCGACACGGTTTTCTTACCTCAAAATAGACAACTTAATTAAGCGAATTGGTATAAAAATAATTTAGACGCACCACGTTACGCTATTAGCTTAACGTGGTATTGCTGTTTTATTTAAAACATCGGATCATGTTTGTAGCACTTGTTCAACTTTGAAAATCACTCTAAAGAATTAAACATCTAGCCGAACATACAAATGAACCGGCGAGCAATTTTTTATATTTTAAAAATAATGAATCGATATTGCCGGTCTTATATCTCGATTCAATCTTCATAAGCATTAAGGATTTAAATAATGGAAATTACTGGAAGCTGTTACTGTGGTGAAATTAAATACCAGGCAAAGTCTCAAAATAACAATGCACTTGTTTGTCATTGTAGCGATTGCCAACGTATGTCGAGCGGCCCATTTAGAGCCGTTATAATTGCAGAGCCAAACTCGGTAGTATTTACCCAAGGTGAGCCAAAAGAGTTTGTTAAAACAGCTCAAAGTGGTAACAAGCGTGCGCAAGGTTTTTGTGGCACATGTGGTACAACACTATATGCAACTAACGAAGCTAAAGCTGACCGTGTATATGGCTTGCGTATTGGTGCGGTTGATCAGCGTGAACAGTTTACGCCAACAGCACAAATTTGGTCTAAATCGACGCTTAATTGGCTTAACGAATTACATCAAGTGCCTTCATTTGAAACCACACCACAAAAATAAGGTAAGCCAGGTAATGAGCTCACTGATAAAAACCGCTTTTTTAGCAAGCACATTAATTACCGGCAGTGCATTCGCAGCTTCGAGTAATGTAGACTTTTTAAATGCAGGCAAAGCTAATCCTAACTTGCCATTTTCGCAAATAGTAAAAGCCGGTAATACGCTTTATATGTCGGGGCAAATAGGGATTAACCCTGCAACAGGTAAGTTGGCTACAGGCGGTTTTGAAGGCGAGGCTAAACAAACACTTGAAAATATTAAACGCACTTTAGAGCAACATAACTACAGTATGGGCAATATTGTAAAGTGCACCGTTATGCTTACCAATATTAACGACTTTAAAGCATTTAATGCTATTTATACTCAGTATTTTAGTGCGCCGTATCCTGCACGGAGTGCCTTTGCAGTTAAGGCGTTAGCCCTTGATTCTTTGGTAGAAGTTGAATGTATTGGTGCTGTTTAGTTGATACTCAGCAGTATTACTTCTAAAAAGTAATACTGCTTTTGAAATTTTATATACAAAAAGGCTGTCTATTTGAGTAGTTACATAACAGAGGAAATATTATGTGTAGTTCACCTAAAAGCAGCCGAGCATTTAAAAAAACAGCCATTAGTTTTAATGATGAGCTTACTCAAGAACAGCGTTTACGTTTTGCTGCAAAGGCTAATTTAGCGCAAGAGCGCCGTGAACAGCGTGAAGCAACTAATAAACGCTATGAGCAAAAACACACGAGCAACAAAACTTCGTCTGGTTTATTTTCGTGGTTACAGCAGCTAGTTAGCTGATTTAGCTAAAGTGGTGTTTTTACCACTGCCTAAACCACATAATGCACACAGTACTCCGGCAATAGCACACAGCCATAATGGCGCACTCCAACTGCCTGTTGTTGTGTGTAATGCACCAGCGAGCATAGGACCAATAGCCGCGAGCAAATAACCTACGCTTTGCGACATACCTGAAAGCGACGCTGCTTGTTGCGAATCATCGGTTCGTAAACTAATAAACGACAGCCCTAATATAAAACACGCTCCAGAGCAAAAACCTAGCATTAGGGTCCAAACAAAAGCAAAGTTAGGCATGTAAAGTAGCCCCAATGCACTAAGTGCACTCAACATGGCTAAAATAAAGCTAAGCGCGCTTTGATCTTTTAATTTGGCAAGTAACGGAATTAATATTAAACCCGGTAATGCAGTCGCTATTTGAAAAGCCCCATGATAAGCACCTGCTTGCGTAGCACTTTGGCCGGTTTCGATTAATATACTAGGTAACCACGTAATAATTATATAATTTAAAAACGAGTTTAAGCCCAGCAGTAGGGTAATTTGCCATGCTAGTAAATAACGCCATACACTTTTTGACGTGTCAGCGTGTTGAGTAATACTCGCGGGTTTTGTGTGCTTACTTAATTGCGAGATCCATATAATAATACTCGCCAGAGTAATAAGAGCTGATGAGCCCAGCGCAAGTTGCCATCCTAATCCGTTTAACTGACTAAGCGGAAATACCAAAGTGGAAAACCCACCCGATACCACGCCCATAGTAAGCACGTAGGCTGAGGTCATTAACGCAACCTTTGCAGGAAAGTCGCGCTTAATTAAACTTGGTAATAATACGTTTGCAATGGCAATACCCACACCAATAATAGCGGTGCCCACAAAAAGCATGGCTGAGGTATTTATTACCCGCGCTGCAACCCCTGCAAGTATAAATAACAAAGCCACAAACAAGGTGCGCTCTAAACCTTGCTTTTTAGCAAGAGTTGCGGCCATTGGCGATACAACCGCAAAAGCAATGAGTGGCAATGTTGTTAAAAACCCAGCTTGCGATGCGCTAAGCCCAAAGTGATTAATAATTTGTTCAAGCACAGGTGCAATACCTGTAAATGTGGCGCGTAAATTTGCGGCAATAAGTAATATGCCAAGCACAAGTAATATGCCAGCAAAGCGTGATTTAGGTGTGTTATTTAACAAAAGGGAAGACCATTAAAGCTAATACTTAATGGGCGCTAGTATAAAGGCTTAGCAAAAACTATAATTTAGAGATAATGACATTAAATAACTAAAAACAGACAAAACTATGTTTGATGCAATTGGCTGGGACGACATTAAAAATTTTGAAACTATGGCGCAGCCCATAATAGCCAAAATAGAGCATGCCCATGCAAGTCACGAAATACCACT
This sequence comes from Pseudoalteromonas sp. S8-8, assembly GCF_000497875.1. Lineage (NCBI taxonomy): Bacteria > Pseudomonadati > Pseudomonadota > Gammaproteobacteria > Alteromonadales > Pseudoalteromonadaceae > Pseudoalteromonas > Pseudoalteromonas sp. S8-8. The sequence continues at coordinate 102,451 of NZ_AUTR01000027.1, forward strand.
ACACACTCATCCAAAGGGGCAGTTAATTTTAGCCCTGCATGGTTATGTAACCTGTGAAGTGTCAGCCAAAATGTGGATGGTGCCCACGCACAGTGCAATTTGGATCCCAGCACAAAAGGTGCATAGCAATAGGGCGTCTGATAACGCGCAGCTTTGTCATTTATTTATTGATAGTAGTAAAAACGGTATGCCGCTAAATACCTGTACGTTAGCTATTACGCCGTTGGTTAAAGAGCTAATGTGCGAGTTGGCTGCACATAATCAGCACTATACTTTAAATAGTAAAACAGCACGTTTAGCGCAGGTATTATTTGATCAACTTATTGAAATGCCAGTACAACCACTCGATTTTGTATTATCTAAAAATGAGGTAATTCAAACTATGAGCGATCAGTTAATAAACATGCCAAACAATCGAAAAACACTACCACAATGGGCTAAGCAGTTTGCATTAACTGAGCGCACATTAGCGCGGTTAATTAAAAAAGAAACAGGTATGACATTTGGAAAGTGGCGTACGCAATTGCATATAATTACAGCCTTAAAAGCGCTTTCTGATAAGCAAAGTGTGCAGCAGGTGTCGGAGTTATTAGGGTATGAGTCGGTGAGTGCATTTATTACTATGTTTAAAAAGGTAATGAAAAAGTCGCCCATGAAATACATGAGCGACTTAAATCAGTTAAATTAGCTTAGCTCTTAAATAAGTTTAGCCTTTAAGTAAGCATTACCACGTGTAAGTTGCCGAAAGCATGGCGTTACGTGGTTTGCCAGGGAAGTATCTGTCGCCGGTAAAGCTGGTGTAATCGGCGCGCTCTGCATAAGCCTCATTAGTTAAATTAATAATGCGGGCAAGCACTTCAAGGTTATTAGTAACTTGCCACTGTGCGCGTAGGCTTAAAACATCATGCCCTTGGTATTTATTTAAGTTTTCTGGGTCGGTGTAGTAGTTACCAACGCGGTGCCACTGCAAAGCAAATTGCGCGTTGTTTAATGCCTGCCATGTTAAATCGAGATTAGCAATATTACGCGGCGCGGTATCTATGTCGTTGCCGTTTATATTTAAACCGTTAAGTATTTGGTTGTTAGTGTAAGTATGCTTTGCGTGAGTGCCAGCAAAGTTAAGCGCAAGCGACTTAGTCAGCTGGTAGTCAAGCTCAAGCTCAATACCACGATGGCGAGAGCTGCCATTATTTACCGTAAAAAAGTCGCTATCGCGGTAAATCGTATTGTGTTTACTCATAGCGTAAACCGACACGCCATAACGTAGTTTTTCGTAAATCCCTTTAATACCTAGTTCTGCGTTATTGGCTATTTCGGCGCTTAAATTTGCAGTGGTTTGCTCGCGTTGCAATTGGTATAGCTCAGCCGCTTGTGGCGCTCTGTAACCGCGAGAAAAGTTTGCATAAAGCGTGTTATTTGTATTGTACTGATAACTAACCCCAAGCTTTGGCGATAGATTACTAAAACTATTTTTAGCACTCGCTGGGCGGCTATATCGGCAACCACCAAAGCCGCATTCTGTGCCGTCGTCTTTTGTTCTACCTGCTAGCATATTATTGGTGTAGTCGTACTGCATATGCTCGTAGCGCACACCTGCGGTAAGTAACCATTTATTTAATTGCCAATCAAGCGATGCAAAAGGGGCATAAAGCGTGGCGTTTACATCGTAATCGTAATGCTTACCTTGTGGCACTGTAGCAACTAAAAAAGCAGAACCTTGAGTGGGCTCGTTTTGGCTTTGAGTAAAGTCGGCTTGCGTGTATTCGCCGTCAAGCCCTAGGTTTATTTTTATATTACGTTGTAAATTATATTGATAAAGCGATTGTATGCCAAAACCAGTTTGACTGTTTTTTTCAAGCGGTGTGCCGGGTAAAAAGTGCTTAAAAAAGTCCATGCTTTGGTCGCGAAAATATAACGTAGTAGAGAGCACATCATCGTTATTTAATTGCCATGTTGCATTGCTCCATGCTCTAAATGCACGTGCTTTTCTAAATGCGTCTGGGTCAAAGTTTTTTTGCGAGAGGTCTTCGTTTTTATAGCTTTCAAAGCCTGTAATAAATCCAGCCGTTTGCTGATCAAGATTTGTGTAAGTAAGGCCTGAGGTAAGTAATAAATTATTATTTGAATAGCGATGGCGAATATTAACTTTTTGTTGTTCTACGCTTTCGTCGTCGCGGTAACCGCTATCGTCGGTAACACTTGCGTTAATGCCTATACCGCTGTTGCCGTAATCTTGTCCTGCACGTAATTTGTAGCGAGTATAACCGTACGAGCNGAGCCATAATCTAAACCAACTAAACCACCGCCTTGAGTAGTGTCGGGCGTTATTACATTAATAACACCATGCACAGCATTTGAGCCATAAAGTGCAGAGCCAGGGCCTTTTAATACTTCAATGCGCTGCGCCATTTCGCTGTGCGCCTCAAATAGCTCGTTTATATTACAAAACCCAGCGGCTCTCAGTGGTATGCCATCTTCTAAGGTTAATATGCCACCACAAGCGCCTGCGCCCGAAAGCACTTGTGAGCGAAGCGCGGGTAAATACTCTTGGCCATTTCCGCGTTGAATATTAGCACCCGCTACACGTTGCAGAGCTTCTTCAATATGGGTAGGCGCTATGCTATTTAGCTGCGCTTGCGTTAGTGTACTTATTGATAAAGGGAGTGGGGTAGATAGCGCTTCAATACGTGATGCCGTAGTTGTTATGGTTTCTATTGCATCGTTGTTTTGATTATCGGCAAACGCAGTGTGGCTAAAGGGTAATAACAGCGGCAAAAAATAAGGTTTCATACATTCCTTGAAAGTAATCTATATTGCATTGCTTCTATAATATGCGGTTTTTATGTGCATTTAAACTTGTTGCGTTAAAGCGTACGTAGCCTATAAACCCGATACGTAATTGATAAAACAAAACAAGCCACAGCAGGAAACACCAAAGCCAGCACTAAGTAATGCTCAAATAAAACAAAACCGGTTATACCGCCTAGTAAAAAGCCTGCAATAATGAGTAAAAACATAACCCCTTTACGAGTATCAAATTGCTCACCTTTAAGAGCTTTACCTAGCATTAAACCAAGGTCAGTAAAAATACCGGTTAAATGTGTCGTACGTATAACAGCACCACTGTAATTAGTGGCTAGCGCATTTTGTAGCCCACACGCAGCAGACGTTAAAACAATGCCGTAAACGAATGTGTTTTTGAGTAAATAAGCACTCGCAAGTAGTAGCAATCCTTCAATAAAAAGCAAAGTGTCGTAATGACGACCAAGTTTTAATGAGCCACCAGAGAGTAAAAATCCCGACAGTGCCGAACCCAACATAAAGCTAATAATTATTGAAAGTAGCAATAAGGCAGTGCTGGGGTTAGTTATTACTTTAATACCAAGTAAAGTAACAGAGCCAGATACATGCGAAATAGCCTGGTGCTCAAATCCTAATAAGCCTACAGCGTTTACTACGCCCGCTATAAATGCGAGCGTAAACGCGCCATATTCAACCCACTTTGGTAGTTTTGTAAACATTGGTTATCTCTTAACGTGTGCAGTGTTAATTATTGAGTTTGTGCTTTAAAACGTTTTATTTGCTCATCAACTAATTTTGTATCAATTACGCCACGCTTAAAAGCAATGTAAGTAGGAAGCGTAAACTCATTGAACTGCCTAGCGTATATATTTTTATATTCTTTTGAGTACCACAAACCCGCTTGATAGTTAGTTATTGCGTATTCAACACGTTTTTTTTCTAGTAGCTCAAAAGTGTCTTTAGTTGAAAGTGAGCGAAGTAGATTACTCTCATCAAGGTTATACTTTGTAGCAATAACCTCAGGCAAAGCAACGCCGCGCAGCATCGCTATTGGGGCATTTGATAAATTGTTTGTGAGTAGCTTATCTTTGTTTAAAGTAAATAAACCATACTTAGTAGTATGCAAGGGCACACTTGTAAAATCTAAATACTTTGCACGTTCCTCTGTATTGGCCAAAGAGAAATAGCAGTCGTAGTAACCCAGCGCCATTTCTTTTTTAACGCGCGCCCATGGCAGATGAATTACGTCAATTTTAAGATTTAAATTACGCTCAATAAACGTTAAATATTCAATATCTAAACCCGTGAACGTATCGCTTTTCTCATCAAATATAGTAAAAGGCGGGTAGTGGGTTGTTACGCACCGCAGGGTTTTACTTGGCGCTGCAAGTAATAACGAAGGTAAAGTTAAAGCTAAAAACAGAAATATTGCGCGCATAAATATAAATTCGATATCTTTTAAAGTACATAACTTGAACGCCAATTATACAGTTACTGAGCTTAATTGCATTGATCTAAGTATTTTTACCTAGCGTATAAGTTAAATTTTGTGAGATATACCATGTTTAACGCAGAGCAGCAGTCACGCATTATCGAAATGGCGTGGGAAGATAGAACCCCCTACGAGGCTATAGAGCAGCTATACGGATTAAAGTATCCGCAGCTGGTGGTTTTTATGCGAGACAATGTTTCAAAAGGCAGTTTTAAAGTGTGGCGTAAGCGCCATGCAGGTCGTAAAACAAAACATTTAAAATTACGCGATCCCGCTATTATGCGAAGCCATTGTAAAACACAATATAAACAGCGTTAAATAAGTGTAAGTTGTTTCATATGATGTTCAGCCGTGTTTGTTAACCTTTAGCTATTAATTACGCTAGAGATTATTTATGAGAGCACTAACATACACAACACTAATAGCATTAGCTTTATGTTCAATAAGCGCAGACGCAAAACCGCATAAAGATAAACATGGTCATAAACACGGCCATAAAAAGCATCATTCACATAAGCATAATGACAATGACTACCTTTCTAAAAAAGAGGCTAAGCAGTTAATTCGCGCAGGTTGGACGCCACCAGGGCTAAGTAAAAGCTATCACCGAGGTGACTTTTTAGATCGTGATTTATACAAACGAGGTAGAGTAATTGAACGCTCTAGAGATAATGGTACAGTGAGTATTGAAATAGACCGTACAGTTATTCATATGGTGCACGATACCCGAGAAATACTTTCAATTTTAAGTCGCTAAATTAACGTTATAAGGATATTAAAATGCTCATTGCGCTGGCTATAATTATTGGCTTTTTTTTACTGGTTACCTTATTACCTATGTCGTACAGCCAGCATTACTTAGTGCGTAGCTGCGATTTTGTGCGCTTACAGGTATTTTATATTGCCAGTTTTGCAGCCGTTACTTCGTTGTTTTTATTATGGCAAAGTAGCGCAATGGGTTACGTATTTATAGCCTTAACCTCATTACTTATAATGATTTTACAAGGTAAATGGATTTACCCGTATACGTGGCTTGCTAAAAAAGAAGTGCAAAGCGCACCTAAGCATATAGATCATAGTATAAGGATTATGTCGGCAAATGTACTTATGTCGAACCATAAAAGTGAGCAGTTAATTAGCCTTGTTGATGAGCATCAACCCGACCTACTTATTACGCTTGAGAGCGATAGCTGGTGGGAAAATAAATTATCAGTCATTAAAAAAAATTACCCGTACTACATAGAATGCCCTAAAGACAATCGTTATGGCATGCACTTATACAGCAAGTTTAAAATACTCGATGCACAAATATGTGAGCTTATAGAGGAAGATATTCCCTCAATTCATATTTTGTTTGAAAACGATGAAGGCCTACAAATGCAAGGGCACTTTATTCACCCCGCACCGCCAAGCCCGACCGAAGAAGACTCATCGCGTCCGCGCGACTCAGAGCTAATAATGGTGGCTAAAGCACTTAAAAACCCTACACGGCCCACCATAGTTGCCGGTGATTTAAACGACGTAGCATGGTCGCGTAGCACCCGTTTGTTTATGCAAATAAGTGGCTTTTTAGACCCTCGAAAAGGCCGTGGTTTTTATAATACCTTTCATGCAGGCTACTTTTTTATGCGTTGGCCGCTCGATCACTTATTTCACAGCGAAGGGTTTAAAGTAAAACGTATTAAGCGCTTAGCTAAATATGGCTCAGATCACTTTGCGCTACTCACTGAGCTTTCTTACGAAAACGCTAATCAGCAATCATTAGAAACTAAATCAGCGCAGCACAAGCAAGAAGAAATTCAAGAGCTTGCTATGAATAAGGCTGACAAGCGAAAGGTGCCGAGGTTTGAGAAGAAGTGATAGCTGCTAGTTCTAGCTATTCGTCAATAAGTATTAACTTGCACTAGCTCAGATCTTAACTGTCAGGTGTTTGACTAATAATATTTAATCAAACCTGACAGTCTCATAAGTGCCATGAGCGGATATTGCTTAACATCCTGTTAAGGAGATATCAACGCAATACCGAAGCCGCCGCATACAACCTTAAACACTAAAACCAATGCATGGTGAAAATGCCACGCCTTGAGAATCCCTTTTAAACAATTTGTTATAAGTTTTATTTCACTACTCTCATGTATGGTGGCAACCGGCGTCCATTTACGGTTTGAGTGTCTTGGTCAAGAAACTCTTTTCTGGCGTTATCCAGCAGGGCCTCTAAAAACTTGAGAAAATGTTCAGAAAGTTGCTCTATAGTCTTTGATTTTAGTTCATCGTCATCTGGCACTGGTAATTCTTTAAAATGTTGCGTTACCTCCACAACACTGGTTGGTATTTCAACGTAATATTTTTCCTTGCTGCCATCTGGAAGCTCAACCTCAAAACCACTACCACCAAGCTGATCACCGATGAAAAATCCAACAGTACCCGGTGGCTGCTTATATTGCGAGGCCATATCGGAAGAAAAATGATGGATATGGGCTGACGTCGAGACTGGTAAGCGTCCTTGTTTTTCAAGGTCGTTTCTGAGTTTAACGAAGTATTTCATCACTACATCTTGCTTCATTAATTCTTGATGAGGTTCATACCATTCATCGAACCTTTCTTTATCAACAGCGGACCTTAAGTTTTGAAGCACAAAAGTTACCGAGCGACCAAATACGATAAGGTTCCTTAAACCAGTAAAACGTCGAGTCTTGTTTGATGAAACTAGGTCGTCAAAGCCATGCTTTGCCGTTTCTAACGTTTGTTCTGTACGAACTAAAATTTCACTGATTGTTGTCATATTCCCTCAAACTTATAACAAATTAATAGTGCGCTCATAGCGCATATTTCTACCGACTTAATGCCCATTTATCTACTTTTAACAAATAACCTAAGGTATTACTATCACTAAGTTTTCTAAAACTTTAAAGTAAAGTTTAATGCAATAATATGCGCGCGCCGCTCATTTTCATGAATATACGAGCAAAGAGCAGTTTGACCAATCAATTAACTATTATATTTATTCAACCTCAATGTCCGGTTATCGCTCATTTTTGTCTATCAGGTTTCAGGTATTAGCTTCTACATATTAATAGCTAGCTCTGGGTTTAATCGTACTTGGTCTAGCTCTGTTTAAGGATCATATTTGTGATGTTTGCTGTAATAGTCCTGACTATGTTTATGCCTTTAAATACATTGCTTAACAGGTTTGTAAGCGCAATTTAAAATAACGATAAAAGCAACGTGCTTACGTTTTTATTTAATAAGCTAAATTGTGAAGTGAGTTTAAATTATTAAAATTTAATGACGTAGCATTGGTTAGCTTGTAACTTTTTATTTTGAAGGATATTTAATTCTTAAAAGCGCGATGTAAAATCGCACCTACGAATATATCCAAAATTCGGTACTATCTCCTACTAAAAGCTCGGTACTGTCTCTTACTAAAAACTAAGTACTGCCTCCTGAAAACTACTTTCTAAAAGCAATCTTCTAAAAGTTATAAAAAAAAGCCTAAAAGTGGTTACCCACTTTTAGGCTTAGTAATTTTTGTGTTTTAAACACATATTAAGAATCTGTATTTAAAACACTTATTTCATTTATGCAGCTAAATTAGCTGGCGATCATAATGCTTTTAACATTAACAAATTCGCGCATACCAAAACCGCCGTGTTCTCGGCCGTAGCCGCTGCCTTTAACACCACCAAACGGTAGGTTAGGTTGTGCTAAACCGTAGCCGTTAATGTTGATCATGCCGGTGTCGAAGTACTTTTTAGCAAGCTCAATGGCTTTTTTCTCGTCTTTTGAGAAAATACCACCGCCTAAACCGTAGCGAGAATCGTTGGCGATGCGCATAGCATCGTCGTTATCTTTGGCTTTAATAAGCGAAGCGACAGGGCCAAATAATTCGTCGTCGTAGGCCGGCATGCCAGGTGATAGGTTATCTAGTAGAGTAGGTGGGTAGTAATAGCCCGTTTGCGATGGTATTTCGCCACCCGTTACTATGTTTGCACCTGCTTTAACTGATTCCATTACTTGGTCGTGAATACCGTCGCGTAAATCTTCACGGGCCATTGGACCTAAGTCTGTGTCATCTGCCATTGGGTCGCCCATTTTCATGGCTTCGAACTGCTCTTTAATTTGTGCTTTAAAGTCATCGTAAAGTGACTCAACAACAACATAACGTTTAGCTGAAACACACGTTTCGCCGTTATTGATCATGCGACCTGTTACACAGGTTTTAACTGCAAGCTCTAAATCTGCGTCATCGAGTACTAAGTAAGCGTCATTACTACCAAGCTCTAACACTGTCTTTTTAGCGTGTTTACCCGCTTCTTCAGCTACTTTTTTACCTGTGGCATCGCTACCCGTAAAGGTTACGCCGCTAATTGCTTTGTGCGCAATGAGTGAGCTGGCGGTTTTACCGTCGATGAGTAAGTTGCTGAAACAGTACTCTGGGAAACCAGCTTGTTTAAATAGCTCTTCAATTTTTTCAGCCATGCCAAATACGTTACCAGCATGTTTTAATACGGTTGTGTTACCCGCCATTATGTTGGCAGCACTGTAGCGAATTACCTGATAAAGCGGGAAGTTCCACGGTTGAATACCTAACAGTACACCTGTTGGTTGATAGCTGATAATTGCACGGCCGCCGTCCATATCACGTTCTTCGTCAGCAAGTACTTGTGGGCCTTGTTCGGCTGTGTAACGACAAATTCCTGCACATAGTTCAACTTCTTGAAAGCCTTGCTCGTATACTTTACCCATTTCTTCGGTCATGAGTTTTGCGATAGATTCTTTTTGCTCTTCGAAAAGTGAGGCTAACTTATTAAGATATCTCGCACGTTCAGTGAACGACGTTAAGCGCCATTTTAAATATGTTTCGTGAGATTTTTCGATTACCTGTTCTGCTTCTTTTTGAGAAAGTAGCGTGTAGGTTTCAATGGTTTGCTCAGTTGCCGGATTAATCGTTTTAACTGTGTTACTCATTTCTATCTCCTTACAAATTAATTATCTATAAGGGTGCAAAACGAAAGCCAATATCAAAAAAACAGTATTAATTAATCTCAAGCTATTGAAATGTAGTATCTATTTTTGGTTTTTTATTCTGCTAATAACTTTTTACTACTATGAATATATTATCCAAAGCAGTAAAAAGTTCTGATTGATGCAAAATTTACAAGGTTGACTGCTCATGCTTATTCAACTTATAGAAGTTCTTTAGCAATGCGCTTTAGTAGGTAGGTTTCTCGTAAAATGGAGAGTCCTTGTTTTTCACTGTTAGCAAGTGTGCGCTCGTTATGAGCAATTGCATTGTTAATATCAACCCATTTAGCAGTCATGCCATTTTGCTGCTCATAATGCTCTAACTGTGCTTTGCCAAACTCGTCGGCAATATTACATACAAAGCAATACGATTTGATATGAATAATATCAAAGTCTTCTTTATACCAAGGGCGATACTCTTCATAGAGTCCATAAGCTTTAACTACACTTATTTGTTGTGCACCGGTTTCCTCGCTTAGTTCGCGAATTAAGCCTTGTTCAATACTTTCGCCTTCATCTACTCCACCACCAGGTAAACTGTAATCTTCATAGCGGCTTGTATACATTAAAAGTATTTTATTATTTTTAATAACAATGGCGCGAGCTGTTAAACGCGTAAACTGACTACCGTGGTCAATATTAATACCTGAATGAATTAAGGTTTTTAATTGCTGCATTTCGTCTCCTTTTTTAAGCTTTTAATGATAACAGTTGCTACCATTCTATAAATAGAAACGATTTTAATTATTTTTCGTAATTTGTGATCGTTTTTTTAAGCATACGTAAATATTAGGTTGGTAAAATAAATAGCATTGGATTAATTAGCTATTTAAGTAATTAGATTCTAGGCGTGCCTTTAAATTAATATTTAGGATGCGTAGAATAAGAAAAAAAGCATAGGGATTTATCATGTTAGACATACTTTTAGTAGACGATGACGTTGAATTTAGTGACGTTGTTTGCCACATAGTCGAATTCCTCGGCCACAATATAAGCACCGCCACCAGTTTAAAAGAAGCACATCAATGGTTTGAAAATAATACCTTTGACCATGTGCTACTTGATTTTATGTTACCTGATGGTAGCGGCCTGCATTTACTTGATCATTTAAAAACGATTGGGCAATCTCCAAAAATTACACTTATATCGGGTCATCCTTCAGTTAAAGGCATTTTAGCTGAAATGTGTGAGCCAAATGTAGGGCATTTATTAAAGCCATTACAGCGTGAAGATTTAGAACTCGTTTTGAATGGCCCTAAAAAAGCAGTTAAAAAAGCAAAATCGAGCGGTATTGTACGCCACTTTGGTGGGTTAATTGGTGAATCTGAGCCAATGCAAAAGCTTTACAACATGATTGAACGCGTTGCTAAAACAAATGCTAACGTGATGCTTATGGGGGAAAGTGGTGCAGGTAAAGAAGTAGTGGCTCAAGCTATTCATAACGCAAGCCAATGCGAAGGCCCATTAGTTGCGAGCAACTGTGGTGGGCTTTCAAAAGAGTTAATTGGCAGTGAATTATTTGGCCACGAAAAAGGCGCATTTACAGGCGCAATTGCACGCAAAGAAGGTGTGTTTGAGCAATCTAATAACGGTACTTTATTTTTAGATGAAGTAACCGAGATGCCAATTGATATGCAGCCAAATTTACTGCGAGTGCTTGAAACTAAAAAGGTAACACGCGTAGGTGGTAACAGAGAAATACCAACCAATTGTCGTGTTATTTCAGCTACGAACCGTTCGCTTACTGATTTAGCACAAAATAATATTATTCGTGAAGATATTTACTTTAGGTTGGCTGTTTTTCCTATTGATATACCGCCACTTCGCGATAGAAAAGAAGATATTCCTTTATTAGCTAAAGCATTTTTAGATCAGCTTAATGATGAAAACGGTACCGCATTTAGTTGGACACCCGCGCAGCTTAAAGAGCTACAAAGTTATGAGTGGCCGGGTAATGTGCGCGAAATTCGCCACGCTATACACCGTGCATTTATTATGAGCGATCCGCAAACTAGCGATATTATTCTACCAGATAACTTAGAGTCGCCTTTTTCGCGCGTTAATAATCAAACTGCCGAAAAGCCAGTATCAGCAGGACAAACCATTGAAGAAGTCGAAAAAGAACTTATTCATGCAACGCTTGACAAGGTGCAAGGTAATAAAACGCTTGCTGCACAAATGCTAGGTATTAGTACTAAAACACTTTATAACCGCCTTAATGCATATGGCGGTATTGGCGAATATAAATAGATTTGAGGAAGGGCATGACATCCGATAACCAAACAGAGCAACTAAATAAATTAGTACACGATGCAAGAGCGCCGCTTAATCGTATATCGATGAATGCAGAGCTTATTAAGTTGGTACTTGAAAACGATATGCCAAAAGAAAAAGCGCTAGATGCACTTGATAAAATTATTAACAATTGCCAACAGTGTAGTGAAAGTTTACAAAAAATAACTGACTCTCAATAAATAGTAAGTGTTGTACAAACTCTAATTCGGGAAGCTAAATGAGCAAGCAAAAACAGCAAGGTAAAGCGAATGTTACTTGGGCAGCTTTTATAGTTGTTGTGTTAAGTATTATTGTAGGTAACGCAGTTTTAGCATTGAATACGATTCAAGGTATAACGCAAACCCAAAAGAGTTTAGACAACACTAATATGCTGACAACGGCAATTGAGCAACTGCATTTATCAATAGTGCAGGCTGAGTCGGGTCAGCGCGGTTATTTATTAACAGAAGAGACTGACTATTTAACGCCTTATTATGATGCTATTGGACAAATTGAAGCTCAAACAGATCATGTTAAGTCACTACACTCTGAGATTGACGGCCAAGCTGAGCGTATTGCTCAGTTGTTAGTACTAGTTGATAGCAAAATTAAAGAGCTGAAGCAAACTGTAAACCTAGCATTGGATGACAAAGAGCGACGTGCAATCTATGTGTTAAATACACATAAAGGTCGGGAGCTTTATAAGCAAATTAGAGAGTATGTTAATGAAATTCAAGACCGCGAATTACTCTTTAAAGTGAGCCATTTTTCAAAGTTAGCGCAAATTAAAAATGAAGCTAAAATCACGTTTGCTATTACAGCAATCACAAGCTTATTACTTATTATTGGTATGTTTGTAATGACACGTCTTAATTTAAGAAATGCAGCTAAGTATCGTTTTGAGCTTGAAAAACAAAACGAGACTTTAGCAACTAAAGTGTCTGAGCGTACGCAAGAATTAACATTGTATTCTGACGAACTGAGCCGAAGTAACCGAGAGCTTGAAGAATTTGCTTTTGTAGCGAGCCATGATTTACAAGAACCGCTTAGAAAAATTCAAGCCTTTAGTGACCGCCTCGAAACCATGTTTAAAGATGAGCTGGGTGAAAAAGGGATTGATTACATTGGCCGCATGAAAAATGCAGCGCAACGCATGTCTAACTTAATTAATGACCTATTAGAGTTCTCGCGTATTACAACACGCGGCAAAGACTTTGATGATACAAATTTAAACGAAGTAGTAACCGATATATTAAGTGATTTAGAAATTGCGATAGGTGAGTCTAATACACAAGTTGATGTAGAAGACTTACCGGTTATTCAGGCTGATAAAAGCCAAATGCAGCAGCTGTTTTTAAACTTGTTGTCGAATGCAGTTAAATTTAGACGCCCAGATGTAAGTCCACATATAAAAATTAGTTATCAAGATGAAGATATTTTTAGTGAGGATCATAATACCAATTTGAGCTTTCAAGTTATTACCATAGAAGATAACGGTATTGGTTTTTCACAAGACTATGCCGATAAAATATTTGTACCGTTTCAGCGCTTACATGGTCGCTCACAATATAAAGGCACGGGTATTGGCCTTTCTGTATGTAGGCGTATTGTGGAGCGCCACGGTGGTACAATTACAGCCCAAAGTAAAGACGGTGAAGGTGCAACCTTCATTATAAAACTACCTGTGGAAGCTGCGCTTTTCACATTGCAAGGAGAGGCTTAAATGCCCTATTCAAAAGTAAAACCTATTACTATTTTAATGGCAGATGATGATGAAGATGATCGTTTGTTAACACAAGATGCCCTTGCCGAAAGCCGTGTACTTAACGAGCTTCATTTTGTTGAAGACGGCGTTGAGTTACTTGAATATTTAGAACGTAAAGGTAAGTTTGAAGACAAAACAGTGTCGCCACGACCAGGATTAATATTACTTGATTTAAACATGCCAAGAATGGATGGCCGTGAAGCGCTTGAAGCTATAAAAGGGAACCTTAATTTAAAGGGAATCCCGGTTGTTATATTAACTACGTCTAAGCAAGAAGAAGACATGGTTAAAGGCTATAACTTAGGTGCTGCATCTTATATTACAAAACCAGTAACGTTTGATGGTTTAGTTGATTTGATGAAAACGCTAGGAAAATACTGGGTAGAGTTTGTAGAGCTACCGACAACATTTAACGATTAATGGAGATTGTATGTTAGATAAAGTGACTCAGTTGCTGCTTGTAGAAGATGATGAAGATGATTACATACTCACCTGCGACTATCTGGACCAATTGGATTCACACACGTTTAACATTCAATGGATAAGTTCCCCAGAGCAGGCAGTTGCAACGCTTAGCAAAAATGAGCACGACATTTGCCTGCTTGATTACCGCTTGGGTGCATCTAATGGTTTAGATGTACTAAAAGAAGCCATTGCTAATGGCTTTAGCGGCCCAATTATTATGCTTACCGGGCAGTCAAACGACGAGTTAGACTCGGCGGCGCTTGATGCCGGTGCAGTAGATTATTTAATAAAAACAGAAATGAGTTCGAGCCGCTTTGCGCGCGCTATTCGCTATGCACTTGCTCGTAAAGATGTTGAAGGTGAGAGAGTAGAGCGTTTAAAGGCCGAAGCTGAAAATCGCTCAAAAGACCGCTTTTTAGCTCATTTAAGCCACGAATTACGTACTCCTCTATCGTCTATTTTAGGTTACACCGAACTATTAATGCAGAGCGACTTTAGTCAGCAAGCAGAAAATGAATTGGGTGTTATTTATCGAAACGGTAAACATTTATTGAGCCTGTTAAACGATGTGCTCGACTTATCTAAAATAGCAGCCGATAAACTGGAACTTACCCTAAGCGAAGTTAACCTTGATAGCATGCTTGCCGATGTATACACGCTAATGCGCGTATCGGTGCTAGATAAGGGCCTTACGCTGCGCTTTGAATCTCATCAGCCATTACCTTTGGTTGCACGACTGGATGCAACAAGAGTTCGCCAAATTTTAATAAATCTAATAAACAATGCGGTTAAATTTACCGATAAAGGCGAAATTGTTGTTAATGCGTGGACGCAGTGGGTTGATGATCGTGAAATGCTATTTTTTAGCATTAAAGACTCAGGCATGGGCATTGCCCCTGAAAAACAAGAACTAATATTCAAGCCATTTGAACAAATAGCCGATGTAGAATCACGCTCTGTAGGTGGCGCAGGCTTAGGCTTGGCAATATGTGCTGAATTGTTAGCACGTATGCACGGTGATATTAGTTTGCATTCTGAAATTGGTAAAGGCTCTACGTTTACTATTTCGGTTTACCCAGGTGATATTAGCGAAGTAGAACGACAGGTACTTAATTTTAGCAGTGCGCCGCAACTACAAAGTAAATCGGCTCCATGTAAAGTGCATGGGCGAGTATTAGTAGTTGATGATTTACGTGATTTACGCATGCTAGTCGGTCATATGATCAGTACCTGTGGTGCGCGCGTCGATTATGCCGAACATGGCCAACAAGCGCTTGAAAAAGTGCGTATTGCAGATGCGTATAAAGCGCCTTACGACATTATTTTTATTGATATTCATATGCCTGTAATGGGCGGCAAGGAAGCTACCATAGAGCTTAGAAAAATGGGTTACAAAGGCCCAATAATCGCGCTCACTGCCGCTACTATGAAAGGCATACATGAGGAGCTTGCTGCACTTGGCTTTAACGATGTAATACCAAAACCTGTTGATAGCGCGGCTTTATATCAATGTTTGCAAGATTATTTGGTAGCGCCAGAGCATGCACCGCAAGCTAAAGATATAAATTGTAGTAAGGGCTTAACCGAGAAAAAGCAGCGCTTTTTACTTGTTGAAGACGATCACGATGCAGCACAAATTACGCAGCTACTTTTAGAAAGCTTAGGTGTTGAAACGGTCATTGCGTCTAGCTGCGCACAATGTTTGCAAATACTTAATCACGACCAGCAATTTAATAAGGTATTGCTAGATATGCATTTACCCGATGGGCGTGGCATTGATTTAGGCCAGCAAATTAATGAGCGATATCCAGAGCTACGCTTGGTGATTGTAAGTGGCGCAGAGCCAAACCCTAGAGAAATAAAAGATTTAAATATTGACCGAGTTTTACTTAAACCTATTAATTTGAGCTTACTTGAAACGCTTATTAGCTAGGGCCTGTTTATCTTTCGAGGTTAAATTTGCAGCAGTATGTTTGGTATTTAGGCAAGGCAGAGCCTGTGTAGTGTGGTTATTCCCCATAAATAGGCGATAACGAAGCACAAATGCCAAACATGCGCTGCCCGAAGGGTTCTGCCCAGGGGCTATTTACTCTTTGTTGCCTACATGGATGTCATAGGTAGGTACTTAAGAAAAACATTAAGTACAGCCTTAAAAATTTGGCTCTACCCCATACTGAAATACTCCTGTTTTTCGATCGCGTTTGGGGTGTGCCCTAGCAGCATTTTTCCTCAGAAAGTCAAATGCTCCATTAACTGCATTTAACAATCCTTTCCTATGCTTCCTAATAATCGCTGTTAATATGCCAATCCACCAAACACCCGTTGTTTTTGCTACTGTCATTGTAGACATTTCAGTTTTGAATATCTTTTCAATACAGCCAGTTAAAAACCTTTTAAGCGTGGTTACTATTAAACTTACATAAATTAGCGCCTCTTGTAAGGTTGCGTTTGATGTTTGAAAGCCGCGTAAATTATTATAAGACTTACACTCCTTAAAAAGTAATTCAACCTGCCAGCGTAACCTATATAATTTGCCTATTTCAGTCGCTGTAAATTCATCAATAGATAAATTAGTGACTAAAAATGTATATTGTTTTTCTTTTTTTGACCAATACCCAACGACTCTTGTTAGCTTGTTTTTTATGCTAACATTCATATCAATAAGATCATTTTTAGGTAATTCGGGGAGCAATTCACATAACTTTGGGGAATGACTTCCTGTTAATTCCTGTCCATTTTGCTTAAAAGCATTATGTACTCTGACTGCTTTTAACCCCTTAGCTCTTAATACGTAAAATCCTCCTGCTTTATCTAATTCATGAATATAACTACCTGAATAATACCCTCTATCAGCAAGTAACAACTGTCCTTTCAACTCTTTAAATGTTGGAAGTTCTTCACGTTCAGAATAACTGTCTGGTGTTATACCTGCTTTTTCAAAGCAACCTTGCGTTAAATTTAAAGTAGCATGCAATTCAATCGCTGCTGGACACGTATTTGAAAATCGCCCAGGAAAAACATCTTTTAAAGAACGATGAAGCATAATAGAGCTACCGTCCTGAATTAAAATATTCTCAAACTTGAACAAATCTTTTTTCGTGTACTTAAGCGCATCATTTATCCAACAATTAAAAACTCTATTTGTTACCTCTCGCATTAGTTCAGCTAGTTCAGGTTTAACTAACTGGTTATGAAAAGGCTTATACTTAATAGACTGCCCTGTTAGCTGATTATAAACTCTTAATATTTCGGATAAATAGATCGTTTTTTTATCCCCAAGCGCAGCAACAAGACTAACAACCATATGAAATGCGGTAATATTTCTTTCTCTTTTAGTAAATGCTACTTGTTTACCAAGTCGGTTCAGTTTTTTTTCACTTAGGATACTTTTTAACTTATTAATAAAAATGTTAGCATTCATTTGAAGCTCTTTTCTTGATTCTGTGGTTTGTGTGGTAACAACCATTTGATCATGAATTGAGCTTCAACTCAATTTCTTAAGATCTTACCTATGACAT
>NZ_AUTR01000028.1:0-8968 GCF_000497875.1 Pseudoalteromonas sp. S8-8
TCTACTCGAATTAAATTGTAGGCTAGCAATATACCCCATAGCTCTTGATTGACTCCATCCACAGTCTGACTACGCAAAAGAATACTATCCTCAAGCATCTGGTGTTTTATTTCTCCATAGCTATTTTCAATTTCCCAGCGCTCGAAATAGACATCAAGAATGGCCTGTGCACCAAAAGCCTGTTTATCATCCAAAGAGCACAGCAGACCTTTTATTTTTCCAGGCCCCATTGGCTCAGGATAAAGAACCAGTCTGGCCTGCCAGCACTCAGGAAGCGAAGGGTCTTGTTTTCTGGCATGCGCAGATACACTCATCTCTACTTTGAAGTCATGCTCAGAGTAAGATTCAATGACGGTGTATTGCGTGTTGCTTTTAATCGGGACCATCCAGTGCGACTGTGGGTGTTGCTTACGCCAATTAATCAGTAGCTCAGCGCTGAGATAACATCGGTCAAAAATAGTTAGACTGTTATCACTTACATGACCAAATAACTGCTTTGCGTAGTTCACCTCACCTTGATAACTGGGCCCGAAGGCAACGTGGTGTATCAACCGGCTACGCAAGGAGCTTAAGGCGCATAGGCGTACAATAGGATATTCTGTATGACGGTTTTTACTGTGCTTAATATAGTGAAAGTGCTCAGCAAGAGCAGGTGTATCAGGTGCACGAAATTGCGTTCCATCAACAGAAAATAACCGGAGTCCATACCACGTATCATCAGCATCTTCTTCTTGTGTCCAACGGGCTGCACATAGGTGAAATAAGGCTTGGAGGGGGTCGCTACTCAGGCGCTGTCTCGCTTGAGGAATAGCACTTGGAGCAACCGTATCGCCCAGGGTATCAGTGAGTGTTAAATCTAACTTCTCAACAACGTCACTAATAGAGCGGTCGCGAAAAAGACCCATTGCAATGATAAGCCAGACGACAAGCTCAGCAGGTAACTTACGTTTGCGAATACTTGCTTTATCGGTCTGCTCGAGCACATTAGAAATCCACTCAAGAGGGATATGTTTCTGAAATGTAGATAAAGAGTCAGGAGTGGCGAATATATCCGTATCAAGTAACCAATGACTAAGCATAAAAATACCCTCATAATCAAAAGATGATAAGGGTATTGTGAAGCAACCAAAAGATCAGTCAACCGATCAAAAATACCTTAACTGATCGGTGTTAGCCCAAGAGCGACTTTTAATATTTACTATATTTGAACTATGAGCGCTTAAATGCAATTTCACCGTCGATATGAATATCACGCTGCGGAAAAGCAATCACTACATCATGCTTTTCAAATACAGCGTAAATACTAAAACGAATATCACTGCGTACTTTTCTAAGCATGGTTTCTGACTCGGCGCACACCCAAAAAATAGCGTTAAATACGAGCGAGCTATCTGCAAAGTCATCAAATAACACCGATGACTTTGGATTAGCCAATATTGCTTCATGATCATCAAGCACTTGCTGAATAAGCTTTTTAACCAGTATCACGTCTGATCCATACGCAACGCCTACACTGACCGATGAGCGTGCATTGCCATCTATTAGCGTCCAGTTTGTTACTGTATTTTCGAGCAATTGAGAATTAGGAATAAGCATATGTACGCCGTCATTTCGGCGAATACGCGTTGAGCGAGTATTAATTGTTTCAACCACGCCTTTTGCATTGCCTACCTCTAAAAAGTCACCAATACGTATTGGGCGTTCCCACATTAGTATCCAGCCACTAATAAAGTTATTGATAATATTTTGAGCACCAAAGCCTACACCAATGGCTATTGCACCTGAAACAAAAGCAAACGCAGTAAGCGGTATGCTTAATACTTCTAAAGATGTAAAAATTAAAATAGCGATACTTAAAATAAAGTAGATACGTGTAAATAAATGCACGGCATCTTGGCTTAACTTTTTTGCCAATAATGTTTTTGTTATTAGCTTGCCAATACGCGTCACAATAAACCAAATAGCGAAAAGTATTAAAGGCACTTTAATAATTTTTGCTACGGTAATGTGTACATCGCTGTAACTAAATACAACAAAGGCAAGAATTTGGTTTATGTGTTCTAAGGTCATTTATTTTCCAAAACAAGCAAAGGAGCGCTTTAAATTTAAATCGCTATAAAGTGAAAGCGGTTCAGTGTTGGGTAAGTTTAGCAGTCATAATATAACTAAAACGCCAAGTTAATAAGTTCAATATACTTTTTATGAACAATTTATTAACTCTTTATTGCACCGAGTGCTATATAAATAGTGTACAAGCACTGGAGATCACATATGACACAACTTACTTTAAATCAAAGACTCGCTACTTTGCAGCCGCAGGTAGACTTACATTTATTTGAAAGCAGCCTAGATTACCGAAATAAAATTTTGTGCCTTCTTGCAGAACAAGAGCAAACACTGGCATCTATCAACAAAGAGTTTGGCCAACAACAACCTAGCAACTTTGGCTCTGAGAGAAAATTTGTACTTGGATATAACTAAGCAATTATGACTCAACGACTTATTAAGTAGCTCAGGTGTTTACTTTTAGAGCTACTTTTACCTCCCTTAAAGCTAAATATTAGCTAATTTGCGTTCAAATCCCCCTTAATACCGATAAACTTTATTGTATAAACGCCAAAATTTGATAAGTTAACTAGGTTTTTCGACTCGCAAAGCCTATTCCGGCTAATCTTTCTATGGAGTTATTATGCGTAAAACCCTGATCGCCACTACTATTGCTAGTGCCTTAATATTATCGGCCTGTTCATCTAACGATACACAAAACATGGCAAAAGAAGGCGCAGCACAAGTGCAAGACATGAACGCAAACAATGTTTTATTTAAGCCAAGCCCATTGCAATATATGGCACCAGAATTTGATAAATTTGGTACAAAAGACTACGAAGCTGCATTCGATGCAGGTATCGCACAGCACACGGCACAAGTACAAGCCATTGCTAATAACCCTGCTCCAGCAACATTTGAAAACACATTAGTTAAAATGGAATTGTCAGGGGAGCTATTAAATCGCGTATCGGCTGCTTTTTATAACTTATCTGGTTTAATTTCAGATGCTGAATACCAGCGTATTGATGAAAAAATGGCGCCTGTATTATCTGCTCACTCAGATGATATTTACTTAAACGGTGAATTATTTAAGCGCGTACAAACAATTTACGACAATCAAGATAAATTAAACGCAGAAGATAAACGCCTAGTTGATTTTTACTACAAGCAGTTTGTAAAAGCAGGTGCTAAATTAAATGACGCTGAAAAAGCTAAAATGCGTGAAATTAACTCAGAGCTAGCTCAGCTATCTACTGCGTTTTCACAAAACATTTTAAAATCGTTTAAAGAAGACGTTATTGTAGTTACAGATAAAAGTGAATTAGCGGGTCTTTCTGAAGGCGAAATTGCAGGCCTTGCAGCTTCAGCTAAAAAAGCGGGCAAAGACGGCTACATGATCACTTTGGTAAATACAACGCAACAGCCAATTTTAAGTAGCCTTGAAAACCGCGACCTGCGTGAGCGAATTTTTAAAGCCTCTGCAAACCGTGCAGCAAAAACTAACGGCCCTATTATTATTAAAGAAACCAACCTACGCGCTCAAAAAGCAGAGCTTTTAGGCTACAAAGATTGGGCTTCTTATGTAATGACGTCGCGTATGGCGCAAACAACTGAAAACGTTTACGGCATCCTTGATGACTTAGCACCAAAAGCAGTTGAAAAAGCAAAGATTGAAGCAGCCGCTATTCAAAAAGTGATTAACGATTCAGGCGAAAGCTTTGAGCTTAAACCATGGGATTGGACTTTTTATGCTGAAAAAGTACGTGCAGAAAAGTACAACTTAGATCCAGCACTTGTTAAACCATACTTTGAAATGCAATCGGTTATTCACGATGGCTTATTCTTTGCAATGAACAAACTGTACGGTATTACGTTTAAAGAACGTAAAGATCTTCCTGTTTATCATGAAGATGTAACCGTATACGAAGTATTTAACGCTGATGGCAGCGCTATTGGTTTATTTTACTTAGACCCATATGCACGTGAAGGTAAACGTGGCGGCGCATGGATGAGTGCATACGTTAGCGAAAGCGGATTAAAAGGCACTAAACCGGTTATTTACAATGCGCAGAACATTCCAAAACCTGCTGCAGGCGAGCCTACGCTAATGACATTTGACGAAGTGTCTACTATGTTCCATGAATTTGGTCATGCTGCACACGGGTTATTCTCAGATGTTAAATACCCAAGCCTAGCGGGTACTGCAACGGCACGTGACTTTGTTGAGTTTCCGTCGCAAGCAAATGAAGATTGGATGATTGAACCAACCGTTCTTGCTAACTATGCGAAACATTACAAAACAGGTGAGCCAATTCCACAAGCTTTACTTGATAAAGTACTTGAATCGCAAAAATTCAACCAAGGTTACGGCACTACTGAATACTTAGCCGCTGCACTACTTGATATGGAATGGCATTCATTTGGTTCTGATAAGAAAATTACTGACGTTCAAAAGTTTGAGCAAGACGCGCTAGAAAAACACGGTATTGCTTACTACCCTGTTCCACCACGTTACAAATCAAACTTCTTTAGCCACACATTTGCAGGTGGTTATTCAGCGGGTTACTACGCGTACCTATGGACTGAAGTGTTTGCAGCAGACGCCTTTGCACATATGGAAAACAACGGCGGCTTAACACGTAAAAACGGTGATAAGTTCCGTAAAGAAATCCTATCAAAAGGTAACAGCCGCGACTTAATGCAAAGCTACATTGAGTTTAGAGGTCAAAAACCAACTACCGACGCACTACTTAAGCGCCGTGGTTTAGTTGAATAGTTAGGGCATGTTGACCTTTCGTGGTTGAATTTGCAGCAGTATGTTTGGCCTTTAGGCAAGGCAGAGCCTATGTAGTGTGGTTATTCCCCATAAATAGGCGATAACGCAGCATAAATGCCAAACATGCGCTGCCCTTTGGGTTCTTTCTAGGGACGATTAACTCTTTGTTACTCGGTTTTTACTTAGCCCGCTAGGTTACAAACCTCGCGCCGCGATTAAATCGCCCCTAGATTGAACAAATTTCAATCCACAAAGATCAACACGCCCTAGTAACTTAGTTTATTAATTATTGCTTTATAAAAGCCCGCTTGCGGGCTTTTATTGTTTATACATCAATTTATAACAGATAAACTGCTGCAATTAATTATTTAAAGACGACAGCTATGCGGTACTTATTTGCAGTAACTTTACTTTGGGCATTTTCATTTAGTTTAATTGGCGTGTATTTAGCAGGTCAGGTTGATGCATGGTTTAGTGTGTTAATTCGCATAGCACTAGCAACCCTCGTATTTTTACCATTTTTAAAGTTTAAACAAACACCTAAACCTTTAGCCTTAAAGCTCATGCTGATTGGCGCTATACAACTTGGTGTTATGTATAGCTTTTACTACCATTCCTTTTTATTTTTAAGCGTCCCCGAAGTACTGCTATTTACAGTAATGACTCCTTTGTACATTACCTTGCTAAATGATGCATTGAACAAACATTTTAACCCACGCTTTTTTATAATCGCACTTATTGCTGTAATTGGTGCGATTACCATTCGTTACGAAAACCTAAATAGCAATTTCATAATTGGCTTATTATTAGTTCAAGGTGCGAACATAAGTTTTGCTGTAGGCCAAGTAGCCTACAAACGCTTAATGATGAACAATCAGCTTGATGATAAAACCGTATTTGGATGGTTTTTTATAGGCGCACTTATTATTGCCACAATTTGTTATGCATTATTTGGTAATTCAAACAAATTACCAACCACTTCTACTCAGTGGAGCATACTGATTTATTTAGGGATTGTTGCATCAGGCCTTGGTTACTTTATGTGGAATAAAGGCGCAACACTCGTCAACGTTGGAGCTCTGGCAGTCATGAATAACTTACTTATCCCAGCAGGGATTATTGTTAACGTGCTTATTTGGAACAGAGACGCTGACATAGTTAGGTTAAGTATTGGTGCAGCTATAATGTTAGGTGCATTATTAGTGAATCAAATGCTTAATAAAAAAGTAAATTAATAAACTTGTAGCTAAATTGTCATTAATAATCATTAAGGTAGTACAAATTTTACTTTTTAAGGATAAACAATGAAACGTATTACCTTACTTACAGGCTGTATATTGTTAGCCACACTTGCTGGCTGCGACGACGATGTAGAAATAATAGAAAAAGAAGTGGTTGTTACCAACACCGAAGTTGAGATTGTTGAAATACCTACGCCTGTTATTGTAGAAGTACCAAACGGTGATGCGCCAGATATTCAACTAGGCACTCGTCCATATTATTTAGTCAATGATATGAGCGACAGCGCTTTAAAAACACAATTAGAGTCATGCAGTGAAGGTCCTTTTTACCGCACCGACTTTTCTATTGGTCATCGCGGTGCATCAATGCAATACCCTGAGCATACTAAAGAAGCCTATATTGCTGCAGCCAGAATGGGCGCAGGCATTGTTGAATGCGATGTTACATTTACAAACGATAAAGAACTAGTATGTCGCCATTCTCAATGCGACTTACACACCACAACTAATATTTTAGCCATTCCTGAGCTTGCAGCTAAATGCAGTGTGCCATTTACACCAGCAGACCCCGCTAACGGTATTGCTGCTTCTGCAAAATGTTGTACCAGCGATATAAGCTTAGCGGAATTTTTAACCCTTGAAGGTAAAATGGATGGTGCAAACACTAATGCAACTACCGTTGCCGATTACATGGATGGTACACCAAGTTGGCGCACTGATTTATATGCCACCAACGGTACATTGATGACCCATAAACAAAGCATTGCACTGTTTAATGGGATGGGGGTAAAAATGACCCCTGAACTTAAATCGCCACAAGTAAGTATGCCATTTGATGGAATGACGCAAGAGCAATATGCGCAAAAAATGCTAGACGAGTACATACAAATGAATGTGCCAGCCTCAAAAGTTTACCCGCAATCGTTTAACCTTGAAGACGTAAAATACTGGATTAACACTAACCCTGACTTTGCAGATAAAAGCGTATACCTAGATGGTCGCGACAGTGAAGCCGGATTTGATCCAAGTAACCCACAAACATGGCAACCTGGCATGGATGAACTTGTGGCTGACGGCGTTAAAATTTTAGCCCCTCCAATTTGGATGATGCTAACAATAGATAACGAAAATAATATCGTGCCATCACAATACGCAATTGACGCAAAAGCAGCAGGTTTAGAGCTTATTGCATGGAGCCTTGAGCGCTCAGGTCCGCTTAATGAAGGTGGTGGTTATTACTATCAATCAATTGCTGATGTTATAGATAACGATGGCGATATGATGACGGTCGTTGATGTACTCGCAAAAGACGTGGGTGTAATGGCTATATTTTCAGATTGGCCGGCTACCGTAAGTTATTACGCTAGTTGTAATAAAATGCCTGCAAGTATTTAATACCAATCTGCTTATATATGGGGTCTATTTAACGTTAAGAAAATTACGCTAGAACTAGGCAAAAATTTTTTATCTAGTTGTTCTAAATAAAAAATTTTTAACGACGTTATAGTGAAATTTAATTCGTTAAATTGATCAAAGATTTATGCAGGTTGGTATAAATACTCGACAACAAAAGTCGTTTATTTTATCGCGCTCAGTTACCATATCATTATATAATTTTATTTAACTGAGCGCTTTTATGATAATTCAACAACATAACGCAGACTTGCCAACACCTACAGGTTTAATGCGAACAACCATCTATCGCCCTCAGGCGCAAGGGCAGTTCCCTGCTATTATTTTTTATTCTGAAATTTTTCAGCAAACTGCACCTATTGCACGCAGCGCAGCTATTTTAGCAAGCCATGGTTTTGTAGTGTTCGTACCGGAAGTATTTCACGAGTTAAACCCTATGGGCACTGTGCTTGCTTACGACGATGCAGGTAAAGACAAAGGCAATGCAGATAAGTGGGAAAAACCACTGGAGCATCATGATAGCGACACGCAAGCCATGATCGACTTTATAAAGCAGCAGCATTACTGCACAGGTACAGTGGGCGCTATGGGCGTATGTATTGGCGGGCATTTAGCTTACAGAGCGGCGCTTAACCCTGAAATTAAAGCGGCTTTTTGCTTATACGCAACTGATATTCACAGCAATACATTACCGGCAAAATCAGGTAATAACTCATTTGAACGCATGGCTGATATACAAGGCGAAATTCACTTTATATGGGGTAAACAAGACCCGCATGTGCCAAAGGAAGGCCGTATTAAAATATACCAGCAATGCGTAAGTACTGGCATTAATTACCAATGGCAAGAAGTTAATGCCCAGCATGCCTTTATGCGTGATGAAGGTGAGCGATACGATGCAGCCCTTGCAATTAATATGTATCAACAAGCGGTTGCATTATTTAGCCGTACTTTATAAGTGTTTTATAAATGCTTTAAAAGCGACGCGGATTCAAACCTGAAGTGCATAACGTTTAGGCGGCTTTAGCCGCCAAGTGATCCTGCATCAATTTTGCAGGCGTTTCAAATCCAAGTGTCTTCCGCGGACGATTATTAAGTTGCTCAAGTACAGGTATTACTTGCGCTGGTGTAACCGCCGTAAAATCTGTGCTCTTCGGCCAATACTGGCGTAGTAATCCATTCGTGTTTTCATTCAATCCGCGCTCCCATGAGTGATAAGGGTGAGCAAAATAAACAGGAACACTTAAAGCCTCTGTGATTTGATCGTGATAAGCGAACTCTTTTCCATTGTCAGCCGTGATGCTATGAAGCGCTGACCTATATGGCCTTAATAGTTCTATCGTCGCCGCAGTGACGGCTTGTGCTGTTTTGCCTGCCACCTGAGTTGATACAGTGAATTGGGTGACCCGCTCTACAATGGTAACAAGGGCGCCTCGATGACCTTTACCTATGACGGTATCTATTTCCCAATCTCCGATACGACCTTTCT
>NZ_AUTR01000029.1:0-6482 GCF_000497875.1 Pseudoalteromonas sp. S8-8
GCTGTTGAACAAAGCCGCTACGCGGAGCTAGCAACCTCCAGCATAATTGCCACACTTGTCATTGGGACTTCCCCCTATTCACCGGAGAAAACCAATGACCCCATTAAGACAACGCGTCATAGACGAGATCCGTTTAAGAGGCTACTCACCACGTACCGAAGAATCTTATATAAATGCACTTGCTCAGTTAGCTAATTACTACGATAAATCGCCTGACTTAATTAATAAGGAAGAGCTTGAGGCGTATTTTAGGTATGTAAATCTAACACAGCACTTGTCGCGTGCAACGATTGCAGTAAAACTCAATGCCGTTAATTTTTTATATAAATATGTACTACAGCGCTCATTCAGCATTGATATCGTATTGCCTAAAAAGGCACACACAATACCGATATTATTAACACGAGATGAGGTTCATCGTCTGTTCTTAAATATGGCATCTGCACAGCAAAAAGTCATGCTTTGTATTTGCTATGGGTGTGGGCTCAGAATAAGTGAATTACTGAATTTACGGGTTGTTGATATTGAATTTAGCCAAGACTGCCTATGGGTTAGAGCAGGAAAAGGCAATAAAGACCGTCGTGTCATATTACCTAAAAGTGCAGCAAGGCGGTTAAACGCTTACATAGCAGGCTTTTCCCTTGGCAGTATACTGTTTTGTACCAACTGGGATAAAGAAAAAGCGATTGATGCAAAAACGTTTAGTCGTGGATTAAAACGTGCGGTAACGCGTGCTGAAATTACAAAAAATGTATCCGCGCATAGCTTGCGCCATGCTTATGCTACACATCAAATTGAAGCTGGTATGCCGCTTCATCAGTTACAAAAACAGCTCGGACATACGAGTATTCGTACGACAGAGCGTTATTTGCATTGGTTGCCAGAGATGGCACATAGTAGCCATGATTTAATGGCTGCGTGGGAGGAGGATTAAGATGGCAACAATGCATCATG
Organism: Pseudoalteromonas sp. S8-8; assembly: GCF_000497875.1. Lineage (NCBI taxonomy): Bacteria > Pseudomonadati > Pseudomonadota > Gammaproteobacteria > Alteromonadales > Pseudoalteromonadaceae > Pseudoalteromonas > Pseudoalteromonas sp. S8-8. The sequence goes on from NZ_AUTR01000029.1 coordinate 955, forward strand.
TCGCGGATGTCTTAGCGCAACACCTCAGTCACTATAAAAAAGTCCATGCATTAACCTATCAACAACAGCGAGTGTGTCAGCATATACAGGACTGTCGAACCGTAAAGTTAGGCGCTCAGCAATGGCAGTGTGATCGCTGCGATCATAATAAAACGGTGTACTGCGCATGCAGAGATAGACACTGTCCGCAGTGCCAAGGGCATGTTAGCGATCAATGGAGTGAACAACAAAGTAAGGATGTCATCAATGCGCCTTATTTTCATCTGGTATTTACACTCCCTCATGAACTAAATGGATTAGCAAGGCAATATCCGCGTGAGATTTACAGCTGTTTATTTCATGCTGTATGGCAAACCCTTAGTCAGTTTGCGCAGCGTAAAAAACAGCTACAAGGCACGTTAGGAATGACTGCGGTCTTACATACATGGGGGCAAAGCCTTGCTCAACATATTCATTTGCACTGTTTAATTCCAGGTGGCGTATTAACATCGTCAGGTGAGTGGCGGGGTGTTAAAAAGCCGTATTTATTTGCAGTAAAAGCCTTAGCAACCGTGTTTAGAGCAAAAATGCTAGCAGCCATTAGGGCGCATAAACTAACGATACCTCAAAACGAATTGTTAATGACAAAATCATGGTGTGTACACAGCAAAGTGAATTTGACCGAAGCGAAAACGGTGTTGAAATACCTTGGACGCTACACACGTAAAGGCATGTTGCATGAAGGACGGCTTAAGCAAGTAACAAAAGATGATGTCACGTTTAGTTATAAAGACTACCGAGACAGCAAAATAAAGCGAATGACATTAACAGGCATAGAATTTATTAGGCGCTATTTACTGCATGTGCTCCCAAGTGGGTTTATGCGAATACGGCACTACGGGTTTTTAGCCAGTGCGTGTAGAGCAAAGAAACGGGGTATTATCAGCGCACAAACAGACAAGCATGAGACTAAAAATAAGGGAAAGTCAGATACAACAGGTGCGATGAGAGTTAATTGGCCGTGCCCATCATGTAAGCAAGGGCAGTTGATAATGAAAAGCCTCTGTATAAAGGATGCAAAAATAGACGGCCTAGCGACGGGAGGCATAATAATGAATAGTGGTTGAGTAGTAAGTCGAACACTTAAAAACAATTCGTTAAATAAGTTGGTGTGACAGAAGATCAGCTTAAATGCGGTGTTGCCTAAAATAAATAAAAAGGATGACAGAAGACAATAAGCAGGCAGAAACGATATAAAAGAACGTAGAAATGTAATTAATAAACAGTAATTAACCCGTTTAGTAGTAAAAGGGTGTCCAATAAAACTGCAATCGACAACTTCCCTAAAAAAGAGAATTCCTATAGCATTAAACATACCAATAAAAACGTTGAGTGAGGAGCATGCTTCGTTCAACAAGGTATTTATACGATACAAACAACGTAACGTATAAATACTAAGACGTTAGGTGAATCGTGAGTACAGTTAACATAATTTACGCCGGAGAATCAACTGTATGTAATATTAATGAGGTAACTCTCACTATTGAAAATGGTGAGAATGAAATCCCTATCGATTTTTGGATTGGATTTAAATCCAGTAGCAGCGGAAAGCGAAAAATAGATCGAGGTGCTATTTATCCTAAAGATGTTTCCGCTGAATCTGTTGCAATATCAGACTTTAAAGAGCTATGTTTTTCTGAGTTCGATTTACTTGGTGTCCCTGCGGTTAAAGTATCTTTAGAGAGTGGCTCATTTTCCAAAGGAGTTAAACACTCTATTGCGTTAGAGTGGATGAAGTCCAAATCAGAAATTCGCGAAGTAAGCCGAGAAGATCGCGAGAAAGAAAGCTTATCAATTTCTCGCAAAGCCTTATTAACTTCTGAGGATGCTAATTCAATCGCACGTGATGCTTTATCTAATTCACGCGAAGCTAATAAGTTAGCTCGGAGAGCTATTATATGGAGCGCAATTGCTACACTTATAGCTGTTATTTCAATATACTTTAAATAATCCAATGATTTACTCTTATGTTTAATTTACCTAACAAGGGTTTTTAAAACGGCTTTATAGCGCATGGAGAAATATGTTTAACGATAAGTTTGTTTATACAGTTTGCATTTTCGGTTTGGTACTTTCAGGAGTGTACTTAGCGCTAATTTTCCAAAGGTTATCATTGAATGTTGTTTTATCATCTTTAGCTAATTTAGCTACAATTGGAGGTTTTCTCCTTGCGCTTTATGCTATTGGTATATGGAAGAACAAAAGTAAGTTGGCTTTCGTGTATACAGATTTACTACTTTTACAAAGACAAGTTAGTGATGTAAATGGCCATTTTAATATGTCTAAAATTTATGGAATCAATGCTCAAAAACTATTATTTGAACAATCTCTCAATAAAGTGTTTGAGCTTGAAAATTCGTTAAGGCATTTTGAGTCTAGTTATGAAATAGCTTTGGGAATTGATTCAGCGAGGGATATGTTAAACAATGCGTGTGAAATTGAAAATTTCAAATCACATATAACATTACTCAGATCGTTAACTGTAACCGAAAGACATGTGAATAACTCAGATATGTCAGATATAGAGATTATTTACCTAGCGTTAAATAACCCGGATCAGGTATCTTCATATCTATCAGGAATGAAATCTATTTTCACAAACAAAGATATATATTTCAATCAAATAAACCACGAATTAGATTTGTTAAGCAAAGCGCTATAACAAGACCTTGAAACGGACAAATTATAGCTGGCGGTGTTCGCTTTGCTCTCGATTTTAGCCAGCTATAATTTTGCGCTTAAGGTGGCGTTATAGGCCAGAGGGGGCAAATCTTGACTTCATCTTGGCATTATTCTCCTGACCGTCCGCAATTGGCACATATGCGACTGTCAGATTTGATTAAGTTCCGTTAATTAAATCTGACAGATTAAGTTAAGACTTATTTAGTTAAGCACCTTCAATCTCAATTACGTTAGTTTAATTTTAAAAACTGAGTACCCACGTTTATTTTTAGATTACTGTGAAAAGCCTGCTTTGCACAATCAATATCAACACCATCTATTTCTTCGGCCGCTTGTTCTGGGGTATTTATCCATCCTCGTAACCTACCAAATTCGACATTAAGGCGCGCTATAAAGCCCTGATTAATTTTGCGGTGTATATTACCGTTTTGATATGCCCGAGCAGTGAATAATACAACTTTCTTTTGAGCAGTGTGATCGAAGTAATGGAATGTTCTAAGCTTACCTGGTTCCCACTCTTCAACGGTACTTGCTCGCTCTTGTCCTAGCGTATCAAAGCCCAAGTTGTGTGCAATAGTAATTAGATCATCTATTTTGTTTGCAGAACTTTTTGAAAGCCCATTTATTCTATCAAATGAATAGCCGCCAAAATTGCCATAATTACTTGTAATTATTCGATAGTCCAATGCAAATCTATCTAACCCGGATGGTTTTCTATTATAAAGCCATTCAGAGCGCCCAAATGTTCGTTGATTTGATTTATACAAAGTAATGTTAGACTCGCCAATTAAACTCTCATAAACAGATATTAATTGTGAGTCTATGTATTTATTCACGTTTTTTACTGCCCATTCAGCTATGGCATAAGCATTTTCTTTCGTGAAGTCAACGTTAACATTCTTCATCAACAAGGTTTGCATCTCTTCTCGAGTGCTTGTACATAACTTATCAGTTATTGGAGTAAAGCGATTAAATAGCTCTTTCCAGTATTTGTTTTTTAAAGATTTAATACGAAGTTTAATAGCAGCATAAATAGAATCGATCGAAACGTTAAGCTCATCTAAAATGCTTCCATCTACATGTTCTAAGCCTTTATAAGTGTTAATAAGCTTTTCTAAACTGGCATCATAGTGGCTTACCAATGTGCTTATTAGGTCGCCACCAGCTATTATTTCAAATTTATCAGGTTGCACTTTCTGATGGAGCGAGTCTGCTTTTCTTGCAGCACTACCTTGTGCATCTATATCGAAGTTATCAGAAAACCACGCTGCAAAAGGGTCTACATCAACGGTGGCTCTATCCCATCTTCTCGAAGCAGATTTAGATAAGCTTATATGGATAACGTCTACGGTGCATCGTGCTGGCCGATCTGCAGAACGATAGTCAGAGTTGCCTATTACAGTGAAAGTTGCTTTACGGCGAGCTAATGCGTCTTTTATAGCTTGGTTATTACTCCAGCGCGTAGGCAAAATTAAATATACGTCCGGTGCTAGAGATTCCGCAATAATTTTTGAGGCAAACTCAGAATACTGGGTAAATGGTGGGTTGCAAAATATAACAGATGTTTCAATATCTATAAGCGTCTGAGCCATGAAATCAGTGCCAACAATCATAATATCAGCGGGTAAAGCTCGAATTAGAGGCAATGATTTTTCAATTGCATACTTTTCACCGTATTCATGTGCGATTGCATTAAGCACACGACCATCACCAACACCAATATCTAGCACAGAATAGGGCTTGTCGTAGCCTAACAAGTCGATGTGTTTTTTTATTAATGCAATATCTGAATCTAATGTTGGATAAAATTCAAAATCACCAAATTCTCTTACTTCTTCAATAAGTTTAGCTATACCCATTTTTTGTGCCTTTGATTTGTTTCAATAAGAACACAATACAAAGAACGAAAATTCACGCTACCGAATGGGTTTATACACTTTTATGAATTTGTTGCGTTTGGGAATATGCAATAGCGGCATTTATATGTTCACATTTTAAATTCGCGCATGAACACGAAAGGGGATTTAAATTGATAGCATATAATTTAGAGTGTTGTATAACGCTAAATCCAACTCCCTTGTAGTAATGAACCGCAGTTATTTCATTTAATCGCTGTTCATTTATATCTACGACGTTGGACGGGTTATTATTGCCTTTGTTGCTATCAATAACACTATCAAGCTGCTCTCTTTTAGTATTAACTTGATTATCTGCAAGGCCAGTTCCCTCTAATGCATCCTGACTAAGCTTGTCGGCATGACTATTGTTAATTCTCTTGATCCAACATAATTCAATAAACTCTAACTCATAACATAGCTTCATAGCCCGCTTATTTAGGACGCGTAGGGCAGTGTCATTACAATTCCATACTCCATTTAGCTGATTAATCACTAACTTTGAATCGCCATAGACTGTGGCTTTACGAATGCCAAGCTCAATTGCTTTCTCTAAAGCATATATAAGCGCACTGTATTCCGCTTGGTTGTTAGTACCGTGCCCATTAAATATTGAAACCTCGGCGACCACATTGTTTTGCCCATCAAATATAACTGCACCACATCCGGTTGGACCAGGATTAGGATTACATGCCCCATCGAAAAATATTTTATGCATAAATTCCCCCTTAATTTATATGAACAATATCAATATTCGATTTTTAGGCTACCACTTGGAATAAAATTATTTAGAAAGGGGATTTTGGGTATCTCTATCTTTTGAGATTAGCTAACTGAACACGGATAATTGATTTCATAGACATAAACTATAACGAGGAGAAATGATGTTTAAAGTGATCATAACGGCAGGGG
>NZ_AUTR01000030.1:0-45213 GCF_000497875.1 Pseudoalteromonas sp. S8-8
CCCAGCCAATGCGACAGATTTCAAAGAAGGGCTGCACTACGATACATATGCATCATCAAAATTAACAGGTAAGCCTACATTTATTGAATATCTGAGTTTCTTTTGCCCGGCTTGTGAAAATTTGAACACGTTTCAAGATGAGATTTACCGTTCTGTGCCAAAGGGTGTGATTAAGAGAAGGGTGAGTGTCGATATTATATCAAAAACCAGTCCTGATGGTTTTTTAGCTTTATCTAAAGTCATGGCAGTTAGTGATGAGCTTTATCCAGAGATTGGTAATTCTTTAGTCGATTTGATATTTGTGGCCATACACAAAGAGAAAGTGACAATTACACCATCGTTAGTGGAGAAGTTAATCAAGGTTGTGGATGAAAAGTATGAAGCAGATATTTGGGCGCTATATAACAACCCGAAAACAAACGAAGTGGCTAAATTCACTCTTGGAAATCAAAGGTTGATGTCATCGAGAGGTATGCTGAGTACAGTTCCACGCATCATTATAAACGGTCGTCATGTTGTTAAATTTGATGGTTTGGATAAGAGTGATTTTTTTAAAGAGCTTCATGAATTAACTAAATATTTGGTAAATAAGGACTATGGTAATGATGAACATAACAACTAATTTAGAAGATGTAGAATTTATTGAGAATCAAATTATAAGTGATCCTGCAGCAAGCTATTGGCTTAAAGAGCAAATTAAAGAAAGTTCAAATCGCGACATATTAGATGTTTTAAACGACGTTGATATTTTGCGTTCTATATTAACCTTACGTCACGAGGCCATAAAGACTGCAAGGGGTTAAAAACTCTTGAAAATCAAGGGTTTATGTCCGATACTGCCTAGTATTGGACATAAGGCGTTGTTTTTAATCAACTTTATTGTTTTACTATTATATTGCCAGCCTCAAGTTCATCCAATTACAGATATTCTATTACCAATAAACTTACCCATATCGCACAAAGTGTCCGTCTAAATGAGCTTATTTGGTAATATCCATTACTGAAACCAAAAAAGTTGAGTTATAATAAAATAATATATATGCCATATATGGTATAAAAATTAAATTATAATATAGAAATTCAAAAATAATTCATGCAATTAATTGTTTTATTTATCAACAAATTCAATGGCTTGTTGAGCATAATTTGTTCGGAAACAGATTTAAATTTCGACCTATACGTAAAATTATGCATTACAATTATAAGTGCTTGTAAAAGGATTTTTGAGCCTAAAAACCAAAATAAAATATGGAAATTATCTGAGCATGCTTACAAAAAAGTTTACCTATTTATTAAAAGAACTAAAACAACCTCATAGTTCAAGTCTCTACATCGCGTATACTGACACTTTAAAGCAATTCGATTTTGATAAGCAAGATGCTCCCCACCAGCAGTGGATAGAAGCATGGCTTGAGAGCACACCTATTAAATCAATAGAGCTTACAAACCAAGGCATTTATGTTGGAATTACTATTAGAGAAAAGATTTTAGAAAAGTTTTCATTTATTTTAATAGATGCCTTAAAAATCGAAAATACCGCTACTTTACCTGCCGCACAAAATGATATAGAAAAAATAACTGAATTAGAAATAGAAGCATGGTTGGAATACGATTCAGATTGGATGATAACCTTGCTGACAGCAATATTTAGCAAAAACATGGGGATAGACAGTAAATATATAGATCCATACTTAAATGGGCGCCTCTCTATTTATGCAGACTCTTTCAATGAAAGGCTTTCGCTTGCCACAATAGCGATTGAATTTATAGAAAGTGGAGAAATGCCTATTAGTGATTATGAAAAAATCTTGGATTTCTTTGGGGCATTTTTTATATTGGCATTCTGTGAAGATGACGTACTTAAACAAAGAGTTTTGAACACTATAGGTGATATTTGAGCCCTATCACCTTATTTGTAACTCTTGTTTTGGTTAATTTTATTCTAAGATTAAAAATTAGGTCTACTTCATCTTCATGGTTACTCAAGCTTATATTTACACTTGGCGTACCTTTGCACGAAGCTGCACATTACATTTTTGCAAAAATCCTACTTTTAAAAGTCACAAAGACGCAATTTTTACCAAACTTCAAAGATAAAAATAAAATGGGGTTTGTTCAATTCATACCACACAGAGGACTTTTGGGCGCTCTTACCAATATGTTGGTAGGCATCGCCCCCCTGCTTCTTGGTTTCGCTATACTTTTCATTCTATATAACCAGGAGAAAAGCACTGATACAAATGCACTAAGTTATCTAGGTATTGGCTTAACAACTGTGGTTGTTATGCAAAGCATGATCCCCTCATGGCAGGATATAAAGATAGCGCTAAAGGGCCTTTGTATCACGCTCGGTTTGCTCGTTGTAACTTCCCTTGCGTTCCCAGTAAGGTGGGAAAATATCATCTCTTATGAATTGTCTGCCCTACTAGAAGTAGTGTCACCGCACCTTATGGTATTAACCCTATATCAAGTAACAGCAGTTTTAGTCCTAACTGTTCTCAAAACTAGAAATTAAATAAGCACTGAATTATGCTGACTGTTTACTGGCAGCTAGCTTAGTAGTTTTATCTAAATCTTTTATAAAAGACTTCCAAATACCAGTATATTCTAAGACTGAAGATTGCTTACTCAATGAGTTAACCATTTTTACTGTCAAAGTAATTAAATCATCTTCGGCAAATTGTAACCATAAGCACTGTTCCTGTTGCATTATTTTGTTCGGATGATCAGAAAATGCCAACCATAATAAAATGCTGATACCATAATCTGCGTCAGTGAGTTCTATATTTTCAAAAGGCCGCATGGCTGAAGAATAATAGCTATTAAGTAGCATCTTCTTAATTGCAATTACTTCTTTTGTTGAGCCTGTTGGATTTTTGATAATCTGAAGGCATAAATTCCTATATAAAGGAGTGTTTATAGTGTTCAAAGCGCTATCTATATAAGCTTTCATATGTTGCTCAACTCTTTTTGTGTTGGCTCAATAATCTCTGAGCTTTTAAAATCTACGTCGCTAAATCGTTCAAGCAAGTATGGCTTACCGTTACCCTCAATAGCCCAAACATCTTCCCCACTTACAACAAAAGCAAGTTTATAGCTTTTGCTTTCAAATTGCAGATGCCTTGCTTCACTTGCCAAGATTACTGGGTTACCGGAACACGTTTTCATATTTGAAAATAAGTCTTCAACATCAGCGCTTATTTGTCTCGATATTAAAGTACCTGTGAGCGGCATTTGAGCACCACCTACAGACAGCCCGCTTTTAGAAAATTTATATTCTAATAACCCATGAATTTTAATTTTTCCCTCACATTTAGCCGGGTTATATACCCAGTGGCCACTGAGTTTTTCAAAGTCGTTATCGTGAACATTTACAAAGGTTAGACCAGGTGCTTCTTTCTCATCAGAAAATAGAGAGTCGCAGCCAGCTATACATATCGATAACACGGCTGCAAGTAAGATTCGTTTATTCATATTGAGACCTCTTCATTAAAAACACTATGTTATCCATACTTTATGAAGCCCGCAAAAGTTAGAGAGTGCAAATAGGTGTCCTCTAAATTTTTGAAGCTATAAATATGCAGGGTAAAATAACCTAATTAACAATCAACAAACAAACGAATGGAAAAGACAAAAGATTTACTCAACCAATTAGTTGTAGGGAATATCCAATTTCAAGATTTTCTTAACTTGGAGAGTGAGCTTGCTGAATTAATGCAAAAAAGTAGTTACTCGAAACCAGTTCTTCACGAAGATACACCGCTGTCAATTTTATGCATGAACCTATATCAAGCAATAAAGGCTGCAAATAGAAAACAGAGTGCGAGCGTGAAGATTTCGAGCTTTTACAGTAACCCGCTTTGTAAATACTGGCTTAGTAAAGCCCAGTTAGCTTTGCAGAACGGTAGCTAGGTTATTGGATTGTGGTTTAATAATGGGAAGGAGAATTTACATGACAAAATTTGAAATTTATTCCAAGTGCCCTGCTTTGTATTTGCCATCAAAGGTAGAAGATTACACCTATGTAATTGATAATTTTTCTAATCTCAAAACGTGTATAGGCCATGAAATAATAGTTTATGGCTTAGTGAGTAAGAAAGGCGAGCACACATCACAAAGAGGTGTGCCATACACTAGTTACCTCCTAACAGATTCTGACGATTCTGCTTCTTTCGTATTGTTTGGTGATGAAAACTCCCGCGTTAAAGAAGAAAATAAACCAATGCATATCAAGGGTGAAATCGAGCTTGTAAATGGTAAGTATCAAATCAATAAAGCCTCAATTATTGATGATGAAAAGGCTGGTAAAATTGTACCTGTATACGATGGAATTAAAGGTAAGCTAATAAAGGCAGACGCAAATAGATCACTACAGAGCAATATAGGTGAAAGCGAAATTAAAAAAGGGAAAGACCAAATATACTTAGAGTTAGAGCGTTTGTTTGGCAAATCTGTTGAAAGCGTATTAGTTGAATTAGGGTTTGCAGGTACGATGTCAGTCAATAACCTATTATATAAAGCTCACAATCCTAAATTAGTACATGAATTTTATAAATCAATCGAGATGTTAAAGCGACTAAGTACCGCATTAATGGCCGGGGCTATATTAAAAGAACGAAAATGCGTGCCGACTACCACGCTTCAGGTAACCACCAAAATTGATGAAAAATTACTTACCAAATATATACCGTTCACACTAACCGGTGAACAGTTCTATGTTGCTAGCCAAATCATAGATCGTTTGTGTAATGGGCCTACTGCGCTTGATGGCCTACTAATAGGAGATGTTGGGACAGGTAAAACGGTTATAATGGCAATGTTGGCTAGACAGGTTGTACTTTCACAGACTAACAGCAAAGTAATATTCCTCGCCCCTAATGTCTCATTGTGTGAACAACTAAGAAAAGAAGTTTGCGCGATGATACCTGAAGTTCAAAGCGCGTTAATATGCGCAGGTAATAACTCATACGCTAATGAAGCGCGTTTGATATTTGGTACCACAGCCCTACTCTTCAAGGAATTTAATGATGTTGAACTCCTCATAATAGATGAGCAACAGCAATTATCAGTAGAGCAGCGACGCCAAATAAAGTCCACACACTATCTTGAAGCGTCAGCTACACCGATACCAAGAACACTGGCGCTTACAAAATACAGCAGTGACAATGTTTTTTATCTCAAGCAGCAGCATTTACCGAAAGAAATATACACACGAATAGTACATAAAGAGCAAGGCTCTGACCTTATGCGCTCAATCCATGAAACTTTATCTTATGGGTGTAAAGTCTTAATTGTTTGCCCAAAGCGAGATAGCGAAGGGAGTAGCAATAAAATGATTGATGCTGAGTCGTTAGCGAGCAGTCTCAATTCACACTTTCCCGGCTTAGTGCGTGTATATCACTCGGCGCTTGATGATGAGGAATGCGAAATTGTACTTAATGAGTTTAAGACACATATACCAATAATGGTTTCAACGTCAAAAATACAAGTAGGGTTAACCATACCTGATTTGCGCCACTGTATAGTTTATGGTGCAGAACGCTTTGGCCTTACTACTCTACATCAAATACGGGGTCGATTAGCGCGCACACAACCGCAAAGCGGAAGTAATTGGGGGAAGTTTGACTTATTTTTACCTAATAAGCCCTCTGAATCCACTGAATTTAGATTGAATGTATTAACGCAGAGCAGTGATGGTTTTTATATCTCTGAAAAAGATCTCGAAATACGTGGAGCTGGAGAGTTATTGAGTGGCGGTAAAAAACAACATGGCTCTACAGACTCATTAATTAAAAATATAAGTATAGACTTAGGAAGATTAGCTTCTGCAATTGAATATTTTGAAGCTAAGGGAGAAAAAATACTCCAATCCACCAGCCCTGTTAAAATTCATGAATTAGCTTGAAAGCTTGAGTTGGCATTAATTGTAAAGTTAATGCCAGTAGTTGAGAGTCGTTAGAGGAATACGAAATAGCGTTTATGCAGCAACGTTCACAAGAATAGGATTTTTAGATAGTTTTGATTTTAACCTATGCAACCTTACTCGGTCGCGCATTCCAATTTTTCGTAGAGCGAAATCATGGATTGTAAAATCAATTACTTTAATACTGGTTAAGCTTGGTAGTGCAGGGATAATTGAACGAGAAGCACCCTGCCTGTAAATTGAATTAGGATTTAAACTAATCGGCAGTGGTTTTGTTCCTAGGTCTATGAAATCACCTTCCCATTCTATTACTAACTCTGCCCCCGCCCGATTATCCTTTGGTTTGGGCATACAGGATAGCCTTCAATGAAACCATAAATGCCAACCCCACCATATATAGAATCTTGATGAAGATTGAACTGTCCGTTTTTTAAAATTGATATAAGTGATTTTGGAGAACATACATGATTGAATTGAATCAAACTAAAATCTGCCTTTTACAGGAGAATTAAGCCGCAATAGTTATTCATTTTGCGGCACTAAAATTATTGTTGTCTTTGTTGTGCTTTAACAGGAAATTTACTACAAGCAATCATATCCTGACACATACGATTTATATTTCTCAAAATTATATCCGACCCTAAGCCAGCGAAATTTGAAGTATATTGAGCCAGCATAAAATGCCCAATATTTAAGGTTGTAGGCCAATCCATTTTGACAGCCATTGAGCCTCCTTTATGGAATACGCTAGCAAATAAACCATCTTCTTGGCGCTCGAAATTAAACCCTTTGTCTTTATTTTGACCGTGGTTCATAAACTGGCAACTAGTCGTGATACCAAGGAAAACAGCGATAACAACAGGTAGTTCTGTAAGCATGATTTGGACACTAAGCTTTTTACTCCAGTCGTAACGCTTGTCACTATGGTCATTTGGGTTAATGCGAACAGCCCCTTCAATCATAATCGTGTCAAAGCTAAAATTTCTACCTTGGCTTTTTCTAGTTTCACTTAACTTAAATTGCAATGCCGCACGTTTAGAGTAAACGGGGAACATTGTGTAATCTCTTTCGTTTTCACTGTTATTTTGAGGATCTTGTTCTTGATATTGCTGATTATTCGTTAGCCCATTACCTGTCCCTTGCTGAGCTTGTATGTCGTTGTGAGCATAACCATTTACTTGCGAATGTGGCCTTGCTCTATGTAGTGGATTGTTAGGTTGCTCAGTTGCATGGCCAGAGGCAGGCGCTTTCCCGTTATTATAAGAACTTTGCTGTCTATTAGAGCCATTGTTAAATGAGTTCTGCCTTGGTGAATTTTGAAAAGGGTCTGCTTGCATTGGTCACTCCTAAATACATTAGTTATCTTGTATGTATTTATATCAAATTTGTAAAAGCACGCTACTGACTAAATTCGCCTAGATCTACTTTTTACTCTGTTACTGAATAAAACTCAAAACTTAGAGGTGCCCTTTTGGGGTGCTCTAATATTTCGGTAGTTGGTTTAATTTTAATATCATGATGTAAATTTGGGGATTTTAGGAAAAATCATGAAATCAGAAAGTAAGTTAATATGTAGGTTTCTATTTGGCATCTGTGCATTAATATCCGCAACATCGGCTAATGCAGATATTGTTCAATATTCATTTAAGCATTCGCAGACCGGTTCAGACACAATAATGGGTTCACCAGGCTCCACTGAGTATCTTAGTGTTAAGAATACACTTGCGGTATATTCTTCAGCAGGCTTAGATCGAAAAATAAAAATTAAGATTGTTAACAGTGCTGGGTCTACTGTTTCATGGAAAGAAACTGGAATTATAAGTGCATCAGATAGATTTAATGTTGGTGAAAAAAGTTACTACGGTGATACCGTTATACTTGCAGCTCCTTCGGATGGTCGTTATAGCGTTGTTCAAGAGATTCTAACTAAAGATAACCAAATAGTAGAAACTTTTAGTAAAGAAATTATCATAGACACGCTAGCTCCAACCAGTAGTCCTAAATTGAGATCTAATTCACATGGCTATTCAAATGACACCACATCGGATGTTTGGAAGATGGGTATTGCTGGTAGCTCAGACCATTATGTGTTTTTAGATGACATTGAAGATGATATTGGTGTTCAAAAAATAACTATTCGAACCCTTAGACAAGATGGAAGTGAATATAAGTCAGCAACACTCGGATATAATATAACCACTAAAACTATTCAATATAATTACCATGATCTTTTTCCTGTATCTAATTTGGATGAGCTGTTTAATGTCAAAGTCGATATATATGATTTAGCGGGAAATATTAATACAGTTTCTCAGCCAGTTTATTATGATAACTATGCCGGCGCTCCATCAGAACCGTATGCAGTTTACGATCCTGATTCTAAGACAAGCATCGTACCGGGTACTACAGGTTATGTACCTTATGTTGCAGGTATGGGTGTTAAGACGAATCCAATCAAGATAATTTACCGACTTGATAGGAATAATTGGTATTCTTTTAATGAAGCTGGTCTAAAAATTTCAAGCCGTTTTGGTGGCGCCGGTCTTATATATTCCGACGAAAAATATGCATATATTACTTTCACATCTCCTATAAATTCCTTTAATCAAAATGACGTTAAATGGGTAAATTTCGGGTCATGGGCTGGAGGGAGCATACAGTATGATTTGGTATTGGAACCAGGCGTTCCTGAAACTCCAGAATTCGGCGCTGATGCACAATTCTATTATTCTGATATTGGCTGGGATACTTGGAGGAAATATTATATTTATAACGATCGCCTTCCTATTTCGATTCCTAAATTGAAGGTAAATGTATCCCCCAGAACGTTTGAACAAACTGTTGAGTTTAAAGGGTTCAAATGTATAGTTCCTACAGGTGGATCATCTTGTATTATTACATTTTCAGCTCCATTAGAATTAAAAAAAGGGACTACTGGATATATTCATAATGAGATTAATATATATAACGCTGAAAAAACACTTTACGCGCAAAGAAGGTGGGCAGAAGTAGAATGGAATGATGCGTACTACCCAGAAATTAGTACAACTTACGATGAAAGTTCGACAAAACTAACTGCTGAAATTTACCAACAAGGGCAAGGCAGCTATTTTGGTAGGCTTACGTTAAGTAATGTATGGATTGAAGACAAGGCGGGTTCTGTATTTGACGTACCTATAAAAAGAATAAGTTCGAATGGGGGCTATTATGTTTACCAGTGGGAATTGAAAAACCTACCTGAAGGCTCGCACGATATAGTTGTTGCCGCAAAAGAAAATCATGGACCTATATCAAAAGAATTAGCTGTAACTTTTAGTTCAGATAAATCAGCACCAATAGTTGAAATCAACTTTAGTAATAATAGTTCCACTATTCCAAGCCTTGATAATGTTGTAATCACTGCATACGATAATCAATCAGATATAAAATTTAGTGATATACAACTTGTAGGTGGGCCTGCAAATGAAAACGTATATCTTGCAAGCTCTTCATTGGGCTCAGATAAGTATGGTCTTCTATATCCAGTTCTGTTTCCCTCAGAAAATACAGCAGGTAATTATAAACTTAGAGTAAGTGTTACTGATGTCCAAGAAAATATAACCACTGTAGAAGAAAGCTTTTATTATGACCCTCCACGTGTATCGCTCATTGAAGGTAGTTCGTCAATTGTTTTACCAAGTATTAGTCAAAACCTGTTACGCCCTTCAGGTGGTAAACCTATTCAATCAAAAGAGTTAACGGTTAAAGATGGTAATGTACTTAGTGGTTCTTATCCTATTTTTGCTACATTAAGGAGTGATGCTTTAGGCAGTGTAGTTATACAAGGTGTTACTTTAAATCCGGGTGACACTAAAAATATTACTAACAGCTACAACTTTTCGAACGCTGGTGGAAAATATAATCTTGATTTTTATCCTGCTGATGTTTCAAATAATGCAAAGGGTAGCCTACTTATAGGCACAACAGCACCTAATGCCCCCGTTTTAGTATTTGCCTACGAATTTAAAAACCTAGAGACTAAACGAGAGGTAATGACTGAACCATTTGCGGTAATCGAAGAGATGACCTCGGATGTTTCTTTGTCTGAAGTAAGTCAGTTTTGTAAATCATTAACACATGATGTTGAAGCAGCGAAAAAAAGCGATCCTTACAATTCAGCTGTGTGTTTAGTGACACATGTTATAAGTGCCGTAAATAAAAAAGAAGTAACGAAAAGCGGTAAAGTTTCGTTTAGTGGATATATGGACTCCCTATCGTATGAAAACCTAAAAGTACGAATTAGCACTTATTCAGGCTCAAATAATTACACTTTGGGCGAATACACTTATGAAATACACCCGAAAACCCCAGATGGAACGATTAAGTCATCACTAAATATTGATACGTCAAGAGTCTTACATAAAATCGAACTTACTGAGTTTACGGCCACATTCGATAACTTTACAGGCTGTTCGATTACTGGAGATAAAGGTATAGCCATGGATTATGCCTTTGATAAAACGGCGAGCAATGGTGAAACTAAGTGTTACCTTGAATGGATAAAACTACCGATTGGCATAGCAAAAGTCGGAAGTAGTGTTACAGCAAAAGGGTATGCTGACGTTGTAGGCGCTAATACAACCTCATGGAGACTATCAATTTTCCATGATGGTGATCAAAGCTTAGTATTGTCTTCGGGGTCGGTAGTAAGCAACGTGGTCATTCCAGAGAGCCCTAAATTACTCGAAACCACTTTAAGCTATAGCAACGGTAGGCAGACTAAAGGTATTGCGCATTTACTTAGAGATAGCAACGCAAAAGTTAAGAGCATCCAATTCGAAGTAGAACCTAGAGACTTTGTTCAAGTAATAAAACTAAATGGACTTACTTGTAATGTACCAATTGGTATTAATGAATGTCGTATCGCACTCGATATTGGACCTTTAGGTGAACAAGAAACTATCATTACTGGAATGATCCCATTAAATACGCTAATTGATTCAATAATTCCATATTTTACGTCATTAAATGAAGGTAGTTTCGTCCATAAGCTAGATTGGGATTACACGCCACCTAAACTAGTGAAGGTGGCGATAAACAACAAAAGGGACGGCACAGTGCTAGTTGAAGATGTTGATGGGACTGAAATAAAACTAAATGAAGATGAAGTTGCACTAATATTATTCAGTCCATTCACCGATTTAAAAGATGAAGAAACATGGAAATTAGCTAATTCAAGCTTATACATTGCTTCTAATGAAGATATAACGTTTGAACAGTCAGTGTTTATTGATAGAAATCATTTTTTCTTTATTCACGATAAAATTAACTTAAATGATGAAAATAAAATTTTAGCAGACGATATTCAAGTCTATGGTAATTATATTGTTTACCGCTATAGTTTTAAATCTCTACCAGATGGTGCGTTTACCTTTGATGCTGATTTGCGTGACGAATTTACAAATGGCCAAGATTATAAGCACGACACCTTTGTAATGCAAAGAACAGCACCAGAAATTCAGTTAAGTCATCTACGTGATAAAGCGAGAATGATAGACGGTGTTTACTTTGCTACAGACTTTGGGGCTGTTACAAATCCGGGCTGGGATAGTAAAAATACGATAATTGAAGCAACGTTTGGCGGCGAAAACCTAACCTTAGTCGATGACCCTGCTGATCCACGAACTTATGTTAAATTTTTTACTGGTGACTTAGACACATTAACTCCCGGTAAATTATATCCCCTTATCATTAAAGCTAAGGATACAGCAGGAAATATAGGTGTATTTAACCAAGAGTTGACCTATGCACCATCTTTTTTCAACATCAAATCTAGTACAGCTACAACAGAGTTATACCAATATGTTCAGCGTGGTACTGCGTATGTATCTCAAAGCAGATACCTTTGTAACTATGTCGCTTCACAGGAGCTGGCAAGAGAGATCTCACGAGAAGCCCGTAAAGGATGCTACGTTAAAATTGATTCACTTCCTGATGGGATGAGCACAATTTGGCAAGGTTGGGCTCTTAAAGTAACTGGCTCTATTAATAAACTATCTGATAACGAAATAGAATACAGCGCCTATGTCGTTAATCCAGATGGTCAAGAAGTTAGAGTAAGTCATGAAACCTTTTCTTACGATATAAAACCTGCAGAGACAATGACCTTTGAAATGTCACCAATAATCAAGCTAGACGATAGCGTTTACGGGGTCATACCTGAAAATCCAGTTCTAGCTAGATATACGTTGGAAAATGTATCCGGCGAAATAAATATAAACGTTACGCGAGGTGAATATTCTAATAGTGAATTTATGGCTCAACGTAGTCATAAGCCCATTTATGAATTATTAGGTGTAATACGTGATGATGATGCTAACAAGCGTAACGTATTTGATAGATACCCATTTAAAGTTGAGGCTGCATACAACTTATCCCCTCAACACAACGCGGGAACATACGGTGAAGTGATTGTTTTACCTTCACGCAGAGTGGCTTTAAATTTAACGATGGAAAGTAACGACGTAATTTTAAGTACCGATGATGTAAAAGTAACGGCTCATATTGGTGCATGGAACTGGCAAGAAAAGCAAAGTGACTATGAAGTTTTATCGATGGGTGAATGGGATGTTTACCTCGCATATAAAGACAATAAAGGGAAAGAACAACGTATATCAGATGTAAAAACCAATTCAGCAAATGGACAGGTTATTTTCAATTTAAGTATTGAGGATATATTTAGAAAAAGTAGCGGTTTTTATGCAGTAGCGGAAGTTAAATCGCCTCACCCGGAATACACAAAAAAATTAACATCTACACCGATATTTATGCGTATTGTGCTAGGCACAGGTGTAAGTGGTGAGCTGGCGAGTAATCAAGTGCGTGGGAAAGTGCCGTTTACTACATTAGTTCGCTATGACTATGATTCAATAGAAGATATGGTTGCTGGTAATGATGCGGTGTGGCTTAAATCTAAAGACAATAAAAACTGGGAGACTATGGATGAATATAGTGGCAGAAGCGCAATACCGTTTTTTATGGGTGAAGCGGGTGATTACTATGTTAAAGCAAAAATCACGAACAAAAATACAAATGAGTCAACGACTACGCAAGCACTTAAAATAAGCGGTTATGATAAAGCTAGCCTTGTAATCAGTGGACCTTCACAGGTTTATGATGGACAAGATATGAAATTAAAAATGCTTGATTATGTAAAAGAGTTAACTGATTACGACGGCATAGCTCAATGGTCTCGTGATAATGGTGCTACGTGGATTGATGGCTCTCCACAGCAAATATTAGTAGCAACCGGCGAGCAAGAAATAATTTTAGGGCGTTTTAAATACCATACGTCTACTGCTGGTGCGGGTGATGATGCATGGGCGCTTTCACGTTTTTACGTAAGGCCTGTCGGACCAAGAACCGTTATGGCTCAAATCAAAGCAACACATCTCGTTGAGTTAGGCGTTCCTATTAAAGTAGAAGCGCAAGTTTTAAATCTAAATGGGGGGGTTGATTTACCCATAGTTTATCAATGGTCTAAACCAAATGGGGAAACGAGCGATGAAGTCATATTTGACTACACACCTGTAGAGAGCGACTTAGATGCTCAAGGCCGGTTAAACTTCAAATTAAGTGCGTGGGTAAAAGGATATAAGTCTGAAACATTTAGAGAAACACAGCGTAATTTAGAAACGTGGAAATATGTTTTTCCTGAAATGAATATAGCTGTAAGAAGTAATATATTGGTCGCACCAGCTACCATTACGGGCATGATAGAGGTTCAACGTAAATTTATGCCTGGTATTACATATGATTATGAATGGATACAAGAAGATGGCATAGAAGCAAGAACACCAGCTAGAATTTATAGTGAGATAACCCTTAAAGATGCAGGCGTTCATGAGCTAAAAGCAAAAGTGACTGACAGCCGTGGGATGAGTCGTATATTGAGTAAATATGTTGATGTAATTGAGCCAGATGAAACGAAAGGTACTTTTATCCATTTTCCGTCGAACCGATATAGTCGCGCTCCATTAGGCCTTGTAACTAGAGCCCAAATGACAGGAGGCCATCCAAAGGACTATATAATAGATTACAAATGGTTCGTGAATGGGGTTGAACAAGAAACGCTACAATCGCGTAGTCCAATGTTCCGCTTTGAAATTGAAAATCCGGGCAGTTATAAGATAAAAGCAGTTACAACGAGTCAATATGGCCAAGTAACTGAGGTTATCGAAAATTATACAGTTAACGCTAATTCATTACCTGAGTGTGTCAGTGATCAACTTGTTCGTTCTGGAACAATCCGTATTACTGCTAACTGTAAAGACAATGATGGTTACGTGATAGGTTACGACTGGTGGTTTAATGGCGAGTATGTGGGCCGTGGCGCCGCATCTACTCAGTTACGATTCAGTGAATATCCAAGCATGACAGTCAACTATGAAGCAATTGATGATGCTGGTGGACGTACAAAAGGTTCATTTAGCTGGTAGTTAAGAAAAAAACCATAGCCCCATCTAATGCAATATTAGATGGGGCTTTTTTCGTTTTTAACCCCTCTTAATTTCATTAAGAAAATTACAGCACCTATATTGGTACTCTCTATTTTTTAACCTTTCAATTTTCATGCTTGATAATAGAGAAAATTATCAAGGGCGACCCAAATGAAAAAGCATGTTTCAGCAATTTTTGTTGCAGTTTCATTCATATTTTATTTTATATATTTTTCTTCTCGGTACACGCTGGCTTACCCGCCGGGGCAGAGTGCGTGCCTTAACGCGTCTTTTTTCTTAATAGATAAGTGGGATATAGACATTGAACAAGGCGATTTAGCTTATTTTGAAATGAATGTTGAAAATCAATTCTACCCAACGGGTTTACGTTGGATCAAAAAAGTTGCAGCTATGCCTAATAGCGTCGTGTCAGTCGAGGAAAATAAAGTTGTGGTAGACAATTTAACAGAGTTTTCTTTGTCACTAAGACACATCATAACCGCATTAAATTTAGCTGATAACAGTATTGGCGAAATTGAAGATTATACAAAAGTAATTCAACTTGAAAATGATGAAGTATTCATGATTGGCGAGACTATTAACAGTTTTGACGGGCGCTTTTGGGGGCCTCTTAAGAAAGAACAAATTAAAGGAACAGCTTATGCGATTTTCTAAATTAATGACTTTAATCGTTGTCTTATCATGTGGCGCTCACGCACAAACTGCAGAAGAACATGCAGCAAAGGTAAAGCAAGATGCTGCCAATGCAGTCAAATCTATTGATCTGAATAATTCCCCGTTTGAAATTCCTGAAAGTATGAAGGAGAAATTTAGACAAGCTGCTCAGAATAAAGGTGATTTCGCTCTGCCAGATAGCAGCAATAGTTCAATGCACGAGATGACCCCAGCGCAACGTGAACAAATGAAAGTAGCGATTGATAATGTTAAAGCTAAAACAGAAGAAATGAAGGCAAAAGGCTGGTTAGACGCTTTTGATAAAGAAACGGTTAACAAGCAAGTTGAACAATATCGAGCCTCTGCGCAAATGCTTAGTGAGCAATCCACCAGCTCTCTTGAGCGTGCGTTACATGAGCATGCAGGACTAACAAAGGAACAAGCTAGCCACTTTAATGCAAGTGCTGATACTCCAAAATCACGCCAAAATGAAGCCAATGAAAAAGCTATATTTATTAGTTTTTCAATGGACAGAGAAACAATAAAAAATATTATCTACTTAGCCAAAAAGGAAGGGGCTGAGGTCTATGTAAATGGGTTACACCCACAACATAAAATGGTTAATGAAACGATGATGTTACTGCGCGAAATTGTGCAAGGCATTGAAGAACCTCCTATTGTGCGCTTTAACCCAACAGCCTTTAAAAAGTACGATGTAAATTCAGTTCCTACGATTCTTTATCGTGAACTTGATAGATATATCATTGCCTCGGGTGTGACCAGCTTTGATTGGTTAGAAACGGAATATAAAAATCAAAATGAAAGCGTAAATTACGGTGTAACAGGTCCTGTTAGCCAAGTTATAGAAAAAAGCATTATTGATGAAATGAAAGAGCGCATGGCTAATTATGATTGGAAAGCTCAGCGTAAGCGCACAATTGATAGTTTTTGGTCACGACAAGATTATACCCCACTCCCTAGAGCCACCAGCACCGAAGAATGGTTAATTGATCCAACAATATCTGCATCAAAAGATATAAGCACACCGCGTGGCGAACTGATTGCTAAGCAAGGCTCAGTAATGAACCCACTTAAAGGACATGGTGTTGGCTTTACGACAGTTATATTTAATGCAACTGATATTAAGCAAGTTGAATGGGTGTCGAAAAAGTTAAATGAAATGAATACGGTTGGCCAACTGATGTTAATCACTTCACAAGTGAGTAAGCAAAAAGGTTGGGCACATATTGAAGCGCTACAAAATCAGTTTAAACAAAAAATATTTTTAATGCCAAAAGAGCTGGCATCTCGATTCCAACTATCCGCCCTACCAGCAGTCGTTAAAACTGATTTACAAAAATCAATGCTTCACGTTACACAATTCGATATTAATGAGGAAGATAAATGAAAATTATACCCGCTTTATTTTTCGTGGCCGTCGGTATTTGGATAACTTACACATACCCTGATGTTGCCAAGCAAGCATACTCCTACATAGTTGTTGGTGTTAACTGGGCGCTCGCAATGCTCAATGATTTGAGGGGGGCTTAATGTCATTCTTTAATATTAAAAACAGTAACAAAAACAAAAGTGGAATGACCAAAAATATAATGTATACAGCATTATTCTTTTTAGCACTTATAGCTTGTACGGCAAAGGCTGAAGATGTAATTCCTAGTGGGACTGCTGCAAGTACCGACGGTGTAGGCGCTTCATCTGTGATTTGTGAAGATGCAAACTTATTTACGAGTGTATTTACAGGCATTTGCTGGGATTGTTTTTTAGATAACGTTTCATTACTTGGTATTGGCAATCCTCCAGACGGTGCGGCACCCCGCTCTCCTGTTTGTGCGTGTGAAGATAGAGCCGGTGTTCCTCAAATTGGTTGGCCTCTTGCTTTTTGGCAGCCACAGCGAGTAATTGAAGTTACTACTATCCCTTGGTGTAGCGGTGGTTTGGGAGGTATTAGGCTACAAAATAGTTATGAGGGTCTTGGTCACTCAAACGAAGCGCCTAAAGATGGCACTCGCTCAACGAGTGGCTTTTATCAATATCATTACTATTCATACCCAATAATGGTGATGCTACAAATGTTTGTTATGCCCTCATGTAGCTCTGAATACGTTGACTTTGATTTAATGTACCTGAGCGAAGTTGATCCATTGTGGCACAATGATTTACTTGCTCTTCTGTTAAATCCAGAAGCAATTATATTTTCTAATCCAATTGCACAAGCTTATTGCTCTTTAGATTGTGTTCGCGCAACAGCTGATGCACCAATTGAGTCCTCATTTCCTTGTGCCGGTTGTGATGGAAATTTATACCCGTTAACAGGCTTTGTATATCCTCAACCTGACCAAGTTGCAGCAACTTCATTAATATCGCAAAGAGCAATCGCATCTCTACATCGTAAAGGTTTAGCTCGAAAGACTATGGGGCCTGAAGCGCAATGTGAGCCTACATGGGCACCAATGACACCTAGATCTCAGTATAAATTCTCTATGTTGTATCCAATACCTGAGTCAAGCACTACACCAGTACCTAATTTTGAAGTAGATGATGAACTTACTGGTCCCGATTCTATTCAAGTGCAAGCGGGTGAAGGTGAGAGCATAGAGGCGTATGAAAACTGCTGTCATCCTATGGGAATGTCAACAGCGCGTTGGTGTGTTCCCGTTGGTGGAAGAAAACGACCAGGTAAAGATAAAACGTTTTTATACCTAATTTGGAACTATCGTGATTGTTGTGTAAGAGATTTACCGGGTGGTGGTGGTTCTGGCAGCACAGAGGGTGGTGAGTAATGTTAAAAAATATAGGTGTATATGGTTCACTGATCATTTCCACGATGCTAGTAAATTCTAGTGCGTTAACGGTAGGTATGCTTTTAGGTACATACTCAACATCAAGTTACGCTCAAGATGAAGACAAAATACTAAAGGACTTAGATAATAAGTACGATATTAGTAATCCATATCGCCATAATTTAGAAAGCAAAACCTATGATGTAGTACCTCGAGCTTCAAGGGATATGACAAGTCAGCTTGAGACTATGATCCTCAAGTCTAACTCAAGGACCAACACGGTTGATATAAAAGGTACAACAGGCTCAAATGCGGATATGACGACGGCAGTGAAGAATGCAAATGCCGTTAGCTCAACCCAAATAATGCCCAGTGTTGACCCCACTACAAATGACGTAAATGTTAAGTTAAACAAAAGCCGAGCTTTTGAAACGTACCGCGATTCAAGTGGTGCAATCAAAGTAAGGCTTAAGCCAGGGGCAGACTCTTCACTTTCACCTGTTAGCGTATCAGCAGACGAAATATATTCTTCTGAATTAAATCACGGACAAACAAAATGGGAAGGTGAAGGAACGTATGAAGATGAAGATGCCTTTTATCAAGCTGGCCGTGATTCTAATGCGAGACTTAGCTCAACGGCTAACAATACAGGCGAAGCTGTTGCTTATCGAACAGTTTTAAGTAATGCCCAATCGGGCGCACAACAAACTGTTCCAGATGCAATAATGGCACAAAGCTATGCAACATTAGATGAATTAGAAACTGGCGGTGCTGGTTTCTTTGATTCATGTGGCTCAACAACTGTCGCTAAAAGTGGAAATTTATATGCCCCAAATATTGAAGAGAGGTTTTGCCAAAGGCTACAAAAAGATAATCCATTTCATTGCCAAGTAAAGCGAGCAGTGCCTGTAATTTCAGATGCAGTGCTTACTGTTGCAGGTAAAGGGCGAAATATATTAACGGTAGAGTTTAATCTTCAAACAGGAATAGTTAAAGCTATAGAACCAACGGATTCGATTGCTTTTGATTTTAACGTAGCTGCAAATGATGCCTTTAAGAACATGTGTGCAACTGATCCAGATGCAGTTTTTAGCCGGGTTACACTAGATACTTGGGAAGGGACAAGCTTGCCGGGAAAAATTGATAAATCTACGATAATGACTGAGCTTCAAGCGCCAAGCTGTGCAAATGGCTTGGTGGGTATTATTAGCATTGAAGATAAAACAGATGAGTATGGTGACACTGAATGGATTCTAAACGCTCAAGCAAAATATAGATTTGTAGGTAAGCTTGGTGAAGATACTCAAATTCCAGAGGGATGCTATGACGCGCTTTCAAGTGAAGATAAAAAAACAAAGGGACTAACTTCTTTCCCACCTGATCCAATCACGGGAGAATTTGAAGTAAATGGACAATGTACGTTTACTGGTTACCAGACAATACAAGGTGGCTTACAGGGGTATGATGAAGAAATGCTAGCCTCTACCCTGCCATGGTATGACGGCGATATAGAAAATATATCGTGGGAAGTTAACTTAGATGGATATACATGCGATCCCTTTAAAGGTGAAAAAGTATGTACTAACGTAGAGCAACCCGATGGCTCGGTAGATGAGGTGTGTAGATCGTGGGACGAAATTCAATCTACAGGAGGAACGTGTGGAACTTATGAAGAAAAAGATGAATGCGTCGAAATTAAAACAGAGTGTACAGAAGGTTTTACGATTGACGGTTGGAATTACTGCGTAAATGAAACAGTAACCTATGAGTGTGACACAGGCTATGACGTTGACTTTGAATATGAGACAACTGAATCATCATGTGAAGGCATGTTGCCATGTTCAGGTGGTGAATGTAGCTGGGGTGAAAAAGAAGAAAACGAAAACTTCCTTAAAGCTGCGGCCATAGCAAACGTTATGGAACAAATACCAGGTGAAGCTTCGTGTGATGTGCCGGGCGATTTATCAACCTGTCGTATTTTTGAAGGTGAAAGGCAATATTGCTCATGGGCTACCGCTTCAGACTGGGGTAATGATTGCTGCGAAGCACCAGAAGGTATCGACTTTCTTGATTACCTAAACATGACACAAATGATGCTCAAGTTTGAAAATCAGCAAATGGGAGGGGTATTTTCTGAACCCGCTGTAGAAGCCATTAATGGTGCATGGACTACGGTATCTGACTCGGTGACTTCTACAAACGCTTGGGAAAGTCTTAGTTCATTTTATACCAGTGCCGTGGAAACCGTTACGGGCAATGTTGCAACCGCTGTACCGGGTGCGGCTAGCGGTTCTGCAGGAGCAGCAGCTTCAACTGTAGCTGAAGCTGGCTTAGGTCCTATGACACAATATATATATCAACTTATTTATGACGCGTTGCCAGAAGAGTTGGGTAAACTTATGTTCTCAACAGCTGTGTCAACTGAGGCGGGAAGTGATGCGGTTGTAACTGGTTTAAGTGATGGGATGGCAAGTGCCGCTAACTTTTTGGGTGCGGTAATGTTTTGGTATTCTATGTATCAACTAGCACAACTGGTTGGTTCATTATTAACTGCATGTGATGAAGTTGACAGTGATACGGCACTTAAACTTGAAATGCGTCAATGCTATGCGGTGGAGGATAAATATTGCGCTAAAGAAGGCTTAGGTGTTTGCTATATGAAAAGGCAGGATTATTGTTGTTATGGCTCTATTTTAAGTCGAATAGTTATGGAGCAAGCTCATGTATTACTAGGTAAAGATATGACTGAGTGCTCAGGGCTAACGCATGAGGAATTACAAGCACTAGACTTCAATCAAATTGATCTAAGTGAATGGATTGGCGTAATGATTGAGTCAAATTTAATACCCGAGTCGAATCAAGATGATTTAAGCGCTGGTGGTAGGTATGAAAACACTGAATACAGAGAGACACCCACTGAAAGGACTCTACAAAGAACAAGCAATGCAGCTGAGGGAGCAAAGGCTATTAAGGAAAAAATGAACGAACCATTGGATTGTTCAAAGTACCCGCGTCCACAAATTTGTGAGTTCGGGTTTACACTTGGTAGTGAGGAAGGCGGCTGATATTCTTTAGGATGTTAAAATGCCAGCCTAATAGGCTGGCAACTAGAGAAAAATGAATATCTAATTCAGAATAATTATTTGTTTAATTTAAAAGAAGAATTTTCTTTAGTGAATAAATGCATTGTATTGTTATGGATTACGTAAGGGGCTGGAACAGTGTATTTAACCCCACTACCCCAACGACCGAATGTTTGTGGTACTACCGCAAAGCCTGAAGTAGCAATAGCCATATCAGTAAAACCTGCATACCCGCCATGGAAGGTTACTGTAATAACACTTTGTTGCTCACCCTCATAGTTTACCTTTCCAGTTACTTCTACGTTTACTGGCGTAGCGCATGAGCCTTCGTATTCACGTTTTACGTTAATGAATTGTCCTGAGTTATTAGCAAGATCATACTTTAATTTTGGCTGCCCTGTCTTATCACACAGCGCTCCATCAAACATAAACATAAAGTTGTTATCTCTGCCGTCAGCACTAAGCCTCATAATGCCAATGTAATTAGAGTTTTCGATGTTTTCAAAAGTTTTTGTTAATTCAGATTCTACAACTTTTACTGCGTCAGCATCGACGTTTGGGCTATCTAAATCACCTAAAAAAACAAGCATAGGTTTCCAATTAAAGGCTCTGTCTGCCTCTGATTGAGCACCCATGCTCCCAGCTAAATCAATTAAGCCACCAGTTAGGAAAGACATAGCGTATTCCGCCCCAACTAATGCTCCATTTGCTTTGAATTGCGCTTCTTCTGGTAACGCTACATCAGATAAACCTGCGGTTTTACGTGTCATTTGAGCCACATTTAATGCAAAGCTAGCATCATCGTCAAATTGATAAACTTCATTTGATTCCATTGTTATAACAGGTGGCTGAGTAGACATACAAGCTGCCAATGAAAGCGTAGATAGTGCTAAGATTGATTTTTTTATGAAGTTCATTTTTTTAATCCAAATGTTTAATTGCATGTATTAAAACATATTTGTATAAATAGGCTACTGATTGAACTCAATATTATTGATTATATTAGGTGCAATCGCCACAATTCTTCTATTTCGTATACTTTTTCAGTATAGGTATCTTTAATTACGCCACCAGCGGTTACTGTCAAATACAAAACTCTACTAAGCCCACTTTTCTGGCGATACTTAACTGAAGCATGGCAACCAGCTACTTTGTTTATTGCTTGTGAAAGTTGGTCAAGGCTATAACAAAGAAAATCCTCTTTGCCCACTGTTTGAATTTTAATCATGGCTGTAATCCATCCAATACCAGTCCTGTTTTAAATTGAGAAACATGACTTCGCAATATATAAGACAATTTAATAAGTTGACGCTCTTGCGGTTTTGCCTTGCCACTTTCCCAATTTAGGTAATCGCTTACTTGTACATCTAATTTTGTGGCAACAGTTTCTGGCGAAAGTAACTGCTTCTCTCTTTGTGATTTGATACGTCTACCAAGAATGCGACTGTATTTGTTCATATACATATTTACCCTACTTCGAATTTACAGAGGTCATTTTTACCTATTGTAAAATTTAGGCTACTGGACAGGAAATAATAGAATGCATGTTTTAGGCACTTGTAAGATTACATATGGCATTAACAAACGATCAAAACGCTGTAGTTGTACACAGAGACGAAAACAAACTTGTACTCGCTTTACCCGGAAGTGGGAAAACCCATTTATCAATAGAACTGGCCAGTGAGATTATAAAGGCTAATGAAATTAATAAACTAATAATGGTTACTTTTACTCGTTCATCTACAAAGGAAACAGAGCATCGAATTTCAAAATTGATCAGTGAAAATGACTTAAAGCGAATAGATATAAGAACGTTTGCTAAATTAATACTTGACCATGCACGACCGCTATTAGATGGGCGTAGTTTAATAATGGGACCAACACACGATTCATTTAAACGTCGTGCTGTAGGTACAGATGAAAAAAATCTACAATTTTTAGATACACAATTCCCTGTAGAGTATCTATCATCAAATGGGGATATTGGCGAGCTTTCAGAAATTTCAATGAAATATCTTCAAGCACTCTGGCAGTACAAAAAAGTTGATTTAACGACATTGAGTATAGAGCTTATTTTTGCATTAAGTGCTAAGAAAATTGAGCCGTTGGATTTTACTCACATGCTGGTGGATGAATTTCAAGATACGTCAGCAATAGAATATGCTTGGATAAAAGAGAATAAAAAAGAGAATAGATCCTTTACGGTCGTGGGAGACGATGACCAGGCCATTTATTCTTGGCGTGGCGGTTTTGGTTACAAAAACATGGTTAAATTCCAAGAAGAATTTGAAGCCAAAGCTTTCCTTTTAAGTATTTGTTTTAGATGTGCACCTGAGATATTGGCGTATGCAGCAGAGCTCATTGACTATAATGTAGAGCGAATGCCAAAAAGCATGAACTCTGCAAAAGATCCGGGTGGCAGAGTCGTTTTCAAAGATTATGCACGTTTAGATATTGAAAAAGCCCTTAAAATTGATCCTGAACGTATCCACCAATACAAAAAAGAAACTATTATAAATAGAATCGTACCAAGTGGATTATCTTGGCATTACCGCAGAGCAATTGAAAACTACCTTAACCTCATTAATCAAAAAGTGTACGCCAATAAACCTGATAAAGTCATTATGAGCAAAACTTCAGTACCGTTTGAATGCCAAGGCGTAGTAGCCCTAGAAATAGCTCAAAACCCTAAAGGCTGGGCAGTGTTAGCTCGAACCAATAAGTTATTGGATTTGATGCAGGAAGAATTAGTTTACTTAGATATTCCTGTTGAGAGGATTGGTGGTAAATCTATATGGGAGTCACCATTGATTGTTGGCTTAGTCAGCTTATACAGAAGCTTATCGAACCCGAAAAGCATGGTATTTATTGATGATGCACTTAGCTTTATAGGTGTACCAAATAATGTTATTAGCGAAACACATAAGCATGTTGTTGAGGTTGGCGATATAAATAAGGTTAGCTCATTATCATTGCCGGAAAACAAAAACCTAAATATTTATTTGGACTTGGCCAAAAACATACCTAGTAATGACGATGAAGAAGGAATTGATGAGTTTATAAGTAAAGTTTTTAATATTGCATCAGTAATATCAAAGGATCACGAACGCGCTGTTAATAAACTACGGTTAGTTTCTGACCGACTACAAGGTTATAGCGGGTCACTAAGAATGAGGGTGTCAGCTTTGATTCGCCTTATGCAGATGAAAGACGAAATTGACCATAGCGATAAAGATAAGGTGATACTGGCCACTATGAATGGCTCAAAAGGACTTCAGTGGGAAAAAGTATGGATAATAGATGTTGAAAAAAATAGAGTGCCTACAAAATTTAGAGGCGATAGTGACAATGAGGACAGTAAGTTAGCATTTTTAGAGGAAGAAAGGCGTTTGTTATACGTGGCCATCACTAGGGCTGAATCACGATTACATATAAGTTATCGCCATGGGAAGCACTCGCAATTTATTGAAGAAATGCAGCCAGATTAGGCGTTTCTTTAAACGGAAGTAGTCTTTTATCAGCGAGGTCAGAAAACTATTTGACCTTGCTTCAATTTTTTAAATAAAAAACAGTACAAGCATTGTAAAAAAAGTAAATGCGTTATATATTCAAATTATCGCTACGGCGATAAACCCATTTTCGCTACGGTGAAAATAAATCGCTACGGCGATAAACCCATTTTCGCTACGGTGAAAATAAATCGCTACGGCGATAAACCCATTTTCGCTACGGTGAAAATAAATCGCTACGGCGATAAACCCCCTTTCGCTACGGCGAAAATAAATCCCTACGGCGATAACACTTTTCGCACCTGCGATCGGTTTGGCTAAGCCAACAAAACGAATTTAAATATGAATACCAACCCCCCTCCCCCAGTGAGCATTAGCTTATCTGGTATTTTTCATGCTTAAAATTTATTGAAAACATAACTACCTAGTTATGTCCTTAATAATTTTTACCGTTTTTTTTAACTGAAGTTTTTAACTTCGACTCCTTGCATGGAGTATAACCCTTAGCGGCTTTACATCCCTGTATCGCGACGGTTCAACCTTTTTAGGTCAATGAATCATATGCTACGGCATCAACCCCAAACCCAACCAAATAGTCCTGCTATTTGTAAATTAAAAAAACGGAGAGTAACCACTCATGCGAAACTTTAAAAAAAGCGCACTAACCCCTAAGGCAAATAAAAACATCTTTAGTAATTTTTTCAACCTCGTTGGATTAGTTAATAAATGTATTTATCTGCCGACCTATTTAGTTTCAAAACTTTTTCATAGCGAAAATTTCTTTGGGCGACTCGTTGTTTTGTTTATATGGCTTATGAATGTTATATCCTTAATGTTTATTTCATCTACCATGACAAGCACAACAGGCTTATTAACCAATCTTAGCAACTTTATTGTTTCGTTTGGTCTTTTAAGTGCAGTTCCCGTTTTAATTATCCAATTTAGAAAAGACTCTTTTTAAGTTTAACCCCTTAAATCGTAACTAAATAAACCCAAGGCAAATAAAACACCATTAGCAATCCATTCAACCACGTTGAATTTGCTAATTAATGTTCCTAATGCCTAACTAGTAACCGTACTTTAAATCGTAATTATTTATTTGAACCACTCGTTGTAATGCTTATATTGTTTTGACTGTAATAATTTTTTATTCCTTTCATATTTTTCAATTAACACTACATGCTTGCTAACTATCCTTAACAATTCTTTGTTTCTTTTAGTTATTAATTCTGGTTTTAATTTATTTCTACAATTTCAAAGTCACTTTTTAAGTTTATTTCCTTAAATCGTTACTAAATAAACCCAAGGCAAATAAAATGACATTAGCCACCAATTCAACTTCGTTGAATTTGCTTCGCTAAAACCATTATTTTCCACACATTTTAGTTAACTCACTTTCATAGCAAACATTTCATAAACCACACGCCGTACTGAAAATCTTAATTTTGAATGTAATATTTATTTCCTTCATTACTATGATTATCGCGACTCACTTATTGACTAACCCTAACAATATTTATTCTTTGTTTTGTTTAGTGCTTTAAGTTTGGTTTTGTTTATTTGTATTTTGAAAGTTCCTTTTTAAGTCCAACCACTTAAATCGTAACTAAATTAAACCCAAGGCGTCAGCCTAAACCCTACGGGAGTATTTATTCACTCCTTTGGGGTGCATGTACTCCCGTTTTTTATATCCCGGAGAGTAACCATGCAAACCCATGCAAAGAAAAATAAAGTTAACCACCTAGACAAAATTGAATGCGTTTATCGTATACAACACCACGGCTCTACTGTTAGAGCTTGTGCTAAACGTTTTGGTGTTACTGATAAAAAAGTAATTAGTTGGCTTTCGATGCACGAAAAAGGTGAACTTATTAAGCAACATGCTCAGTGGTCACCAAGTTGGAATAGAGAAAATGTAATTCAACACCCGTTGGATTTAGATATATTGCAAGCAATTAAGCGGGGAAATCCCACTTATGAAGACTCAATTATCTCTTTGTTCGACCCTGAACTTGATGCAGTTAACTGTATATCTCATGTTGAATGGCAAGATGAAGAAATTGAAAAACTATGCTTATGGATGGTTGATCGTTCTTTAGAAATTCTGCGTGATGTTGCTATTGATAGTGAAGACTTAATTGTCGAGCTTGAGTTCGTTAGTTCTAACTATTTTGCATTAATTTGTAAAGCGTTTGGCTTTGATCATGTTGAACTCCGTAAAGGAATTTACCATGAACTTAGACTTCGCGGTGTAAATGTATTTGCATTAGAAATGTTAGAAATATCATCTGTATATACTCGTTCTGGAGTTACTTATGTTCCTAACAGTGAATACTAAGCAGTCTCTAAACAATGTACTTACATGTGTATTTGAAATAGATGGAGAGATTAAATGAGAGATTTAGTATTTAGGCAAGCATTTGCTTATAACTTAGTTGAAATTATCACTGCGATAGTTACATCTAAATATCTTAAATTTAATTCATTTATTAACAATACTGATATTTTGGTTTGGATTGCATTAGAGCAAGGTGATGTAGTTCCCCAATTATATATTAGTGAGATAGACAAAGCTTTAACTGAGCTATCAACTGATTTTAATGGGAAGTATATAGAAGCATATGCTTTAGCAGTTCAAACATATAACGAGAATTATGAAATTGATAAAATGGCTGAATCAAGCATTTACGTTTCATAATTTAACAACTGTATAAAAAGTTCTAAACCCTAAATTTAATTCTAAAGATTAAATTTAAAACCCTAATCGGGGATAGTTTTCCCTGATAGGGAAGATCTATCTCCAAAAAACTTAATTCCTTTTGGAGAGTAACCATGTCAAACACAAACACGGCAGAAAACGTAACAGAAATTCAATCAGCAAAAGTAAACTACAACGAATTAGAGAAGGTCGATGCACATAGCATTTTTCCTGATTTTTTCACTCCCGGTGAAAGAACTCTTACTCGTCGTAAAAATCGTCACCCTGATTGTCAAGGCTCTAACAAGTATTACATTCCGACAGAAAAGACGCTTAAACGCTTATTATCTTGGTGGATGGCTCCTGTTCAACTTCAAACTTTTGGTTTGCATGGTGAAACAGGTACAGGTAAAACTGAAATGTTACTTTTTGTAGCAGATCACTTAAATGAACCTGTATACATGGTTAAGTGTCACGGTAGCTTAATGCCAGAAGATTTAGAGGGTTCACGAGTTCTTATGAATGGTGAAACACCTTTTAATCCTGGTCCAGCTGCTAAAGCTTACGCTAGCGGTGGGTTAGTAATTTTTGATGAACTTGATAAGGTAAATCGCAACACTGGTGCTGCGATTCATGGATTACTGGAAGGTAAGCCTTGGCCTATAGAGCAAATTGGAAAAACACTAACTAAACACTCATTGTGTCGTATCGTTGCCACAGGTAACACGACTGGTGAGGGCGGCTCAGAGTTCTACACTTCTTCACAGAAGTTAGACGATGCCTTACGTTCACGTATCGGTTGGTACAGAACGTATTACCCACAACCAGCACAAGAGTTAAAAATAATACAAAAGCAATTCCCTGCAATCCCATATGCTGTCGCACATAAGATGGTCTTAGTCGGTAACGAATTAAGAAAATTACGTGTGGGTGATGATGGTAAAGGCATTGATGATCCAATCGGTTGTATTTTTAGTACACGAACATTGGTTAATTGGGCTTTTCATACGATGGTATTTGGTAAAGATGCGGAATGGCGCGAAGCCTTAGATTTCTCTATGCAAGGCGGTGTTGATAGTGATAGCCAGGAAATAGTTGATGCAGTATTGCAGCGATTATTAGGTTTAGATCTTGATAAACCAAGTGGAGAAGTTTTTGCCTCACACGCAAAAAAGTAACAGGCTCTTCCATAAAACCGGTAGCTAGTTTTTACGATATGACAGACAGTTTAGATTGTTCCGTTTTTGAAGCTCACGAGTTTCCAGACGGTTCATTTAAAGCAATGTCTATCGGTACTAATGCTAATGGAAAGAGATTATCGGTTACATTTAGTTGCGTTGGAGTATTTACTGGTCTTAATAGTATATACAGAAAAGTTAGTGATATAGAGTGGGTGGATAACAATACGCATCTTGATGATGTTGTTACACACTTTACGATTAAACACAGCACTGAATACAAAGGACAAGAAGCGGTTGAATTAGGCTTTCTACCATGTAGGCCGTCTTCGTACCCAACAGAGTCTTTCGATGTTATTACTTTAAGTAAAAGCAATGATGAACTTTGGGCCATTGGTCACTTTAACAATGTTCTTTATGTTTTTTACAAAAAGAACAAACGTTATGGTGATTATTGGATACCGCAAGTAGTAGATAGTAAAGTTTCTTCAAGAGATCGTATTCAAGAAAAGCTGGATGATGGGTATTTAACTACCATTAATAGCTTTGTGTTCGATCACAAAACTAGAAACTTAGAATATTGTAAATAGAGGCTAACACCTCTAAACCTAAACCCTACAGGGGCATAATACCCCTGAACAGGGTTGTTATGCTCCGAATTTATCAAACCCCCGGAGAGTAACCATGACAACCCAAACATATACAGTCGATTCAGCAAAAGAAGCTTCTAAACTAGCCGCAAACAATGCCAATTTAGACATTAAAAGTGGCGCTTGTTTAATTTCAGTAGAAGTTCAAGGAGCATGTGGCGAAAGTATTATCTCTGATAGTAAATCGTTAATAGATGGACAAGTGCTCGACTCTGAGTTGCTTTCAGGTACTAAGCTACGCTGGTTCCCGAAAGAAAAGCTTAGATTTGTTAGTAAGTGTTCAGCTCAAGCTCGTCGCGCTCTTAATCAACGAGGTATTAGCTTTGCAAAAGGCGCTACCCTTGTACCAATCAGTCAATTAGATGATTTGATTACAGAGTTAAATGAAATTGATACTGAATTTAAAGCTGAAGTGCATAACCTTAGAAGTGAGTATGAAAACACTATTGAAGACCATATTTTAAATAATAAGCCTGTAGAGGCCTATATTAGAAAATGTTCAGATGAAGCTAGTAAATTTGCTGGTCGATTCACATTCAAGGTGCACCCACCAATGGCAATTCAACCTCTTTTTGATGGTGATGAAGATGTTATGGCTGTTGAAGCGAGTCAAACTTTGTTTGATGAAATTTCTAACGAAGCAGCGGAAATCTATCAAAAGTCGTTCCTTATGGCAGAAAAAGCAACAAGCAAGAAGTTAAAACCAGTTTTCGCTCTACGCGATAAATTGGTCAATTTATCTTTCTTGGATTCTACTGTTGCTCGTGTAGCTGAGCGCTTTTCTGAAGTGCTAAATGAATTACCTTTAACATACCCTTTAATGGGTGGTGACTATCACAAAGTATGTCATTTTTTGACACTTGTGAGTGACAGAGCAAAAGTTATTGCTTATGGAAAAGGTGGTGATGAGCTAAGCGAAGTTGAAGAAATAGAGGAAGTTGAAGAAGTACCAGTAGTGGATAATGCGTTAATTGCAGAGTCTAGTATAAACACTGAAGATAACCCTTTCAGTGATAACCCATTTGGAGAAGCAGTAGAACAATCAAGTAGTGACCCATTTAACTCTGAATTCATAGTTCAGCAGGAGAATGTGGCTATTGATAGTTTTGCTTTTGATGGTTGGTAATTAATTTTATCAATTGTTAGCACCAGTAAAAGCCTAGCGCTTTTGCTGGTGGCTTACTCCCTAAAAACACTTTTTTTGGAAAGTTTTTTTAAAGATTAAGAATATAAACCCACGCGGGTACACCTACCCGCTTGGGCATGGTTGTACCCCAAATTTAGATATTTTGGAGAGTAACCATGAAAACCGATTTAAAGAAAATGCTTGAAGGTAAAACTATTAAAACTGTAGTCCGTGGAGATTACGTTTTTAAAACAGTTGAACATGAAGGTAAAGATATTGTTGTAGGTGTTAGATCAGTCACTACTAATAGTTCTCGAAGAATTGAGAGTAGTGAACTAGTAACTGCATAACCACCATCCAAGCTCGCTTTTGCCCGCTTGGGTGGCGAGCTTTCTTTTTACCGGGTCACGGTGATCACCAATACACCTGAGACTCGGATGTATTGGGATCACCGTGATTTCGATATATGAGGAAGTAATATTATGAACTACAACAATTTCGACAAAATTAACCATGTTAAAGCATTAGTAGACCAAAGTGGCGGTTGGGAAAGTGTTCTTTCAAACTACCATGGGTTAGCGCAATCATTTGAAAAAGGTATTAGGCAGCAGCCTTGTCCTTTAACCGGTGGTGGCCGTACTAAGTTTAGATGGTTTCGAGACTACAGAGATACAGGTGGGGCATATCATAACGATGTTGGGCCTTTACCAGATGGTATATCAGTTGTGTCTTGGTATGTTGGGTGTTCTGTCTCACAGGCTTTAGATGAAATTATACGTATTTGCGGCGGTGACTTATCACGAGTTACTGAATCAGATGCAGCTAAAGCACAACGTAAGCATACCCAACAAAGCGCATACAAAACGTCAGAAGAGGCCTTAGCAAAAGCTAAAAAAGTTCTTAGGAACAATAAAGCTCAAGCTAAGCCAATTTTGAACACTCATGCGCAAGATTACCTTCGCAATCGTGGTATTAATTCGGACCTTACTAATATGTCTGATTTGGGCTTTCATCCAAAACTTGCATATAAGGAAAGCGATGAAACAAATTGGCAGCATTTCCCCGGAATGCTTGCCATGGTACGTGATGTGAACGGTAAACCTGTCACTATGCACCGCACTTTTCTCGACACAAAACTACCGGTTAAGGCAGATATTATGCGCAGCAAAATGATTTTTGCGCCTATATCTGATGTTCGAGGCTGTTCTATTCAATTAGACCAACCAAGAGACGTAGGTTTTGGAGAAAAAGTTATAGGTATAGCTGAAGGCATTGAAAATGCACTTAGTGTTCGTGAAGCTACAGGAACTCCTATGTGGGTCGGTATTTCGGATCGTTTAATGGAAGCTGTAAAGTTTCCAGATGACGTTACGTTTGTCCTAATTTGGGCTGATATTGAACCTAGTGGGGCTGGTCTTGCTGCAGCGAAGCGCTTGAAGGAACGTTTGGAAAAAGAGGGCAGAAATGCAGAAATCTTTGTACCAAATTGTCCTGAAGGTGTTGATAAAATTGATTGGAATGATGTTTATCAGTCAAAGGGCTTTGATGGTTTTCCACCAGCTCTTAGGCCTGAATTTCAACTTGATACTGGAGTTGTTATTCATGATTAAAATCATCACTTCGTCGCGTCAACATCACAGCGTAGAAAGCAAAGGCACAATACTTCAGAGTCTTGAACAAGGCTCCGTTGTACACAAGTCACAGTGTAGAACTGGAATTTGTGGCTATTGTAAGTGCAAATTAAAGTCGGGTTCAGTGACTTACGTCACTGAGCCTTTAGGCTTTATGTCAAACGATGAAATCTTGCCATGTATATCAATTGCTAATGGAAATATAGAAATAGAGAACTGAAAAGGGAAGTCCTTTTTGGTCCTCTATTTTTCATTTTATTGTTTCTCTAAGCAGTAAAACGAAAAGCAGATGATATAGAACCTAATAGCTCCGGCTATAAACCCTTAAATAAAACCCTATACGGCTTAGCCGTTAAACCCCCTATGGAGAGTAACCACCCATGAAATCAAAAAACAGAGTTATAAAAGTAGCTAGAGTATTATCAAAGTTAATGAGTGACAGAGAAGGTATTAAGGTCACTGTTAGTGGTAGTACGGCTTATAGTTGTGGTGGAAGAATTAATATTCCATTTGGCGATTTTACTGATCCTGATTATGTGTCTATGACGCATGGTTATATTGATCATGAAATTGGCCATGAAAAACACACCAGTTTTTCAATCAACTTTAAGAGTAAGTTACATTCAAATTTATGCAATATCTTTGAAGATGCACGAATGGAGAAGTTAGTTGGTTCAGAGTATCCAGGCGCTAAGTTAAACCTTGAAAAACTTGTTTTAATAGCAATTAAGAAAGGCTTGTTTAGTGAACCTGTGAGTTCTGATAATCCGTTATCACTAGTATTAACATACTGCTTATATAAAGGCCGTGTACTTGGTGCAGGCAACCTTTGTCTAGATCAATATGCTGAACAAGCTTTAGCGTATTTAAAAGCAACCTATGACAATAACTTTATAGATAGTTTAACTGAAATAGTACATGGAATTACAAACACTCGTAGTACGCGTGATTGTGCAGATATGGCTTGGAAAGTTATTGAGCTTATGAAAAGTACAGATGAAGAGGAGCAAGAAGAACCTGAAAATGGTGATGATAGCGACGATTCAGAAAGTGATGAGCAATCAGACGATGAGCAATCAGATGATGAGCAATCAGATGGTGAGCAATCAGATGGTGAGCAATCAGACGGTGAGCAATCAGATGGTGAGCAATCAAATGGTGAGCAATCAAATGGTGAGCAATCAAATGGTGAGCAATCAGATGATGAACAATCAAATGGTGAGCAATCAAATGGTGAGCAATCAGATGGTGGACAATCAGATGATTCAAGCACGGATACTAATGGAAATGAAGCCTCTGTTGAGGACCAAGAAAACGGTGATCAAACTTCACGAATAATTAAGTCAGTTATAGATGCTATCGAAGACGATAATATTGAAGTACCTGACTTTCATGAAATGATAGCCGAAGAATTGAGACGAGAAGCAGAAAACTTTAGCCCTTCTGAAGATGATTCCGAACTTCGCGATATATTTAGTAATACGTTACCTGTAACGACTAAATGGAGAGAGATGGGATTACCTTTCAATAACCCTGAATTAATACCCAGTGCTGGCAAGGCGGTTTACCGAACCCTACACAGAGCGTTAATTGATGACACAGAGGAGTTGAATGGTTTTAGAAATCGTGGCCGAAAATTATCTAGCAAAAAACTTGTTGGATCAGTTTTAGGTGATGATCGCATTTTCAAAACACCTGTTATAGAAAACGAACTGAGCGCCGCTATTAGTATTTTAATTGATGCGTCCGGTTCTATGGCTGGTGGCTATCAAGAGATTGCTAACGCGGTAGCATTAGCAATGTCTAAGGGTTTGCAAAGCTTACAAGTTAAAAATGAAATTGGTTTTTACTCGTCTGAGATGTGCCTATATATAGCAAAACCTTTTAACCAACAATATATCGATGCAAAACGCTTTCAAGTTTGTTCTGATTTATACACTCCAAGCGGTGAGGCAATGAAGTCTGCATTAATGAGACTGAATCGCCAATCTGAAGATAAGAAGTGCTTATTCCTCGTAACTGATGGTGAGCCTAGTTGTCCGGGGTCATTTATTGAAGCATTGGAGCTGGCAAAGATATTGGGTATAAGTATTGCTGTATTAGGTGTGGGGATGACTAGAGATAACATAGAAGGTTTAGATAACAAATACTTTACGAATGTAGAGTGCGTTTCAAACCTTAAAAGTGCGTTATCTAAAATTGTAAAATCAAACATATTTTAACTCTGTCAAAATATCGTATATAGGAGCGTGTTATGTGCGAAACAAAGCTTGTTTCGGGTTATGCAACAACGTTTGTTCATGTTGTTGCAGCTAACGTATGTGGTGAAATTATTAAACCAAGTGATTTAAAGTCATTAGATAGTGGTGCGGGTGACTTATACTGCGCTGCTTCATGTGGTGAAATAATAACGCGTACTAAGTTGAAGCATTTAGATGCATTGTTGATAGAAAACAACCCAGCATTATCGGGTTTGATTTTTAATGTTTACAATGAGGCTAATGATTTCTTAGAACCAATCTATGATCTTACTGAACTAGTGAGTGACGCAGATTATTTAGCAGAACAATACGAAATATATTCTCTATCTGAATTTGAGAATTAACACCGGCAATTAAATAATTGCCTTAAACATTAACCCAAAAGGGGGTCGCTCTCCCTTTTGGGATTGCTCCCCCTCAAATATGAGGATAAGCAATGAGTAATAAAAAGAAAAACTTCGACCAGATACTTGTTGAACTTGTTCTGATGGCTATATTAGTTGGTTTTATACCCAGCTTAATTGTAGGAGCTTTAGAAGATTCCTTTGGAGTTTGCATAAGCCAAGTTGCAGATGTGTGCCACCAGTTACAAATTCAAGGTTTAGTTAAAGCTATAGGAGCATTAATTTGCTCTGTAGCTGCGGTTGTCGTTTCATTTACTATTTCAAAGCAATATAACAAAGAGGACAAATAATATGGACACAAGTATTTATCAAATAGCTACGGTAATTGTGGTTTTGGTGACATTCAGCACACTTGCTGGAGGTCTTTACTTTGTAGCCAATAGGTCTTCTAGTTGATTTTGAAATAAATCTGTTCAATTAAAGCGTCCTTTTGGGCGCTTTTTTTTTGGCTTAAATTTTACTGCCGGAAAACCAATCTGATAAACACTAATCTAAACCAGGAGCAGTGTAGAAATGTTCCTTCCAGTTTTTATCTGTTTTCTTCCAAGTTCCATCAATTCTGGGAAATCTATTTAAACGCTCGACCCAATCAGCTAATGACGGTAAGTATTCAGTATCGGGCATAGCGATAGGGCGCTTATTACTGAGAACGCATTCACTTAGATAGCGAATAACATGTTTTTCCATTTCAGTTAAATCCCTATTGAGCTCTTCATCCTCAACGTGGGGCTTAGAAACTAAGTCAAGTTCAGGGTCAAAGCTTACATTGCACTCAGCAAGAAAATCGATTTCGGCTTGGTTTTTCTTTCTTGGCACTGAATGCGATGTAAATATACTGAGCCTACCTAATCCATTGGCTTTGTCTTGAACAGACGGGAATAATTGCGGGTATGTAAGGTAGACAAGTGCAAATGCCTCATCTTCTTCATAATATTCACTATTAAGGGTTAGATGTGAGGGAATAGCATCAGCACGCTCTTTCGTTAGTTTTAAACCACCATGCCCGGCAGTCTTAACAACCATTATTCCATCTGCGAGTTGTCTTTGCTCTACTATAAGCCCCCATGGTGATGTCAGTTCAAGTATCGCTCTTCGGTCTGACGGTGAATATCCAACGCCTGCATTTTCCAGCATGTTTAGCACCATGCCATGAGAGTAATTATACTTAATGTAGCGCGACAATCGTTCGCCTAGAGCTTCATGGGCGTTGTTTTCTGCTGTTATGTAAATTGGTTCATGTGGGCATGATACATGCTTTATAAGCTCATCCCACGATGCATAACCTAATGTAACAGAAAGGGCTTCATGCACTTCTTTGAGCGTTGGCGGCACTGAGTCGAAGCAGGTTACATCAAACGGTATTCCAGATTCGTTCCATTCGTAAAAAAGAGCATCAGCCCATGCACTCGCTTCTATAGAGTGAGCAGGTGTTATTTTTACGTTTTTCATAGTTACTTTCTTTTTATTTTTTTATGATAAGGTTTATATTAGTTTATAGGTTGTCAAAATCAAAATACCGTAAACTGAGGTATTACCTGGTTGTTAAGAGAGTAGGGTGAACAGAGTAAGTAAAGGAATAACGTGTATTATATCGCTGGAATAATTTGCGATATTTTGTTGTAAGTTATTGTTTTCAAGAAAAATAAAGAATAAATAATTCTTGTATAAAAAACACAAAAAAACCTGCTAATCAGCAGGTTTTTATCAAGGTTATTGGTTATGTTTTTCCAAGAGCGCTACTATAGCTTCTTCGATTTCTCGTTTAGCCTCTTCAGTAATTTTGTCAAATGTATAACTTACCTTTCTACCCTTTTCAGTTTTTTTAGCTGTTCTTTGATTACCCTTACAGTCAAACAGTTTAGTTGTAACCGCTTTATCCTTCGGTTTGGCAGTAAGTTTTTTGTTTGCATTTTTAATAAGAGTTAAAACAGCACTTTTATATTCATCGGCCGCAAGGTTATCATCTATGCTAATAATTTCAGTTTCGATTTCATCTATAAATCCATCAAGAAAGTTGTTACTTTCAAGTTCGTCTTGCACTTGCTTGAGAAGTTTATAGTCAGCAATAGCGAGCGTGTTCACATCAGGGAAAAGCGTTAGCATTTCCTTTTTTACCGAAGCAGCAGTGAGCGCTTTACTTATTAAGCTTTGGCTAACACCGAGCTGTTCTGCTAATGCAGTTTGATTTAAGGTTTCGCCAGTCTCATTAAAGTGATTATCTTTAATCAACTGACAACGCAAACCAATATCTCTTAAGCTATGCTCCTTTGCCGATTGAAGCTCTTTTGCTAACGCTTTCGCATCACTGACGCTTATATCTTCGCTAGAAACGAGAAGGTGAAACTCCTTAATCGCTCCTTCTTCATATAAAAACCGGGCACGCCTACGTGAGCCGTCTAATATATCCATCTTCCCATCAAGTAACCTTGCAATGGCCGGTGTATATTGTTGCGTAAGAATTGAGTTTAGATCTTGTAATGACTCAAGGGTTAAATCGTCTTGGAATCGTCCGTTAACCTCAAACGTGACGGTGGTATTATCGCGTACTTCTTCATAAGACAATGTAACAGGTGTGAATTCTACTTTTTTACCTGACTTCAAAGTCCATACTTTACTTTCCCCAACTGAACTTAAACCAAAGAACTCTTTAAGCACTGCATTTGTATTTTGATTTGAGCTTTCAATTGCCGATTTTAGATCCTTTGATAGATGCTGTATTTTACTTATTGCTGCGTCTACTATCGCATCTTCTCCACCTGGTACACCACCTGTCGGATTGTTAAAGCCACGTTTTTTTGCCATTATTTTTCCTCCTTACTGCTTTCACGCCATACTTTTGCAATATCTCTATATACCTGACTTGTTACTTCATACCCATTTACTTGAGCTTTTAGAAATGAAGATTTACTTTTGTCGTATTCACTTTTGGACATATCGAAGACAGTAGCCATTGATGCTTGGCAATTAGAAACAGCCTCAGATGCTTTAAACTCTTTTGAGTATAAATAGTCCGAGAAATCATCACACAAACCAGTCATCAATCCTGTCGTTGTTGTTGAGCCTTCTTTAAAATTAGTAAGTAACATTTTCATAAAATCGAAGCCGGGATGACCTGCTTTTTTTAAAATAGCCCACACTTGCTGAATAAATTCAAAGTAAGAACTTGTGGCATCAATATCGCTTTCAGTTACACCTAATGGGTAGATAATACCCGTCGCCGCGTAGTAAGCATTATACGTTGGGAAGCCTAGGCTCGGTGGGGTATCTATGATAATTATATCAAATTCACTTTCAACTTCATTGATAATGTTTTTTAAAATTGAATACGGGTTTTCAATTTTATTATTTATAACTTGTTCGTGAAACCAGTTGTCTAAAGCCCTATCTGATTGTGCAGCCGGTAGGATACGTAAATTTGGTATTGTTGTTGGTAAGAATGCATTTGAGATCACTTGCTGCTTTGTTTCACCTTCGTCTAGCTCATAGTTCCCAGTAATCAAATCACCAGATGATAGCTCACCCAACGCCTCTGACTTCGTAGCGTAAAAGGTGGTCAATGTTGCTTGTGCATCCATATCAATTAGGCCAATGCGAAATTCTTGATGGAACTCTGTTGCTAGGCAAGAAGCTAGTGTAGCTGCAGTAGCTGTTTTAGCTACGCCACCTTTTTGATTTTGTATCGCGATTACTTGGAGTTTTTGATTTGATCCACGGTTGAATTTTTCCGCTTTTCTCAAATCTTGAGGCATTAGATCACGTACCTTGTATATTTCTTCTAAGTCCAGTGACCACTGAGAATCATCATGTCTGCGAGGGTCGATGTTAGCTAATTTTGTGTATTTATCTATAGTAGCCGCATGCACACCTAAATAGTCTTTGCTTTCATTACGAGTAAAGTTGCGAAGTTGTTTTTGGTTATTACTCAACAATCTTCTATTACGTGCTTCTTTATGATTCGTTGCGCCTACACTTAAATTATAAAAATCTCTATCAGTTTTAGCTACTTTTTCTGAACTCATGAAAAACCTCATACTTAACAATTATTCTAGTAAAGTGATAGTACATAATATGTATAACTGTGTATACCGATTTTTGTAATGCGAGTCATTTTTTGATACATGAATCGTGCATTGGTGTGTGGGCAATTATTCCCATATATATCGCGATTCCAAAATGCTGAAAACGCAATAAAATGATTATGACTAATGAAATAAAGTACTTAGTCAATTCTGTAAAGTGGCTTTATCCGTGCGTAATGACGTCAGGCAACTCAGTGGCCATAAAAAATAGAGCCGATTGGTTATTGCATTTGTCATCGTGTCTTATCAAAAGTCGTTTAAATGCAGAGCATGTGTTCTGTATTGATTACAGTTTTTTTGCAGAAAAGTAGAAAAGTGTCTTCATTTTTTACACTTTTATTAAACTATCATTTCTTTCTTAAACTTTTTACACATTAAATATGTATACTTCTAAAACACTCATAAATTTAATGTTGTAACAACCTGATTTAAAACACATTAAATGCTTGTTTGATCGTTTGAAAAAATGTGGCTGGCTTATTGCAGAAATTGAGTATGTGACAAACAAAAACTGGAGAAAATGTATGTCTATTCTAACAAAGCGTTATGCTTATGCTTTTGTATCAATTTTTTGCCAATTATTTTTTTACGCTGCAATTATAAAGTTTGGAAATAGTGAAGATATAGCTAGACTTG
Source organism: Pseudoalteromonas sp. S8-8 (assembly GCF_000497875.1). Classification (NCBI taxonomy): domain Bacteria; kingdom Pseudomonadati; phylum Pseudomonadota; class Gammaproteobacteria; order Alteromonadales; family Pseudoalteromonadaceae; genus Pseudoalteromonas; species Pseudoalteromonas sp. S8-8. The sequence goes on from NZ_AUTR01000030.1 coordinate 39,132, forward strand.
TATACATTTTAATCAACACAATTAGTATGTATTTGTATATAAAAGCTCTTATTACAGATATAAATTATCATCGAATTTATTAATAAAATTTCGTAAAAACTGCGAAAGTTAGTGCGAAAGCTTTCGCGTTTTTTTCTGTATTTAACATGGATATTTTAGAGTTATTAATATTTTTATTTCTGTAAATTTAAATTCAAATAACTAACTTAGTTAGTGGTTAAGTATAAAGTTCTATATAAACAATGATTTATATGGCTTTTTTGATTTTGGCGTCTGGTTTTAAGCTCGTTCATATTGTAATTAATTGCGAAACTATTCCCTCGCTAATGGCGAAATTGTTTCGCGATAAGAGCGATACTATTTGCCGTAATTGCCTATATGAACAAGCGTGTGTATAATTCAATCATGTTTAAAAGTAGGTAATACCAATGTCTGCAAAAACCACTTCATTAAATCACAAAAAAATGATTCATGAGTTGTGTAATAACTTAGTAAAAAAAGGTATTGAGCCCAACATTCCTATGCTTTTGTCGTTGATCCCTGAAATTAAAAGCACGAGCACAGCTCATAAACACTTACTATCTTGGAAGACTATTAGGGCCCAAGAGCAAAAGGAATGGTTTGATAACAAATTTGCATTGTCATCTAACTTTGCACAAACGTTTATGGATGAATTGGCGCTAAAGGAAAAAGAGGCAGAACTACGCTATAAAAACCAATTTAATGAAGCTAATAGACAGCGTTTAATAGCCGAGCAAGAACTATCACAATTCAAAGCTGAATATGAGGCACTGAGTCTTAAGCAAGTGGCAAGCGAAACAAGGATAGAGCTACTTGAGAGGCAGTTAATGCAGAGTCGAGAGCTTGCTAATGAAAATCAAGAAAATGATGCACAATATCAAAAAGCTCTGGAGGAACTGACTCGCACGCATTCTCTGGCCGTAAAGGAGCTAGATACACAAATTGAACAGTTGAGAACAAAAAATCTGTCTAGTAGTAGGTTGAACCAAGAACTAGTAGAAGAGCTAACTTCACAGAAAGCATTAGCTAGTGAAAGCAAGGCTCTCGCACAAACGCTAGATGAAAGAAACGCTAAATTACTCTTAAGTAATGAAGCCCTTATAAAGCAGAATGAAAAAGTTAATGCAGAGCTTGAAGATGCTACCCAGGCGCTAGAAGACAATAAAAATAAAGTTAATGAACTCACCGAAGTAAAAACTGCATTACAAAACGAACTAAAAACGCTGAAAGCTTCTAATTTAGCTTTACAGGAAGAAACTGACAATTTTGAAATTTATAATAATGATATAAGCCCTAATCACATTAATTTAAATGAGATAGCGGAATCAGAAGATAAAGATTTAACTGCGTTAAATGATGCTAATTTAGCATTAAGTAAAGAACTCGAATCTGTAAAAGCTGCACTCAAAGAGACTGATGCTAAGTTACAGGATGCTTACACGCATAAGATGAACTTGTTAGTTGAAGTAAAAAAACAGAAGACAGCTATAGATTTACTACGCAAAAGAAAGTAGAAATTAGTAAATATGATTAGTTCAATATCGGCAAATGATGACCCTGTCTGGGTTGTTTTTGGTATCGTCGCTTGTGCCGCGCTTGGCATGCTTATTCTGTGGTTTGGGAATGTTAATAAAGGAAAATTGGAAGAATGATTAAAAAGATTACTGAATGGCGAGTAGGGAACACCCTCTTCATAAGATGGTCAAATGGAAAGGTTAGTGCAGTCGGCAAGTCAAATAAGTAGGTATATAATTTACCAATATTTTTGAAGCAACTTCAAATTCATTAATTGAGCTTAACTTACCTGTAGCTATATTGACGTTTGTCGTATCAATTTTATCAGGTCTTTATTTATTTGCAGTTAAGGCCACAAGCTAATAATTTGAAGCTAGTAAAGATTACTAATCTCAGTGCGCTTTTTATATTTAATAGCTTTGTGTATAATTATTATTAAACTACTTCGAGGTATTTATGAATACAATTCAAATTGCGACTATTATAGTTTTAACTATTACAATATTTTCACTTGCTGGTGGTTTGTATGCCTTGAAGCATAAAAATAAAGATTAGTTATTATTTTATAATTTTTGTGGTTCAATCTATTTAGTTAATGACATCAATTAACGCAGCTCGCACCTCTAGAATAATACCAAAAGCATGCTTCCTTACATTTTCAATCTGTTTTATTCGCAAATGAAGAGGATAGAAGTTGCCTTTATGTATTCACCTACCCAAACAAACCAACATCATCTGTGCTATTAAGTGCGGTTGTATCAGCCCCGTTATTTAATTATGCGCTCGTTATTAGTAAAAATAACAAATTAGAGTCACTATATTCACCCCTTCTAGCTTTGTAGCCTAAACATTCAAGTGTGTCATAATTCGTGCAATACAGATTATCAAAATACCAATAGGGTTTTATTTTCTGTTTTTTTTGGACCTAAATACATTCAGTGTTGTGAATTGGCTTTACACAGCCAATGACTACATGTGTTGAACGTCCATGTGAATTTTTAAATGCAAGAAACCACAAAGAGGGAATAACATGATTCATCAGCTCACAGGTAAACTCACTGACATCACAGAAAGTTTTACGGAAAAAACACATAAAACTACCGTGAATATTTATGACTACTTAGAGTTCGACGGTATTAAATATGGAAATATGCAAGTACCTGACGTTATAAATAGACATCTAGTTAAAGGTGTTGGCGAACAATTCACCATTGATTACATGGAAGTTATGGAGCGTTCAACACCCAAGCGCACGATAATCGGTGTAAAAACTCAAGATGGTAAATTTGATCACATTTCAGATATAGAAATGAAGCCAGCGTTAACGGCCATGAAAGCCCTCTTTGCACTCAATATGTTCACTTATTCAATATTTTGGACCATATTTGGTGGGATAATAGCTCTGGTAACGTACTTTATGACTAAAAGTTCAAATACAGCATATATGGTTTTATTCCTTGGCTATATTGTTGTTATAGCTTTAACGACTGTCGCTAACATGAACAGAATGGGGCCTATAAAAGAAGCGCTAGCTTACATAGATGAAAAGAAAGATATAGTTTAAGCATTTTCGCCTGCATAAAACACCCCATAAAAGGGTGTTTTATGCTTTTAACTGAGAGCCTGACCAGGACTACGCTCTTAAAGATAAATTACAGATAATAAGCAATATCTCCATGAGCAAAACACCTTTATCCCCAGCAGCTTCGGACAACTACATGACTTGTGTTGACGTTGAAGTTATTAACGCCAAGCGAAAATTAACGGATGTTAGAAATACTCGCTCTAGGATGAGAAATAAAATTATAAGGTTGAGCACTAAAAGTGATGCACTTGAAAATTTTATAGCTCAGTACCACCCAAGCTTGGCAATTGAGTTTGATAAAAAAGACGAAGCACCTAATGTAGATCTTGAACCCAAAGAGAAACCAATCAAATATATTGAGCAAATATTGAAGGACATCAGCCATAATGCTTATGCAGTAGGGCGATACCAACGCAAGCTTTATAAGCTAATGAACGACCCTGACTATTTAATTTGGTTTATAGAAAATCATTACGGTAATGTTAAGCACAGTAAAAAATCAACTTCTCCGCACTAATTACAGTTTTGAGTATGTGATTTTATTGTTATCAATCAGTTGGTTAGTGTGTTTATATCGTGCTTTATAAAAAACACTATTTTATTAGAGCTTATATATTGACCCTCTCTAGCTTAGTAGCTTAGATATGAAAGTGTGACATAATTTTTAAATAAACCGTTCAGAAGGATTGGGGTGTGTTAGTTTTTTTATTTGTCATTATTTATTTGATTAGTCATTTTGCTACTTTTTATGTTTTTAAAAAGTGTAACTTTATGGGTGGTCCGAACGCGGCGATATATTTACTGTCGTGTTATGCAAGCCAAGTGATTATACCCGTGTTCATATTGCTGCTTTCATTAATTGTGTCGGGTGTGGCACACAATTTATCAGTTACACTAATAGCCGAGTTATTTACAGCTGCTTTGGGCTTAATATTATTAATTGCCTTTAGTTTTATGATTTACACTCCAAAACATGTAAAAAAGCTCAAAAAATGAAATTTAAAAACTTAGGTGAGTTAGCCTGAGTTTTTTATTTAAAGTCCAATTTAACATAAAAATAGCTATCGTAAATAGTGATTTACAAGAGCTATTTTTGAAGTTAATGTGACCAGTATGGAAATTATAATTTTCGTACTTATAGCGTACATAAATATATTGGGCGATTTGAACTAAGGTGTTGTTAAAGTGAACAAATGTGATGTACGGGTTTAATTTCAGAGATTAACATTAAACTATTTATTTTAATTCTACTACAACAAAATACAAAGAAAGGTTCATCGTGACACGATTTGCAAAAGAGCTATTTGAAGTGCGTAAAGATTTGGCCGTTTCCAATGGCAGGCACAATAAAACAATTATCTACAAAGATGCGCAATGTCCGATATATAATTATATATTATCGCTAACCTCTGAAGCCTCTAAAGAAACTGCAGCAAGGGTTTTGAAAGCGATAGCTAAGCATATGGGCAGGGATTCAATCTATGATATTAACTGGCAAAACTTTAGCGGGGTTGCATTAAATAGTTTAATTAATAGTTTTAAGTCTAAAGGAAATTATGCACCAAAGACGATAACCTTGTACATTTCTATAGTAAAACAAGTTGTTGAGCACGCTTATTTACTTGGGTATATGAGTACGTTACAACGTGATGCCATTAAGTTCATAAAGCCAAAAGCAGGCTCGCGTAGCAAAGAATATGAGCTATTAGACCATAAAGGAGTGTGCGATTTACTCAATAAAATACAATCAGGAATAGGGGAGAATGGTGCTAAAATTGGCAATCATGTCGCTAATGTTCGGGATTATGCGTTATTTTCGATACTAACACGTTGCGGGTTGCGGAGGTTAGAAGCGGCTAGTTTAAAGGTGGGTGACGTTCGGGAAAAATCACTTCGAGTTATAGGTAAAGGCAATAAAGAGCGTAAAGTAGCTTTACACCCAGTAGTTACTGAAGCTATTAAACAATGGTTTAAAATTTATAAGTATTCTAATGAAAATGATCCTCTTTTTGTAAGTATTCTAAAAGGGGGGCACTTACAAAATAAAGCAATGAGTTCTGATGCGATATTTAAATTGTGTGTGAAATACAACGCCCCACCTCCGCATTCATTGCGCCGCAGCTATGCAACAAACCTTTACAATAATGGGGCTAATATCAAAAATATTTCGTTGTTGCTAGGTCATAGTCAAATCTCTACTACAGAATTATATCTGCATGTTGGTGAAGATGATCTATACAATGACGTCATGGATAATTTGCTCTAAATAATTATAAAAAACAGTCATTATGAAAAGTCTTTCGTTATTTCATTAATAATAGGCAAGTTAAGTTGTGGCCGTAGGTCTGCTATATAACTTGCTAGCTTGTTACGTAATGCTCGCTATAAATGTAATTGTAAGCAATGGCTTTTTTTTATAACCTAGATTCAAATTGTAAGTGCATAACTTGTTTTGGCTAGATTAAGTGGTCAGTTGCTCATAAGCTAACTGCTTTTTCTCCGGCAAGAGATTTTACAATGAGACATTACAAACAACTGACCTATGCGCAAAGATGCCAGATCGCCGTTCTAAAGAAAAGTGGTTTTACGCAACAAAGTATTGCTGAGCTAACTGATTTATCGCAATCTACGATTTCAAGAGAGCTTTCTAGAAATACAGGTAAGCGAGGTTACAGACATAAACAAGCTCATGAGCGGGCTTTGTTTCGCCGAAGAAGTGTAAGAAAACCGCTTAAGATGACACCTGAAATGATGGCTTTAATTACCCAGAAGCTTAATGAGAAGTGGAGTCCTGAACAAATAACGGGATGGTTGCGTAAAAAAAGTGAACGGTCTGTCAGCCATGAATGCATTTATCTGTATATCTGGGGAGATAAAAAAGCAGGTGGTGAGTTATACCTACATCTGCGCCGACACGGTAAGAAATATCACAAGCGCAGTCATGGTAAAACAAACCGAGGG
>NZ_AUTR01000031.1:0-31459 GCF_000497875.1 Pseudoalteromonas sp. S8-8
TAACGTCTTAGTATTTATACGTTACGTTGTTTGTATCGTATAAATACCTTGTTGAACGAAGCATGCTCCTCACTCAACGTTTTTATTGGTATGTTTAATGCTATAGGAATTCTCTTTTTTAGGGAAGTTGTCGATTGCAGTTTTATTGGACACCCTTTTACTACTAAACGGGTTAATTACTGTTTATTAATTACATTTCTACGTTCTTTTATATCGTTTCTGCCTGCTTATTGTCTTCTGTCATCCTTTTTATTTATTTTAGGCAACACCGCATTTAAGCTGATCTTCTGTCACACCAACTTATTTAACGAATTGTTTTTAAGTGTTCGACTTACTACTCAACCACTATTCATTATTATGCCTCCCGTCGCTAGGCCGTCTATTTTTGCATCCTTTATACAGAGGCTTTTCATTATCAACTGCCCTTGCTTACATGATGGGCACGGCCAATTAACTCTCATCGCACCTGTTGTATCTGACTTTCCCTTATTTTTAGTCTCATGCTTGTCTGTTTGTGCGCTGATAATACCCCGTTTCTTTGCTCTACACGCACTGGCTAAAAACCCGTAGTGCCGTATTCGCATAAACCCACTTGGGAGCACATGCAGTAAATAGCGCCTAATAAATTCTATGCCTGTTAATGTCATTCGCTTTATTTTGCTGTCTCGGTAGTCTTTATAACTAAACGTGACATCATCTTTTGTTACTTGCTTAAGCCGTCCTTCATGCAACATGCCTTTACGTGTGTAGCGTCCAAGGTATTTCAACACCGTTTTCGCTTCGGTCAAATTCACTTTGCTGTGTACACACCATGATTTTGTCATTAACAATTCGTTTTGAGGTATCGTTAGTTTATGCGCCCTAATGGCTGCTAGCATTTTTGCTCTAAACACGGTTGCTAAGGCTTTTACTGCAAATAAATACGGCTTTTTAACACCCCGCCACTCACCTGACGATGTTAATACGCCACCTGGAATTAAACAGTGCAAATGAATATGTTGAGCAAGGCTTTGCCCCCATGTATGTAAGACCGCAGTCATTCCTAACGTGCCTTGTAGCTGTTTTTTACGCTGCGCAAACTGACTAAGGGTTTGCCATACAGCATGAAATAAACAGCTGTAAATCTCACGCGGATATTGCCTTGCTAATCCATTTAGTTCATGAGGGAGTGTAAATACCAGATGAAAATAAGGCGCATTGATGACATCCTTACTTTGTTGTTCACTCCATTGATCGCTAACATGCCCTTGGCACTGCGGACAGTGTCTATCTCTGCATGCGCAGTACACCGTTTTATTATGATCGCAGCGATCACACTGCCATTGCTGAGCGCCTAACTTTACGGTTCGACAGTCCTGTATATGCTGACACACTCGCTGTTGTTGATAGGTTAATGCATGGACTTTTTTATAGTGACTGAGGTGTTGCGCTAAGACATCCGCGACATGATGCATTGTTGCCATCTTAATCCTCCTCCCACGCAGCCATTAAATCATGGCTACTATGTGCCATCTCTGGCAACCAATGCAAATAACGCTCTGTCGTACGAATACTCGTATGTCCGAGCTGTTTTTGTAACTGATGAAGCGGCATACCAGCTTCAATTTGATGTGTAGCATAAGCATGGCGCAAGCTATGCGCGGATACATTTTTTGTAATTTCAGCACGCGTTACCGCACGTTTTAATCCACGACTAAACGTTTTTGCATCAATCGCTTTTTCTTTATCCCAGTTGGTACAAAACAGTATACTGCCAAGGGAAAAGCCTGCTATGTAAGCGTTTAACCGCCTTGCTGCACTTTTAGGTAATATGACACGACGGTCTTTATTGCCTTTTCCTGCTCTAACCCATAGGCAGTCTTGGCTAAATTCAATATCAACAACCCGTAAATTCAGTAATTCACTTATTCTGAGCCCACACCCATAGCAAATACAAAGCATGACTTTTTGCTGTGCAGATGCCATATTTAAGAACAGACGATGAACCTCATCTCGTGTTAATAATATCGGTATTGTGTGTGCCTTTTTAGGCAATACGATATCAATGCTGAATGAGCGCTGTAGTACATATTTATATAAAAAATTAACGGCATTGAGTTTTACTGCAATCGTTGCACGCGACAAGTGCTGTGTTAGATTTACATACCTAAAATACGCCTCAAGCTCTTCCTTATTAATTAAGTCAGGCGATTTATCGTAGTAATTAGCTAACTGAGCAAGTGCATTTATATAAGATTCTTCGGTACGTGGTGAGTAGCCTCTTAAACGGATCTCGTCTATGACGCGTTGTCTTAATGGGGTCATTGGTTTTCTCCGGTGAATAGGGGGAAGTCCCAATGACAAGTGTGGCAATTATGCTGGAGGTTGCTAGCTCCGCGTAGCGGCTTTGTTCAACAGCTTATTGAACACCACTTTGGGGGTTTATAACACCCCAAAACGGCGTATATTACATGGCTCAATAATTCCACTAAATAACTCTAATGTAAACAAGTAATTACGTATGTTATAAAATGCTCGCTGTTAAAATACACCAAAACGACTTTTAATAATGTTATTGGACAAAACACTGTTCACACACAGTGTATTTGAAAGTTGAATATTATTTATGAAATCTCTCTTTCTAACCACGATTAAAGGCCATATGTATAGCAATAACTATTGTTACAAACTACACAAAGAGCATTATTGAAGCTTATCTTTTTTGGTTAACTGCCTATATCTGCTTTAACAATATGCAACACGTACTGGCTCTATGGGAGATACTCAAGTGAAGTTATGTTTAAATCATTTAGTAAACTCGTAAAATGTAGCGCTAGAAACTGATAAAAAAGAAAGGTGCATATTTTTGTTAAAGAACTATAACGCGCTAAAGCACGTCCTACATATTAACTGAACCTTATTACCTTTAACCTAAAACAAAAAAGCCGCTGTTCATTGCAAACAGCGGCTTTCGTCTTAAGACTTACAAGCTTAAAGCTTAAAGCTTGCTTAACTTAAACTTGATTTTATTGCTTACCAATTACTTCAAGTCCACCCATGTATGGGCGTAATACTTCTGGTACTACTACTGTGCCATCGGCTTGTTGGTAGTTTTCTAGTATGGCTACTAGTGTACGGCCAACGGCTAAGCCTGAACCATTTAGTGTATGTAGTAACTCTGGCTTTTTAACACCTTCACGACGAAAACGTGCTTGCATTCTACGCGCCTGAAAGTCAGCCATGTTTGAACATGATGAAATTTCGCGGTATGTATCTTGCGCAGGTAACCATACTTCTAAATCGTATGTTTTAGCTGAGCCAAAGCCCATGTCGCCCATACATAAAATTACTTTACGGTACGGAAGTTCTAATGCTTGTAGTATTTGCTCTGCGTGACCTGTTAACTCTTCAAGCGTTGCCATTGAGTCTTCTGGTTTTACAAGTTGTACAAGTTCAACTTTATCAAACTGATGCTGACGAATTAAGCCACGTGTATCGCGACCATAGCTGCCTGCTTCACTTCTGAAACACGGAGTGTGGGCAACTAAGCGAATTGGTAAATCGCTTTCATCGTAAATTTCGTCGCGTGCGCTGTTTGTAAGCGGTACTTCAGCTGTAGGAATTAAGCTAAAGCCGGCTTGTTGTTCGCCGTCGTCATTTACAAGGCCTAATGTGTGGAACAAATCGCCTGCAAATTTAGGTAGTTGGCTCGTGCCGTAAAGGCTTGCGCTATTTACTAGGTACGGTACATACATTTCTGTGTAGCCGTTTTTATCAGCGTGTGTATCTAGCATAAATTGCGTGAGTGCACGGTGCATACGCGCAACTTGGCCGCGCATTACGGTAAAGCGTGCGCCACTAATTTTAACGCCCATTTCAAAGTCTAAACCGTTTAGGTCTTGGCCTACATCTACGTGGTCTTTAACTTCAAAATCAAACTTTTTAGGTGTGCCCCACGTTAAAATTTCAACGTTGTCGTCTTCGTCTTTACCTGCGGGTACCGACTCGTCTGGCAAGTTTGGAATTGCTAAAGCAATGTCGTTAATTGCGGCTAATACTTCATCTTGCTCTGTTTTAGCGGCGTCTAGCTCACTGCCTAAGTTAGCCACTGCATCAAGTAGTGGCTGTGCGTCTTCGCCTTTAGCTTTGGCTTGACCAATTGCTTTTGCGCTTGCATTACGTTGACTTTGAAGTTCTTGCGTTTTTACTTGTAATGTTTTGCGTTTTTCTTCAAGTGCCGTTACCGTCGCGACATCGAGTTCGTAACCGCGCGCCGCTAAACGTGCTGCAGTTTGTTCGATGTCTTGACGTAAAAATTTAGAATCTAACATGTTAGTTTTTTAACCTTTTTGCATTACTAGCTGAAGGCCCAGCCAAGCCATAAAAATACACACCATCACGTTTAGGATGATATTGAGGGCCATTTTAATAAAGTGACCTTGTTGTAATAACAACAACGAGTCCATTGAGAATGTTGAAAAGGTGGTTAATGCACCTAAAAAGCCAATACCGATAAGAGTTTTGACGGGGCTGGCGGTGATAATTTCTTTATCTATCAAACCGTACAAAATGCCCATTAACAATGAACCCAGAATATTAACCGTCAACGTGCCAAAAGGGAATCCCCTACCGAGGAGTTTTAGCATGCTTTCGCTAATAAAAAACCGTAAACACGCACCTGAGGCTCCGCCAAGGGCGATCATCATATAAAGTTTAATCATTTTCGTACCGTTTAAGTGGGCTTTGCGCATCGCGCTCTTTTAGGTAATCGAGTTTTTGTTTGATTTTTTGTTCAAGTCCGCGTTCGCTCGGTAGGTAATATTCTTTGCCATCCATTTCAGGTGGTAAATATTTTTCACCTGCGGCAAACGCACCTTCTTCATTATGCGCATAACGGTACTCAGCGCCATACCCTAAGTCTTTCATTAAATTAGTTGGGGCATTACGTAAATGCTCTGGTACGGGGTAACTTGGCTCGTTTTGAGCGTCTGCTTTGGCTTGATTAAACGCCATATACACTGCATTACTTTTGGGTGCGCTGGCTAAATACAATGTGGCTTGTGCAATTGCACGCTCACCTTCGCCTGGGCCTACTCGCTGAAATATATCCCATGCATTTAAGGCCACTTCCATCGCACGCGGATCGGCGTTACCAATGTCTTCTGTTGCAATGGCAAGTAAACGCCTTGCTACATACAAAGGGTCGCCGCCACCGGCTAAAATTCGGCAATACCAATACAGTGCACCATCGGGAGAGCTACCACGTACTGATTTATGAAAGGCTGATATTAAATCGTAAAATTCATCGCCGCCTTTATCGTATTTGGCTAAATGCGTTGGTAACACTTGGCTAAGTACGTGCTCGTCTACGTTGTATTGACCGTTTTGCTCGGTTGTTAAATCAACCGCTTGTTCTAGTAAATTAAGTACTTTACGCGCATCGCCGCCACTTGCTTGGCACAGTGCCTTTTTAGCGTTGTCGGCAATAGTGATATGTTTTTGGATTAGCTGCTCGTCTTGTTTAAGTGCACGTTCTATTACGGTGTATAAGTCGGTATCGGCAAGCGATTTTAAAACATACACACGTGCACGCGACAATATAGCGTTGTTAAGGGCAAACGATGGGTTTTCGGTGGTTGCACCTACAAATATAAAGGTGCCGTCTTCTATGTGCGGTAAAAACGCATCTTGTTGGGATTTATTAAAGCGATGAACCTCGTCAACAAACATAAGGGTGCGTTGGCCACGGCTTTCTAGGTTATCGCGCGCTTGCGTTACGCTGTCACGTATATCTTTTACGCCTGCGGTTACTGCCGACATTTGAATAAGTGAGGCATCAGCATGGTTGGCAATTATTTGCGCAAGTGTTGTTTTACCTACACCCGGCGGGCCCCATAAAATTAAACTATGGCATCGCCCCGCGACAATGGCTTGATGCAGTGGTTTATCAGCACTTAATAAGTGTTGCTGACCAATGTACTCGTCAAGCGTTGTGGGGCGCATACGCGCAGCAAGTGGCCGTACATCGGGCCCAAAATTAAATCCTAAATTACTCACCGTTACTCTGATCGTCTATTTCAACACCTTCAGGAGGCGTAAATTCAAAAGTGCTTTTATCAAGCGGCGTATTAACTTGGGCATTGTTAAACGTAAATGACGATAGCTGCCCTGAGTTGTCGGTAACGACTAGTTTAGCAAGGCCTTGCTCTTTACCCGCACCTGAAAACGCTATATCAAGTTGTTCTACTTGGCTTTCTACGCCTTTATTTGGCGTTACACTAAAGCCTGTATTTGTTGCAAGTACGCTGTATTTTTCCCATTGTGCTGGGTCTTTTGATGTAAGCAGCACAAACGGAGTTGAATCGATTAGGCTGCTGGTTTTCATAATAGTTACTTGCTCAGCAAAGCTGTCGAAGTAATAGGTTTTATCGCCGTTTGATACAAATAATGTATCGTCTGGGTTTGTTTGCTGCCAGCGAATCATCATAGGCTGTTGAAGCGCTATTGTGCCCTCGCCTTGCATAACTGCTTGACCTTCTTTGTCTGTTACTTTTTGTGCAAACTGCGCTTTAAAACTTTTTAAAGTGGCAAGTCTGTCTTGTAATGCTTGGCTGTCGTCAGCAAAGCTTGGTGCGGCAAGTACGCTGCCTAACACTAATAATAAGGCGTTAAATTTTTTCATTAATTTGCTCCATTAGGTACTAATACATCGCGAGCGCCATTATGACCTGGTGAACTCACGATACCCGATGTTTCCATTTGTTCGACTAAACGTGCTGCGCGGTTATAGCCAACACGCAGTTTACGTTGCACTGACGATACCGATACCTTGCCGGTTTCAATTACAAACGACACGGCTTCGTCGTATAACGGATCGTTCTCTTCGTCTGCATTTTCGCTTGCTTCACCTGGCAATAAAATATCTTCACTGGCATCACCATTGAGTATTTCATCAACGTAATTTGGCTTAGCACGCGCTTTCCAATCGTTTACTACGGCGTGTACTTCATGGTCGTCTACAAACGCGCCATGTACACGCTCTGGTACGCTAGTACCTGGTGGTAAATAAAGCATATCGCCCATGCCCAGTAAGTTTTCTGCGCCTTGTTGGTCAAGTATGGTACGCGAGTCTATTTTGCTAGACACCTGAAACGCCATACGCGTTGGTATATTTGCTTTAATTAAACCGGTTATTACATCTACCGAAGGGCGCTGCGTTGCCAGTATTAAATGAATACCTGCCGCACGTGCTTTTTGGGCTATGCGGGCAATCAGCTCTTCTACTTTTTTACCAACAATCATCATCATGTCGGCAAATTCGTCTATTACTACAACAATACTTGGTAACTTACCAAGTTCTTCCGGGCCTTCTTTCATGCCATCGGTGTCTTTAAATAATGGGTCAAGAATTGGATAACCTGCTTCATTGGCTTCAAGCACTTTTTGGTTGTAACCTTTTAAGTTACGCACACCCAATGCTGACATTAATTTATAACGACGTTCCATCTCGCCCACACACCAACGCAGTGCGTTAGCGGCTTCTTTCATGTCGGTGACTACTTCACACAATAAATGCGGAATGCCTTCGTATACTGATAGCTCAAGCATTTTAGGGTCAATCATAATCATACGTACATCGTCAGGGCCCGATTTGTAAAGCAAGCTTACTATCATGACATTAACGCCCACTGATTTACCTGAACCAGTTGTACCGGCTACCAATAAATGTGGCATTTTACCTAAATCAGCACAGACAGGCTGACCGGCGATGTCTTTACCTAGCACCATGGTAAGTGGCGATGGATTTTGCTCGAATTTAGGTGCGTTTATTACTTCTGACAAACGTACTATTTCGCGGTGTTTATTAGGAAGCTCAATACCAACATATGTTTTACCCGGTATAACTTCTACAACACGCACACTAATTGCCGAAAGCGAACGGGCTAAATCTTTTGCTAAACCTGTAATTTTTGACACTTTAATACCTGGCGCTAAATCCAGCTCAAAGCGAGTAACAACAGGGCCTGGGTATACCGCTACAACTTTAGCTTGTACGTTAAAGTCGAGTAGTTTTGTCTCTACTAGGCGCGATACTGTATCGAGCTCTTCTTGCGAAATTGGGTTTTTAGCTTTGTCCGGTCTGTCGAGTAAATCGAGCGACGGTAATGGCCCCGGTGGTGGTTCTTGCGTTAATAATTGCTCAAACTTTTCTTTTGCCGTTGGTGGTGGTTGATATTGCGCTTTTGGTTTAGGCATTGGTCTTGCTGGCGATACAACTGTTGTAACTGGTTTTTCTGGCTCTACAACTGGGCTTTGGTCAAGCGCATTTAATGCAGCAGCCGTGTCCATTGGCTGATCGTCTATGGCGCTAAAGCCAATTTCTTGATCGAGTATGTCGTCAAGCTCGTCAAACGGCATAAACTCTTCACTAATTTGAGGCTCATTAAACGGTGTTTGCGGTTTATTAATTGCTTTTTGTTTCTCTGCTTTTTTAGCTGATGTAGGCAGCTCTATTTGCTCTTTTATATCGTCTTCAAAATGGGCGTCTACTTCATCGTAATTATTTGCTTTGCCCGCAGCGTGTTCTCGGTGCATCCAGCCTTTTGCGTACGATACAATAAAGCGGTAAAACCTAACCATTAAATCGCCAAGGTAATCTACAAAATCAACCCACGATACACCCGTTAATAAGGTAAGCCCGGCAAAAAAGAAACACAGCAATAATATAGATGTACCGGTAAAGTTAAACGCAGGCATCATGGCTGATGCAATAACATCGCCCACTACCCCACCAGAGGAAAAGTTATAAATATCGTCAAAATTGATACTACTAATAGCGGTAGCTGAGGTGATAAATAAAGCAAAACCAATAACACGCAGCGCTAAGGTGGTGTAATCAAGCTGTAAAATGCGGTGAGGTTGTTTAAATAGCAAGTAGCCAAATAGCTGGATGGCCGCTGGCACTAAGTAAGCCAACCAACCAAAGGTGAGTAATAAAATGTCGGCTATCCATGCACCGGCTGCTCCTGTGATGTTGCTTACTTCGCTAAAACTAGTTTGCGACCATGCAGCATCTGCTGGATCAAAGCTGATCAAGGCACATAAAATAAATATTGCCGTAAAGGTGCTGATAATCAGCCCTGTTTCTAATAGTCTTTGCACACCGTTTAGGCGCATAGTTCCCTATTCCTCTTTATTATTCTATTTTTATTCACACTTACTTAGCAGTGAAATACCTTAGCAGGAAATGCAATTTGTTGCACTTTATCTTAACCTTGATGGCCTGATTATGAACAAGTTTTTATAATTTGAGCTTATATAAGCAAATGACGCAGCTAATATAAATAACCTTAAGTAATATAAGGACGAATAATTACGCCTTCTTCACCTTTTACTTCTTCCATTACTACATAAGTTCGGCTTTCACTAACGTTAGGCAATTTTAATAATATGTCACCTAATACACCACGGTATTCTGACATATCATTTACGCGCGTTTTAAGTAAAAAATCAAAATTACCCGATACTAAATGACATTCGATAATTTCTTCGTGCTTTTTAACGGCCGCACTAAACTCATCAAATACGTCGGGAGATGTTTTAGTAATTGTTACTTCTACATACACCGATAAACCTTGCCCAAGCTTAGCTGGATCGACCACTGCTTTATAGCCAAGTATGTAGCCTTCTCGTTCTAGCTTTTTCACTCGCTCCAGACAGGGCGTGGCGCTTAGGCCAACTCGTCTGGCCAGTTCAACATTTGAAAGGCGTCCATCGTGCTGTAATTCCATTAAAATTTTACGGTCAATTCTATCTAATAACTGATGCATAGTGCCAACTAGTTTTTTATGCTGTTTATTTTTGTTATATAGATGATAACACTAGATTTGACTTTAAAAAAGGTGAGACACACGGGCTTATGATGAATATAATAGTGAAAAATGTTAATCCGTTCTTAATAAGGCAAATGATATGATTATTGGTGTTCCTAAAGAAATTAAAAACCATGAATACCGTGTAGGTATGGTTCCTGCGAGTGTTCGTGAATTAGTAAACCACGGTCATCAAGTGATTGTAGAAACTGATGCAGGCATGGGTATTGGTTTTACTAACGAAGATTACACGCTAGCGGGTGCTGAAATTTTAGCAACTGCTGCTGACGTTTTCGCTAAAGCAGACATGATTGTAAAAGTAAAAGAGCCACAAGCTGTTGAACGTGCAATGCTACGTGAAGACCAAATTCTTTTCACTTACTTACACCTTGCACCTGATCTTCCACAAACTGAAGACCTTGTAAAAAGCAAAGCTATTTGTATTGCATACGAAACTGTAACTGACTCTCGCGGTGGTTTACCGCTTCTTGCTCCTATGAGCGAAGTTGCTGGTCGTATGTCTATTCAAGCTGGTGCACAAGCGCTAGAAAAATCTAACCACGGTCGTGGCATGCTACTAGGTGGCGTACCAGGCGTTGAAGCAGCTAAAGTTGTTATCATTGGCGGCGGCATGGTTGGTCGTAGTGCAGCCCAAATGGCTGTTGGTCTTGGTGCTGAAGTTGTCGTTCTTGACCGTAACATCGACGTATTACGTGCACTAGACGCGCAATTTGGTAATAAAGTTAAAGCTATTTACTCAACTGCTGATGCTCTAGAAAAACACGTACTAGAAGCTGATTTAGTAATTGGTGGCGTACTAATCCCAGGTGCAGCTGCACCTAAACTAGTAACTGCTGAGCACATTAAAGCAATGAAACCTGGTTCTGCAATTGTTGACGTTGCAATCGACCAAGGTGGCTGTATTGCTACTTCTAAAGCAACGACGCATGCTGATCCTACTTTCATCGTTGATGAAGTTGTTCACTACTGTGTTGCTAACATGCCAGGTGCTGTTCCACGCACATCTACGTTTGCACTTAACAATGCAACGTTGCCTTTCATCATTAACCTTGCAAACAAAGGTTATAAAAAGGCGTTACTAGATGACGCTCACTTCTTAAAAGGCTTAAACGTAATTAAAGGCCAAGTAACTTACAAAGAAGTAGCAGAAGCGTTCAACATGGAATATGTTGACCCACGCACAGCGGTAGAAAACGCATAATTTAGCGTTTTGTGGTTAGGTTGGTATTAAATAATGTAGCTACCTAACTACAACCCATAAAAAAAGCAGCTAATTAGCTGCTTTTTTTGTATTTAAATTTCAGATTTATATAAGCTTATTTAGATAAACTGGTTTAGATAAAACGCTTAATTATAAAATCTACTTTTACGCGCTTAGCTTGGCCAAGTAGTTTTTTAACTGGCTGTGGGTAATCATCCATCGTTTCTAAATCATCTGGGCCTGTTAAACGTCGGCAGTGTTGTAAAATTTCCTGCTTTTCGTTATCAATAGCATCCATAATTGTTTGCTCTGGATCTTCTATTAAAATACCGTTTTCGATATCAAGACCCCATGCACGCGGATTTAAGTTATGCCCGCTCAGTAAATGTTTTGTTCTATCTGAACAAATACCTTTTAAATGAAACGAATTGCTTTCATCTTTCCACAGATACACATTTAAATTACCGTTATCGATATGGCGCTTTTGCGTTTTTACAAATTTATGCAAAATAGTTTCGTATAAATAAGGTAATGCCCCTATTTTACTAAACGGCTCGCTTGGCGGTAAATAAAAGTCATTTGCTGTTTTATCGCCTACAACAATAGTCACTTGCTTGCCTTGCTTTAATAATCGGCGCAGCGATCGCATAAGCGGTGCCGGAAAATTGAAGTATGGCGTATACAACACAAGCTCTTGCTCTGTTGTATCAAATAACGCTTTTATTAAACGATTTAACTCGTTATTGCGACGCCCGAGTCCTAAAAACAAGCGAATACCTAATGCTTGCGTATTTAGCTGCTCTGCTGCGTTATAACTTGCGACTTTTAAATCACGCATTAATTGCTTTTGATCAAGCTTAAAGTCGTGCAAACGCTTAAGCGGTCGCGTGTCTATACGTGGCACAGCGACTGATGAAAGTAGCTTTGTCTCAATAAAATCAACTACTGAGTCACACAGTTCGCTCTGCGTTATCAAAAAGTAACGATCGAGCCTGTAGCGCTCGTTGTATTGCAAGTACACGTTATTTAAGCTTGCGCCGCTGTAAAGTAAGGTGTCGTCAATTACAAAACCTTTTAAATGCAATACGCCAAATAATTCTTTAGCTTTTACAGGTACGCCATAAACTTGTACGTTCGATTTAAACTTTTCTAAATCGTCACAGTATAAACTTGCGTTACCGTCTGATTTATCAGCGCCAATTAATCCACGTTGCGCACGATGAAAATCCACCAGCACTTTTACCTCAAGTGCCGGGTTTGCCAATGACACACGATGCAGCGCTTCTAAAATTTCGCGACCTGCTTCGTCATCTTGTAAATACAACGCAGTAATATAAATTCGTTTTTTTGCGTTCGCTATCAAGCGTAGCAATTGCGTTCGGTAATCTTGCGCATTGGTTAAGACGTTAACGTCTTTTGAAGTCAACCCGAATGCGGGTTTTTCCTGCCAAAATAACATAGTTGCCTATTTGCTTAGGTCACATAATCTATCAGTGACAAATAAAATTAGGTAAAACATAACAAAAAAAATCAAAGGGGTCATGAAATAACGCTGTTTTGTTGCCTGTTAGTCTATTTATTGAGCTACTTAGGCATTTTAACTGTAAAAGCACATAACTCTAGTACACAATACTGCACAGCTTTTCGATTTGATAAAAAAAATAATCGCGGATTTTGTTTACATCTGCCTTGTTTTTCTTAGAATCGAGCGCATTAAAGACCGTATTAAACGTTTAGGAAAAAATAATGACTGAAGCAAAACATTGTAAGCTACTAATTTTAGGCTCTGGCCCAGCTGGTTATACTGCCGCAGTATATGCAGCACGTGCAAATTTAAACCCTGTTTTAATTACAGGCATTCAACAAGGTGGCCAATTAACAACCACAACTGAAGTTGAAAACTGGCCTGGTGATGCACACGGTTTAACAGGTCCTGCGTTAATGGATCGTATGAAAGAGCACGCTGAGCGCTTTGAAACTGAAATCATATTCGATCACATCAATAAAGTAGATGTATCTAAGCGCCCTTTCACACTAACTGGCGACCAAGGTACTTACACATGTGATGCATTAATCATTGCAACGGGTGCTTCTGCTAAATACTTGGGCCTAGAGTCTGAAACTAATTTCCAAGGCCGTGGTGTTTCGGCATGTGCTACGTGTGACGGCTTTTTCTATAAAGGTCAAAAAGTGGCGGTTGTTGGTGGTGGTAATACAGCGGTTGAAGAAGCGCTTTACTTATCTAACATTGCTGACGAAGTACATGTTATTCATCGTCGTGATAGTTTCCGCAGTGAAAAAATACTTGCTGAACGCCTTGCTGAAAAAGCAGCAAACGGTAACGTTGTAATGCATTACAACCGCACGCTTGACGAAGTATTAGGCGACCAAATGGGCGTAACCGGCGTTCGTATTAAAGATGCACACTCTGATGCAACTGAAGAGCTAGATTTAGCTGGCGTATTTATTGCCATTGGCCACAAGCCAAATACTGATATGTTTGTTGGCCAACTAGAAATGAAAGATGGCTACTTAGTTGTAGAGTCTGGTCTTCACGGCAACGCAACTCAAACAAGCGTAGAAGGCGTTTTTGCTGCAGGTGATGTGTCTGACCACATTTACCGTCAAGCAATCACATCTGCGGGTACAGGCTGTATGGCTGCCCTTGATGCTGAACGTTTTTTAGATAATTTATAAGCAATTAAATAAATTATTATAGGGCTGATTATTCAGCCCTTTTTTTATGCCTAAAATATAGTTACACTTTTACGATCAATTATAAAATAAGTACTGTATGAGAAATCAGCTATACCAATTAAGCAAAAACGATATAGCATTCCCCAATCCGGAATACGCATTAGAATCCCCTGATGGCTTGTTAGCAATTGGCGGAGATTTGAGTTTACCTCGCCTAAGTAATGCCTACAAAAGCGGAGTATTCCCTTGGTTTAGTGAAGATGAGCCTATTATGTGGTGGTCTCCCAGCGAGCGAGGCATTTTTGAGCTTAATGATTTTCATATAAGTAAGAGCCTGCGTAAACATTTAAAAAAGCACCCTGTAAGAGTAACCATTAATAATGCCTTTGAAGAGGTGATAGAAGCCTGTCGCGATCAACGCCTTGATACCGATGGCACCTGGATCACCTCTGACATGCTCGACGCTTACGTTAATGCACACAATGCTGGCATTGCACATAGTTTAGAGGTGTGGAGTAACGGAGAGCTTGCAGGTGGCTTATACGGCATTATGCAAAATGGTGTTTTTTGTGGCGAGTCGATGTTTCATCATCAAACCAATTGCTCTAAGCTTGCTATGTGGGCACTGGTAAATTGGCTTAAACGGCATAATGCACATTTTATTGACTGCCAGTTAGAAAACCCTTATTTAATGACCCTAGGTGCAAAAGTAATCCCCCGTTCCACATTTTTGACTAAACTAAAAGCTGCACATAACTATACTGTTAACCCTATTATGTGGGAGCCACAAGAACTTGACGCAATCTATGAATGAGCAACTTCCTGCACGTGTTGGTTTAACCCAAGAGTTTGACTGTAGTTATTTACCCAACAGACAAGAGCAACTTTTAGTTATTCTTGATCCCAGTTGCTACAGCACCGATAAATTTGAGTCATTATTAGGCTTGGGATTTCGTCGCAGTGGTAACCAAATATACCGTCCGCACTGCCCAATATGCAGCGCATGTAGTTCTGTACGTGTATTAGCACAAGACTTTATGCCCTCAAAATCGCAAAAACGTAAACTAAACAAAGCAAAAACACAGTTTGAGGTAAAATATTCAACGCAAGAGCGACCTGAATACTATCCACTTTATAGCAAGTACATAACGATGCGTCATCAGGATGGAAGTATGTATCCTCCTGAAAAAGAACAGTTTCAAAGTTTTTTGCTTTGTAGTTGGCTCAAGATCACATTTATTGAACTATGGCACCAAGATACTTTAGTCGCGGTTGCCGTAACTGATTGTATGAATAGCGCTATTTCTGCAATTTATACCTTTTTTGACCCCGACTTTGAACACTATAGTTTAGGCTCTGTGATGATATTAGAGCAGCTAAAGTTTGCAAAAGAGCAAAATAAGCAATACGTGTACTTAGGCTATCAAATTGATGAATGCGACAAAATGAAGTACAAAACTCAGTTTTTACCTGCTCAAAAACAGCTCAATGATGAGTGGGTGGCTATTTAATTTGCAAATATAGCCCCTGCGCCTTTACTTATTGGAGTATTTTGGGCAAAATCTGCAGCGTTTAACTATTAAAGAGGTGTTACGCTAAACATGGCGAAAGAAGACGTAATCGAAATGCAAGGGACAGTCCTTGATACTTTACCAAATACAATGTTCCGAGTTGAGCTAGAAAATGGTCACGTAGTTGTGGCTCATATTTCAGGCAAAATGCGCAAAAACTATATCCGTATTTTAACCGGCGATAAAGTAACGGTAGAAATGACTCCTTACGATTTATCAAAGGGTCGTATCGTATTCCGTGCTCGCTAAGTAAGTGCGTAAACGAGATTTAGTTTTTGGCTAGTGTTTTACTAGCTTTAAGCGTTTATTAAATGTAATTGATAGACATTGACTAGCAATTACATTTAATAAACAAAAAGCCCAGTTTTTGCTGGGTTTTTTGTTGCCTATAAAAAGGGCAAAAAAATGGCCCGCTATTATGTAGCGGGCCATTTTATTTAACTAGATTATTTAATTAACGTTTTACGCTGGTGTTAAATTACTCTCGTAATCAAAGCGAATCTTCTTGTCTTTAACTGATACTTTAACCGTACCGCCATCAACAAGTTCACCAAACAGTATTTCGTTAGCTAATTGCTTTTTAAGCTCTTCTTGAATAACACGTGCCATTGGACGTGCGCCCATCGCTTTGTCGTAACCTTTGTCAGCAAGCCATTCACGCGCTTTAGACGTCAGTTCAAGATTAACCGATTTTTTATCGAGCTGCGCTTGCAGTTCCACAATAAATTTATCAACCACCAGTAGAATAACTTCACGTTCAAGGTGATTAAACCAAATGATGTTATCTAAACGGTTTCTAAATTCGGGTGAAAATACTTTATTAATTGCACCCATTGCATCGTGCGTATGATCTTGCTCTGTAAAACCAATCGACTTACGCGTAGTTTCTTGAACGCCCGCATTGGTAGTCATTACAACCACTACATTTCTAAAGTCAGCTTTACGGCCATTATTATCGGTCAACGTACCGTGATCCATAACCTGTAGCAAAATGTTGTAAATGTCTGGATGCGCTTTTTCAATCTCATCTAAAAGTACAACAGCATGTGGGTTTTTAATAACCGCTTCTGTTAATAAACCACCTTGCTCAAAACCAACATACCCTGGTGGAGCACCAATTAATCGACTTATTGCATGGCGTTCTACATATTCCGACATATCAAAACGAATAAACTCAACACCCATACATTTAGCAAGTTGCTTAGTTACTTCTGTTTTACCCACACCGGTAGGCCCTGCAAACAAGAACGAACCTACTGGCTTTTCTTCGCTCGATAAACCAGAGCGAGATAAACGAATAGCTGATGTAAGTGCGTCAATAGATTGATCCTGCCCAAACACGAGCATTTTAAGGTTACGGTCTAAGTTTTTAAGCGTTTCTTTATCTGTCGACGAGACGCTTTGCGCTGGGATACGTGCCATTTTAGATATAATTAATTCTATATCTGCTACGCCAATGGTTTTTTTACGTTTAGAGCTAGGTTGCAGGCGCTGACTTGCACCGGCTTCATCAATTACATCAATGGCTTTATCTGGCAAGTGGCGCTCATTAATGTATTTAGCACTGAGTTCTGCAGCTGCTTTTAATGCTTTTTGAGTGTAACGAATGCCATGATGCTCTTCGTAACGCTCTTTTAAGCCGTTTAATATTTTAGTGGTATCGGCAATACTTGGCTCAAGTACATCAATTTTTTGAAAGCGACGTACTAATGCACGGTCTTTCTCAAAAATATTTTTATACTCGTTGTAAGTTGTTGAACCCATACAACGTAGCTTACCACTTGAAAGGAGTGGTTTAAGCAAGTTTGATGCGTCCATAACACCACCAGACGCCGCGCCGGCACCGATTATGGTATGTATTTCATCAATAAATAAAATAGAGCCTGGCTCAGCTTGCAGCTCTTTTAGTAAGCTTTTAAAGCGCTTTTCAAAGTCGCCACGGTATTTAGTACCCGCAAGCAATGCACCCATATCTAGCGAGTACACAACAGCATCTGCAATTACTTCTGGTACTTGCTTATTAACAATGCGATACGCTAAGCCTTCAGCAATTGCTGTTTTACCAACGCCCGCTTCACCAACAAGTAATGGGTTATTCTTTTTACGACGACACAATACTTGTACCGTGCGCTCTACTTCGCTGTCGCGTCCGATCAGTGGATCAATGTTACCTTCACGAGCTTGAACGTTTAAGTTAGTTGTAAAGCTGTCTAGCTTGCTTGCTTCTTCATTTTGAACTTCTTGCACTTCATCATGAATATCGTCGCTGTCGTTGCCTAATTCATCATCTGCTTTAGAAATACCATGCGAAATAAAGTTAACGATGTCTAAACGCGATACATCATGCTTTTTAAGTAAATATACAGCTTGGCTTTCTTGCTCAGAAAAAATAGCAACTAGCACATTCACGCCAGTGACTTCATTTTTACCTGACGATTGCACATGGAACACAGCGCGTTGTAATACACGTTGAAAGCCAAGTGTTGGCTGAGTTTCACGCTCTTCTTCTAAATCTGGAATGACGGGTGTTGTTTCGTCAATAAATTCTAATAATTCGGTTTTTAAACCAGAAATATTAACACCACACGCGTTTAGGGCTTCTCCTGCAGAAGGATTATCTAACAGCGCAAGTAAAAGGTGCTCTACGGTCATAAACTCATGACGGCGAGTGCGCGCTTCACGAAACGCGGCATTTAATGTGAGTTCTAAGTCTTTGTTTAGCATTGGCAACCCCTTACTGAGATAATAATTTATACCACAACAATCGGATGTTTGATCACCCTAATTGGTATTTATTCCTGCTCACAACTACAAAGCAGTGGATGCTCGTTATCACGCGCGTAGCGGTTAACTTGTTCAGCTTTGGTGTGGGCTACGTCAGCGCTGTAAACACCACATATACCCTTACCTTTTTCATGAACCTGAAGCATCACGTCGGTTGCTCTATCGCTATCCATATTAAAAAACGTCGTTAAAACTTCTATTACAAAGTCCATCGGCGTGTAGTCGTCGTTATTTAAAACAACTTTATATTTTCGCGGCGGCTGTAGCTTTTGCTTTTCGCTGTCGCGAACTGTATCGATAACACCTGAATCTTTCATACCACTCATAATTAAATATAGTCTTGTCTTTGTAACTCAAGCAAACTTGAATAAAAAATAAATAAAATGTTAAAAAAATAACTCAAAACACTTGACTGGTTGGCTAAATAAACTACAGTCAAACGTAGATTGATTAAACCTTAGTCAGTCTAGCAAATAATACAATTTAGAATAACTAAATTAGTCAACTTATTGAAGGATGTAGAAGTATGGCTTGCGGTAAAGTTAAATGGTTCAACAACGCTAAAGGTTTTGGTTTCATCGTAGAAGACGGCTGCGAGAATGATATTTTCGCTCATTACTCAACAATTGTAATGGACGGTTATAAAACGCTTAAAGCTGGTCAAGATGTAACATTCGAATTAGAACAAGGACCTAAAGGTCTACACGCTAAAAATATTGCCCCAGATGGTGACATTATTGAGTGACTATTGTTTTGTTCGACTAAAGCGAGTGACCTTTTAAGATCCTCGCTTAATTCCTTAAGCATACTAACTTATCTCTTCTCCCCTATTTATTGCCTCTTTTCATTCAAATTCAACCCTTTTCCTTGAATTTATTTTATATACCCCAATGTTCTAAGAGTTGATTGTTTAACTGCTTATTGGGCATGCTCAACCTCTAGCCCTTTTTATTTAAGCTTGTTACACTCTTGGTGCTAAAAATTGCGTATTAACGCAGCAACTAATCCAACTTGTCGCCTCTTTTATATGTACTAGGCTAAAGGCTGATTTATTTTTGTTAATTTTTTAGCTATAAATACAATTCCAGTTCGTCAGGTGTGACTATTCTGCTTTTATAAAAGAGCAACGCTGAGTAACAACACCTAACAAACTATTCATTACGAGCGTATGTATTCATTAACATGTTTAATAATATGTACTCACTCATTAGTAATGATTTTCTTTGCATTGTTGAATAAGACCTTTTCGGTCTACTATCTAGGAATGATGATGACATCAAAAATTATCTATACAAAAACGGACGAAGCTCCGGCACTAGCAACTTACTCGTTGCTACCGATCATCCAAGCATATACAAATGCGGCCGGTGTTGAAGTTGAAACTCGCGATATCTCATTAGCAGGTCGTGTAATTGCTAGCTTCCCTGATTATTTAACACAAGAACAACGCATTGGTGATGCACTTGCTGAACTTGGCGAGCTTGCTAAAACACCAGAAGCAAACATCATCAAATTACCAAACATCAGTGCATCTGTACCACAGCTTCGCGCTGTAATTAAAGAGCTTCAAGCAAAAGGTTACGCTCTTCCAGAATACCCTGTTGAACCTAAAAATGATGAAGAAAAAGCAATTCAAGCTGCTTACGACAAAATCAAAGGCAGTGCAGTAAACCCAGTACTACGTGAAGGTAACTCTGATCGTCGCGCACCAGGTTCTGTAAAAGAATATGCACGTAACAACCCGCATTCAATGGGTGCGTGGAGCAAAGATTCAGAGTCTTATGTTGCAAGCATGAGCGAAGGCGACTTCTTTGGTTCAGAAAAGTCAGTAACTGTTGATACAGCCACTGATGTACGTATTGAACATGTTGCAACTAACGGCGACGTTTCTGTACTTAAACAAAGCACGCCTCTTTTAGCTGGCGAAGTTATTGATGCATCAAGCATCAGCGCTTCTAAGCTTCAAGCTTTCTTAGCTGCTGAAATTGACGCTGCTAAAGAAAAAGGTGTTTTATTCTCGCTTCACATGAAAGCGACAATGATGAAAGTATCTGATCCAATTATCTTTGGTCACGCTGTAAAAGTATTCTACAAAGATGTATTTGCTAAACACGGTGAGCTTTTTGAAGAGCTAGGTGTTGATGTAAATAATGGTTTAGGCGATGTATATTCTAAAATTCAAACATTAGACGATGCTAAGCGCGAAGAAATTGAAGCGGACATTCAAGCTGTTTACGCTAGCCGCCCTGCTATTGCTATGGTTGATTCTGACCGTGGTATTACAAACCTACACGTACCAAGTGACGTGATCATCGATGCTTCTATGCCTGCTGCAATCCGTTCAAGCGGTCAAATGTGGAATAACGATGGTAAATTACAAGACACTAGCTTTGTAATTCCAGATCGTTGTTACTCGGGTATTTACCAAGCAACTATTGATTTTTGTAAAGTAAATGGCGCGTTTGATCCAACAACTATGGGTAGCGTACCTAACGTTGGCCTTATGGCTCAAAAAGCTGAAGAATACGGTTCACACGATAAAACGTTTGAAGCTAAAGCTGACGGTTCTATCCGTGTTGTTGATGCAAATGGTAATACATTACTTGAGCACAGTGTTGAGCAAGGCGATATTTGGCGCATGTGTCAGGTTAAAGACGCACCAATCCAAGATTGGGTTAAGCTTGCAGTAAATCGTGCACGCGCAACAGGCGTTCCAGCTATTTTCTGGTTAGACGAAAACCGTGCACATGATGCAGAGCTAATCAAAAAAGTAAATAAATACCTACCAGATCACGATACAGCTGGCCTAGATATTCAAATTTTAGCACCGCTTGAAGCAACATTGTTCTCACTAGCGCGAATTAAAGAAGGTAAAGACACTATTTCTGTAACAGGTAACGTTTTACGTGATTACCTTACAGATTTATTCCCAATTTTAGAGCTAGGTACGAGCGCTAAAATGCTTTCAATTGTTCCACTTATGAACGGTGGTGGATTATTTGAAACTGGCGCGGGTGGTTCTGCACCTAAGCATGTTCAACAATTCGAAAAAGAAAACCACTTACGTTGGGATTCTTTAGGTGAATTTTTAGCACTTGCTGCATCGCTTGAGCACCTAAGCGTAACTACGGGTAACAACAAGGCACAAGTTCTTGCTGATACACTAGATAAAGCGACTGGTACTTTCTTAGCAGAAAACAAGTCTCCTTCACGTAAAGTGAAAGAAATTGATAACCGTGGTTCTCATTTCTTCCTATCTTTATTCTGGGCACAAGAACTTGCTAAGCAAAATGATGACAGTGAACTTAAAGCACAGTTTACTCAAATTGCTAGCGACCTTGAGTCTAATAAAGAACAAATCGTAAGTGAACTTAACGATGCGCAAGGCCCTGCAGTTGATTTAGGCGGTTACTTCCAGCCTAACGATGATGCAGCCTTTAAAGCGATGCGTCCAAGCACTACATTTAACGATATTCTTGCTAAATTAGTATAAATATTGGTTTAAATTTAAAAGCCGCTTACTTGTAAAAGTAAGCGGCTTTTTTTCGCCAATAAAAAAGGTCGTTATCATTAGATAGCGACCTTTTTTGATTAACCAAAACTATTTAAGTTATTTAAGTTATTTAAGTTATTTAAGTTATTTAAACTCTGATTACTTTGTATCATACCAATTCGCTTAATTAAGTGATCAATTTTGAGGCAAGAAAATCTTGTCGATAACAAGGCAAAAATTTCGTGATTTAGTTGCTCTATATCAGAAATTTTTAACGCAGTTAGCGTCAGATTTAATCCCTCAAATTGATTAAGTATTATTGCGGGTTGGTATATGCACGTGGCATTTTTGAATCAGTCGTATAACGGTCACGCAGTTTATCTTGACGAGATTGTGTAGAAACCTCAACCCCATTAATAAACATTTTGTTCACGTGGCTGCTTAGTTCAAACGGGTCATTACTCCACATTACTACATCAGCAGCTTTACCTACTTCAAGGCTACCTGCATTAATGCCAAATACATCAGCAACGTTTGATGTAACCGCTTTTAACGCACCTTCTTGGCTCATACCATACGATACTGCATTACCAGCATCAAAACGCAGCTGATAAATGTTGTGACTTGCATCACCACCTACCGTTAATAATACTTTAACGCCTGCTTTTTCTAGCACACCTGCATTATCTAAACTCGCATGAAGCGAATCAAAACTTGCTGGTAAGCTGTCCATTGCACTAATAATCACTGGGATATTTGCTTTAGCAACGCGCTCTTTAACTACAACAGCATCTTGTGCGCCGTTAAGTACTAAGTTAATACCAAATTGCTCTTTTACTTTAATAAGCTCAATAATATCCGCCGCACGTGATACGCCAACCACTAATGGCATTTCGCCACTGAGTACTTTTGCCATTACTTTGTCTTCAGTACTTGGCTTGTCGTCATCTTTTTTAGCTTTTTTACCGGCTTTCGTTTTGTGCTCATCAAGTTTATTAATCAGTGTTTGCAAAGTAAAAGCACGAGAGCCTTTACTGCGCTCACCTAAGTAAACAATTAAAGCCGCTTGTTTTTGCATGTCGCTGTCAAAACTACCACTTAAATCAACAACACTCGCAAGGCCTGAAAAAATGCTATCGCCGCCATGAGGGGTAATGACATCGCGTGTTACACCGCCTTTACGAGCGTAAGGAATTAAGCTCGAATGCGCGTTGTAAGCAAGACTTACGTCAAAATCAATACTGGCTTTTTCCTCGCCTGCATCGCGAGAGCCTGCAACTGCACTTACTTCAACTAAACCAAGTTGATTAATACTTGCAATAAAGCCAGGGGTTACAATTTGGCCCTTTGCATCAATAATTTGATCTACTTTAATTTCAGTTGGGTTAATCGCTGTGATTTTACCATCTGTCATTACAATACTTGCTGCTTCTAATACACCTTGATCAGATGACGTATGCAATGTTGCATTAATAATTGCTAGCGATTGTGCGCTTACAGCACCAGATGCTAATAATCCTGCAGCAACCAGAGAAAGCGAAAACGAACGTGATAAATTTTTCATTCTGGGTGCTCCTTATTGTTGACCTAACATAAAATCACTTGTTGCTTGATACGCGCTGTCGTTTCTATCGTAAACTTTTGCACCATCAACAAACACTTGTTCAGCTTTAGCATAAACACTAAATGGGCTTTGATTCCAAATAACAACATCGCCCTGCTTACCTGCTTCTAGTGAACCTGTTTTGTCATCAATACCTAGCGATTTAGCAGCGTTAGCCGTGATCCATTTAATAGCGTGTTGCTCAGAAATATCAAAACCGTTTTCGTTAGCACGGTACATAACCTTGCCAGCTTCTTGGTTTAAGCGCTGAATAGTAGTATCTGAATCTGAGTGAACAACTGCACATGAATTTTTAACCGCATCAACAATAGCTACGTTTTCTTGAACCATGTCGTAGGCTTCCATTTTAAAACCCCACCAGTCTGGCCAAAGTGCAGCACACGAGCCATTCTCAGCAAGTAGGTCAGCAATTTTATATGCTTCTACACCGTGATGGAATGTACCCGCGTCGTAATTGAATTCTTTTGACAGGTCAATCATCATTGCCATTTCTTCAGCTTTATAACAATGATTATGAATACGTACTTCGCCCTCAAGCACACCACGAAGCGTATCGTGTTTAATATCACGTACTGGTGCTTCTGGGTTTAAACCTGCTTCATAATCGGCATCGTACTTATCCCATGCACGTTTGTATTCAGCGGCTTCAGCCCACGCCATACGATAACCAGCCATATTACCCATACGAGTTGAAGGCAATACACCTTGACGACCATAAACACGTTTAGGGTTTTCACCACACGCCATTTTTAAACCATACGGCGCCTCTGGAAATTTCATACCTTGCATAGTGTGTGCAGGGACGTTTTTAAGCGTAACGCCGCGTCCACCAAATAAGTTAGCTGAGCCTGGTAAAATTTGTAGAGAAGTAATGCCGCCTTCGCGTGCACGATTAAAGCCTGGATCTTGTGGCCAAACAGAATGCTCAACCCACACTTCTGCAGTGTTAGGGCTGGTCATTTCGTTACCATCTTGATGCGACTCAACCGAAGGGCTTGGGTATGCACCTAAATGTGAATGTACGTCAATAATACCCGGTGTTACCCATTTGCCTTGTGCATCAATTGTAATATCAGCAGTAGCAGTTAAGTCTTTACCAACTTGTTGTACTTTGCCGTCAACAAGTAATACATCAGCCTCATCTAAACGCTCACCAGTACCTGTAAGTACTGTTGCATTTGTAATAAGTGTGCTTGATGTAGAAACGGGCTGATAAGTGCTTGGGTAAGGATTTTTGTTGATTGTTATTTTATCGTCTTGCGGGCCGTTTTCTTGGCAACCTACAAGTGCAGCAGCTAAGCCAACTGCTAATAAAGAAGGTGCAAATTTTTGCATGTTGTTTGGATCTCCTGTTTTTTTGCTACTTTAGCGAAAGCTAAGGAATAAAGCCAAAAAAACAGGTGAAAACGCAGTTAATTAAGATGAATATCTGTAATTATTTCTTTATATAATTGTTATACAACTTTTCAAGCGCACCTTCGGTTGTAAGCGAGGGATCTTTACTAATAAAGTGCTTAACCGTACGCGTTACAAAATCAGAGTTTTGCTTATGTAGCTTTGAAAAATCTTTAATAATTGTATTACCGTCTTTAGCTGCAGTTACTTTGTCATGACGGTGACGATACTGGCTCAATGCTTTATTAAAATCACCTTGGTAGTCTTCAACTAAAATTTTATAAAAGTCACTTTTTTGTACGTTTAAATCATTAATGCAGTAATTTAGCGCCTCTTTAAAGTCGGTAAATATCATGCCCTCTACATCAAACTCTTTTGTTTTTTCACGTACTGCTACTTTGGCATCTTCTGTGGCATAGCTAAAACCAGTAAACGCTAAGCGCTCAGCGGCTTCTTTTCCTAATTTCATACCCGCTTGAATACTATGGGCAAACTCATCGCTCATGTCGCCTAGTTCGTTTTCTTCCCACATGTTATAAACACGCAGTGGTTTTGCATATTTAGTGGCAAGCTTTTTTTTCATTTTAGTAAAGCGCTCATCAATCGTCATCAGCCTTTCGTTATGTAAAAGCGCATGGCACTCATAACAAGCCGCAATAGATATAAAGTCAGCCTCTTCACCTAAATCAACAATGCTTTGTAGCATATGCAGCGGCGGACAATGGTCGCGCTCTGTCGCTTCACAGCCACAATAAAAACACTGGTTAAAATGCTGCTGATCGCAAGCGTATGCTTGCTGATAATAACTGGCTAACGTTTTGCTCACCGTTGCTCCTAAAAAACACGACTAAATTATGGGGGCGATAATAACAGCCTGAAAAAATAAGTCATACCAATTACATTAAATTAGTAATCTATTATTGCGCTAATAAAGTAGCGCAATAATAAGGCGAAATTATAACGCGTAGTTGCTATCACTAATTGCTCCCTGCATTGCTCTACCTCCTGCATCCATGCACTCGTACACGAACAACTTTTAACGCAGTAAGTGCGCTATTTAATGCGATAGAATGATTTTTTTAAAATTGGTATCAGTAGCTATATTTAAATCACGGCCGCAATTAAACCAAACAAGCCACCAAACACACCACCCCACACTACAAGCCAGCCTAAGTGCTCGCGGATCATGGTTTGAATAATCTCTTTAACCATTTTTGGGGTAAGCTCATCTAAGCGCTCATCAACTAGTTTAAGCACCGTTTTATGTAGGCTCTCTGCGCTATTACCTTGTGAGAGTGTTTGGCTTACTAATACTTTAAAGTCGTCAGTTTGGGAAATCTCACTAAGCGACAATTGCATTTTTTCAATAAACTTTTCACGCATTGGCTCGATTGCCGCTGTGCCGCCAAACATACCTAACATGCTACCAAACTGAGATTGCTCTATTACCTCTAACAAATTGTCGAATGCGGGGTTTAAATCAACATTACTAATTATTGGCTCAAAATCGATATTGGGCTGCGCTTTATTGAGTAAATTATTAATTTTTTGCTCTGAAAAAAACTCCGTTAATATTAGGTTTCGTATAGCTACTTTAAAGCTTTCAAACTTAAGCGCAATAACACCCGAGCCATATAAAAACGGGACCTTTTCAAACAACATATGAATCGCTAATAAATTAGTTACCGCGCCAGAAAGTGCAAATAAACCAACTGATAACACAATTGCTTGGTTAAACATAAAACCTACAACAACACATAAACCCGCTAGCAAATTGGTTATTAAACTTTTGTTCATTTTTACTCCATTACAGTAAGTGTAATTTTTATGCAATATAGTCATTAATTTTACAACGTTTAGATTGTTAAATTAATACCTTTTTGCCATAGTTTAAGTATCTGTTTAAAAGGCGAGCAATTGTTATGTGGAAAACAGTAAATGAGCACATCAGCCAAGCCATTAATTTTGACTTTAAACACACCTATAAACGCCAATTACAAAGTACAAATACCGACAAACTATTTCATATTACCAATGGTACGCATAACTTCTTCGTTAAAATAGCATTAAAAAGCGAACTCGAGCGTTTAGAAAGTGAATTTATTGGCTTAAAGCTTTTAGCGCAAAATAGTAATTTTAAAGTCCCTAAATGTATTACAACCGGTGCAAATATAGAGTTTTCGTTTATTGTTTTACAGTGGCTTGTTTTAGATAAACAACCCCACAACACGTGGGCAACTATGGGAAGCAGCCTCGCTAAAATGCATCAAAAGCACGACCAAGCCATGTTTGGTTTTGATGTAGACAACTATATAGCCACTACCATACAACCTAATCGTTGGCACAAAAAGTGGGATGTATTTTACGCCGAAGAACGTATAGGGTGGCAATTACAGTTAATCGCTGAAAAAGGCATTAACTTTATTGAACCCGAGCGCTTAATTAATGCCGTTAAAGAACAGCTGCATAGTCATCAAGTTGAGCCTTCATTACTGCATGGCGATTTTTGGCGTGGCAATATGGGCTTTTTAAAAGCAGAGCCAACAGTATTTAACCCCGCTTGTTATTATGGTGATCGGGAAGTGGATATTGCAATGAGCGAACTATTTGCGCCACTTCCAAAAGACTTTTATAGCGCCTATAACCAGCACTACCCGCTTTCTCAAAATTACGAAAAACGTAAGTTAATATACCAGCTATACCCTATTTTAAATCACGCTAACATCTTTGCCGGTCACTATCTTACTGAAGCTAAACAACATATAGAAAAGCTGGTATTTGAAGGTATAAAATAAGTGTCATAAGCTGCATTTCAGCACTATATTTAATGAGTAAGTAGGCGTTCATCTGTAAGCGATTAAGTTGAATCTAACTTAATTATTTATAACTGGAGTGATTATGAAAGATTTTTTATCACAACGAATAACGTGCCCACATTGCGGACACCATATACATTTAGACTTAGACGCAAGCATGGGCGATCAAGACTACATAGAAGATTGCACTGCCTGCTGTAACCCAATTCATTTAAATATGCATATAGATCATGCTAACAATAAATTAGAGCTACACGTAGACAGTGACGACGAACAAATATTTTAACTTAAGCCTGATGGCGTAAGTAGTTTTCTACCGTATTTACAATAGTGTAAGTTTGCTGATCAACTTCAATATTAAACTTGTCACCCACTTGCGCTGCACCAATGTTTGTAATGGCGAGCGTTTCCGGAATTAGGTGTAACCAAAAACCTTGTTCATCAACTTCGCCCACGGTTAAGCTTGCGCCATTTATCGCAACAAACCCTTTATATAACACATACTTTTGCCACTCTTTTGGCAAGCTGAGTTGTATTTTGCAGTTATTCTCAAGCTTCACTATTTGAGAAATTTGTGACGTACAATGAATATGCCCAGACACTATATGCCCACCTAGCTCAGTACCAAACGTAACAGAGCGTTCGTAATTAACTAAACTACCTAGTTCAAGCAACCCTAAATTAGTTAACTTTAGGGTTTCGTCAATCACATCAAAATGCACTTGCGCTACCACATCGTGATTACTTAGCTCAACTTGCACAACTGTTAAACAACAGCCATTAATAGCAATACTTGCGCCTAAATCTAAATGCTTAACGTACTCATCGCTCACCGATACAACTAAGCGTAAAACACCGTCTGTTTGAGTCTTAGAGACCACCGTAGCTTGCGTTTGCACTATTCCTGTAAACATAAAATCACTTTAAATTATTACAAAGTGCTAGTTTAACGTATCAACTCATAAAATCATTCACTACTGTGATTTTTATTTAAACCCCAATAGATTACAATTACGCCCTATTTTATCAACTAGCTGTTTTTATGACCTTTTGCAATTGGGAAGCCAAGCGTTTACTTTCCCTCGCTTTACCTGTTTTTTTAGCGCAAGTTACACTTATTTTAATGTCGGTCGTCGACACAATTATGGCAGGCCAAGTTAGCCCTACTGACTTAGCTGCACTGTCTATTGCAACAGGAATATGGAACCCTTTATTACTTGGCCTTCAAGGTATTTTATTAGCGCTTACTGGTATTATTGCGCAGTTTTCGGGCAGTGATGACCGCAAAGGCATTAGCCACTATTTTCAACAAGCGCTTTATTTAACCGCTATTTTGAGCTTTACAGGCTTTGGAATTGCCCATTTAGCAGATGCTATTATTTTTAAGCTCGATACAACGCCTGCAATTGCAAACCTTGCCATTGACTACATTCACTTTGTGAAATGGGGTGTATTTGGATTTTTAATTTTTACGGTATACAGAAACGTTACCGAAGGTATGGGAATGACCAAGCCCGCGTTTTACATAAGCCTATTAGGTTTAGCTGTTAATATTCCGGTAAATTATATTTTCATAAATGGCTTATTTGGTTTTCCTGCTTATGGCGGCGCGGGCTGTGGCATTGCCACTGCAATTGTTTTAACTGTTATGGCAATAGCACAAGTCACTTACTGCCAAATGAGTAAAAAAGTAGATGCTAAAGGCCTGCTTTCATCATTCGAAAAACCTAATTTCACTACCATTGGTATTATTACTAAGTTAGGTATACCAATTTCACTCGCCACCTTTTTTGAAGTCACTTTATTTGCGTGTATACCGCTATTTATAGCGCATTTAGGTGCAGTAGCTATATCGGGGCATCAAATAGCAGCCAGTGTAACTACATTGCTGTTTATGATGCCGCTGAGCCTATCAATCGCTATTAGCATTCGTATAGGTAACTTATACGGCCAAAAGAACATGACTCAATTAAAAGTTGCGGTTTCTACCAGCTATATTTTAGCCATTGCTGTGGCGTTATTTTTAGCGCTTATTACGTTTGCCGGTCGTGATTTAATTAGCCAACTGTATACCGACAGCCCCGCTGTTATGGCATTGGCTTCATCAATTATGATTTTAGCGTGTATTTACCAATTACCTGATGCACTTCAAGTTGCAGCAAATGGCATACTCCGTGGGTTAAAATACACCACGCCTATATCGTATATTACGTTTATATCGTATTGGTTAATCGGCTTTTGTTTAGGTTACGTATTGGCAAGAACAGACATAATTGTGCCAGCTATGGGGCCACACGGTTTCTGGACTGGGATAATAGTGGGACTTAGTGTCGCTGCTATTTTATTAATGCTAACGGTAAAAAAACGTCTAAAATATGAATTTCTTAAAATTGATTCACTCAATCAAAACTAATAAACTCAGCCTTAAAACATTACCAGCTGCTTTGCTGGTAATGTATTTTTTAACGCTTACTGGCTGCAACAAACCACAAAGTAGTATAAACGTTACTTATATTGAACGCTTAAGTAGCACAGTTGATACAAGCCCAACACAGCCTGCGCCACTCAAGCAACTCCCCTTACTGCAGCCTACCCCAATAGCACAAAGTGACTTAACACTGAGCATTGTTGAGCTTGCAGGCATTAGCCAATGTAAGCTTAACGTGCTTATAAGTGAGCACAATAACCAATTAGGAAAAACCGCCAGCGCTGCTGGGCAATTAAAATATCAAATAAACTTTATTAAAAGTGCGCAGGTTTGCTTAAACACGCTTGATAAAAATAGTCCTAGTTACACAAAAATACTCGCAGCCAAAAACTACAAAGAAACACACCTAATGCACTTTTTTAACACCATGTTATTTAAAGAGCCTGAGCTAAATCGTACCTGGCAACTCACTTCAAACGAGCTTACTACTGAACCTGCTGGTTTTAGTGATACCGTACTTGCGCTAAAGCAACTTGTACTCATTAAGCAACAAATTAAGGCTAAAGAATTTAGTGAAATTAATGGTGATTCTATTTTTAGTGCACTCGAGCAGCTTAATAAATTTCAATTTAACCAAGTACTCATTCAATCGGTCCGCAAGCAGGTAGTGTTAAATAACAACGCCACGCAGTTTGTAAAAACATTAAACTTTAATACGCTGTGCCCTCAGGATAAAAATAATAAAAACGCAAAAATCATAAGCAATGTATTTCAAAAGTTTTACCTAAAAGAAATTCAGCCCTATCAAGCGCAGTTAACTGGTTATCTAGAGGCACTACAACCGCTTTATAATGAGCTTTGGTTTAACGAAAGTATCTCAAGCCCTCAAATTAATAACTTAGTCAAAACGGACTCAGCAAGTAACTTACTGAACTTACTAAAAAGCTCAGCTAAAAAACATGTGGTTTGGTGGCAAGTATTTTATAAAACGTGTGAAATAAGCCCAATATGAATAAAAAAACGGCAAATAAACTCAAAAACAACAAACTTGCTTGATTCACTAACCGCCACGCTATATATTAGCCGCCGTTGTTAAGCAATTAACACCTACTTAAATAAAGTAATACGACTGTAGCTCAGTTGGTTAGAGCACTACCTTGACATGGTAGGGGTCGGTGGTTCGAATCCACTCAGTCGTACCAACATTAATGAAACGTATAATTGAAGGAAAGAGCACTACCTACTCTTGACCACCCGGTCCAAAGGTCAGTAGTTCGAATCCACTCAGTCGTATCAAAATTTAAGTAAAACCTCAAAAATTGTACGACTGTAGCTCAGTTGGTTAGAGCACTACCTTGACATGGTAGGGGTCGGTGGTTCGAATCCACTCAGTCGTACCAATTCAAAGCAATAAAAAAACCTAAGAAAAAGCACTACCCACTATTGAACACTCAACTTCAACAGTTAATCATTAATTAACGATCGCTTACAACCAGGTTATAGCTTTATTTCTTGTAAATTATCCTTGTGAGTTTTGTTGACATTTCATGATTAAAATTCATTCAATTTACGGGGGGG
>NZ_AUTR01000032.1:0-40339 GCF_000497875.1 Pseudoalteromonas sp. S8-8
GATTTGTAACCTATTGGGCTCGGTAACGGCTCCTGCGTTACTCTAATGGCTAACATTTTTGTAAGAATAAGTAAAAATAGAGTAACAAAGAGTCAATAACCGCACTGTATAGGCGATGTTTTGATTAAAAAAACACATAGAGCTTCAAATTCAACCTCTAAGATCAACAGCCCCTAGTCTATTTTATTTAGTAATTCATAACCTGCAAGTACATCACTCAACTCTTCGTCAATGGTACTTTGACGCAGAGTATTAAACTCACTCGAAAGCTTATCAAGTAGCTCTTCAATATTTTTTTCAGCGCGTTGCATTGCGCCAAGACGGCTGCTATTTTCGCTGACCAACGACTCGGCACATGCACGATAAAGAGAAATAAAAATATACTCGCGGATCAATGCCCTTATTGTTGTAGAGTGCTTACAGAGTACTTCTGGCAAAGCTTTAGTTGGCCATAAAATATTTTTTAAATTATCTCGCCATTGCTCGTCAAGTGGGAGTAATCGCTGAGACACACATTCATAAAGCGCGCCTTGTTTAGGTTGATTATAAAACACCAATACACGGCAACCAGGATTAAGAACTAAGCTTGATTCACTGTCTATTTGAATTTGCCTAACTAAGGTATCTATATCGTGAACACTCACTGGCACTGTGTATACTTTTACTAAATTAAAGCCGGCATCGGTAAGTCGAGATGCAGCACGTGCGCCTACTACCCAAATTAGAGGTGGCTGGGTCTCGTTACTTAGCGCTTTAATTGTAAAGTCGGTAATACTTTCATTAAATTGCCCTACCAACCCTTGATCTGAGCCGAATATGATCACACCCGCTCTGCTTTCATTTAAATTTTTGGGTTGTGGTGAAAATTGAAATGACATGTCATCATGCAAACTAGCACTTAATCCTAACTCAACTGCCCGGTAGTAATCTGTCAATGAGCTAATCGATTTTTCATATTGCCCAATACTCGAGGCAGCAAGTGCCTTCATCGTTTTTACAACGCCTTGTAAATCACTTGCACTGGCTATTTTATGGCGTAAATTAGCGGCACTATTGCTCATGTTGTTATTGCCTTGTTTTCAGACTCAAAATCAACAAGTGCGCGCTTAGCCAACTCAACAATTGTTTGTCGATCGTCATCACTTAAGCTTTTAGCGGTATCAAATCTATCACACAAAGTATCGTCTAACTGCGCAACTGCTTTTTTAAGAATATTTTTTGCGTCGTTTATTTTTAGCAGTTCAATCGAATCTAAAAAGCCATTACTGAGTGCGAGTAATAGCATAATTTGCTCAGGCACTGGCATAGGTGATGATTCAGATTGATGTAAGCTCGCTCGAATACGCCGTCCATGTTCAATTATACGCTGTGTATCATCATCAAGTCGGGCACCAAAACGAGCAAAGGTTTCTAGCTCTTCAAATTGAGCATATGCAAGCTTTAAATCGCCAGCAACTGCACGAAACGCAGCACGCTGTGCTTTACCGCCCACACGAGAAACCGACTTACCAACGTCAACGGCTGGTAATACACCTAGAGCAAATAACGAGGGTGATAAATAAATTTGTCCGTCGGTAATCGAAATTAAATTAGTTGGAATATAGGCTGAAATATTTTGAGCTTCGGTCTCTATAATGGGGAGTGCGGTCAAGGAACCACCGCCACGTTCTTTATTTAAATGGGTCGCACGCTCTAGTAATCGTGAATGAATATAAAAAATATCCCCTGGAAATGCTTCTCGTCCGGGCGGTCGTCGTAACAACAAAGACAACTCGCGGTAAGCTCTTGCGTGCTTAGTTAAATCGTCATATACAATAAGTACATCACGTCCTTGCTCCATAAAATATTCTGCAATACTGGTTGCAGCGTAAGGCGCTATATACTGTAAGCCCGGTGGCTCATTACCCTCTGTTGCAACAACAACCGTATAAGCCATTGCATTTTGCGCGCGTAATATTGCTATTGATTTAGCGACCGTTGATGCCCGCTGACCAATAGCGCAATAAATACAAATTACATTTTGTTCTCGCTGATTTAAAATCGTGTCTATGGCTATAGCTGTTTTACCTGTTTGCCTGTCACCTAAAATAAGCTCTCGTTGTCCTCGCCCTATTGGAATCATCGCATCGATTACAATAAGTCCGGTTTGCAAAGGCGTAGTAACAGGAGAGCGGTCCATAATTGGTGCAGCTGGACGCTCTATAGGTAAACGCTGCTCGGTTTGTATAACGCTTCCACCGTCTAGTGCCTCGCCAAGTGGGTTTATCACTCGCCCTAATAGCGCATTGCCAACCGCTACATCCATTACACGACCACTGCGGCGCACTTCATCCCCAGCTTGTAAGTGGGCGTATTCACCTAAAAGCACAACACCGACTTCTTTTTCATCAATATTAAACGCAATTCCAAGCACATTACCGGGAAATATAATTAGTTCCTCAAAGCCAACGCCAGGTAATCCCGACACCTTCGCAATACCCGTTGATACACTGGTAATAATACCAACTTCATGTAAGTTCAATTGTGAGTTAACTATTTTTAGCCCTTGCTGAATGTGCTTAAACACATCACCAAACGCGTTTGTTAAACTGTGTATTTTTGTGTTTTTATTTTGAGTGTTTTCGCTAAGGTTACTCATCACTTATCAACAGGTTGAGAAGTTGTAGGCTGAGCTGTTTTTTGTTTTAGTAGCATATCAACTTCCTGCTCGATTGATTGTAAGTAATCGTCAATACTCCACACCAGCTTTTGTCCATTAACACATAACTCAATCCCGCTGATAAGGCTCTCATCGGTGGTGAATTTAATGGTAATATCTTTTGAAAACACAGTATTAATAGCATTCTTAAGTGCTAAATGCTGAGATTCAGTTAGCTCAAACGCACTTTGAATTAAGGCAGGTACAAATTCACTATTTGTACTTAGCGCCTGCGCTAAAGTGGTTTTTTTGTCATCATCAAGCTTATATAAGCGCGCTGTAAACACCTCACATATTTGTTGTTCTAAAGTTGTTGATGCCAGTTCAGTTAAGGTTTTGCGACTAATAGCAAATACCTCTTGCTTAACTTTTCGACTTAAAGACTCCTTTAAATTATCAGTCTCTTTTACTATATTTTGTTGATATTTAGTGCCCCAGCTTTGGACTCTTTTTTGCGCCTCTAACATAAGTGTTTGCTCTGCTTGCTTAGCACTCACGCTTACTTGTTGCATCTTTTGTGTACGTTGTTGTTCAAACTCTTCATTTTTCAGAAAAAACTTTTCACGCTCCGCCAGTGCTTCATTTTGGTTTGTTTCAGCATCGTCTAACTCAGCGGCTATACGCTCTTCTCGCTTATCAATAGCGTGCAAAATTGGTTTATATAAATAGCGTTTTAGTAACCACACCAAAATTAAAAAATTAACCACTTGGGCTGCAACTGTAAACCAATCAATTAGCATGGTTTAACTTCCTGCAGCTTGTGCGATAGCGTAGTTCCAAAACGGATTGGCAAAAATAAGAATCATCGACACGACAAAACAGTATATTGCGGTCGATTCAATCATCGCAAGCCCTACAAAGAGCGTGCGCGTAATAGTTGCTGATGCATCAGGTTGCTGTGCTAATGCACTCAATGCCGTTGCTACTGCTTTACCTTCGCCAAGCGATGGACCTAAACAACCAAAACTAATTGTAATTCCTGAAATAACGATTGATGCCATTGCTATCATTGTCATGCTATCCATGTTCTCTCCAAGTATGATGTGTAGAAATACGTGATTAATTAACTCGTTGTTTGGCTGGTTTTACTGAGCGCGTAGCCGCAGCAATATAAACGGCGGCTAAAATAGTAAAAATATAAGCCTGTACTAAGCCTGTAAGCAAACCCAGTGCCGTCATTACGATTGGGAATATAAAGGGTGTAATAGTTAACAAAATGCCAATGATCATTGCCCCGCTCATCATGTTGCCAAATAACCGCACAGCCAGAGCAAGTGTCCGTGATAATTCGCTAATAATATTAAATGGCAACATAATAAAAGTAGGAGCCATATAAGATTTTAAGTAATTGCCAAGCCCTTGTTCACTGATACCAAATAAAGGCACTGCAATAAATACAGTGAGCGCCAGTGCTGCTGTAGTCGATAACGACGCCGTGGGTGGCTCATAACCCGGAGCAATGGTGAACATGCTCGCGGTTACTAAAAATAAAAACAGTGTGCCTAAAAAACCAAGGTATTTTTTAGCGTCATTCAAGCCTACGTCTTCAATTTGTTGTGTGATCCCCGTTACTATAATTTCTAAAAAATTTTGCCAACGAGAACGCTTTAACGTGGTTGAAAGCTTACGGGTTATCAATATCGAACTAATCACCAAAACCAACATTAAAACCCAAGTGAAAACGATGGTTGCATTGAGTTTTAAAAAACCATTTTGCCAATAAATAACCGTATCAGGACTCAGGTGCATGATGTGTCACCTTTGCTAAATGAGAGGTTGATGCAGTACGGGTAACATAAGTGGTAATAAAACGGGCTATCAAAAAGCTAAATAAACACAGTGGTAATTGCAACCAAGATTTTGATAATAAGTCACTCGTCATCACACTATAAAAGCCACTTAAAGTAATTCCCATGCGTATAAATAAACTCAGCACAACCCATAGGGCTGGGTGAGTCGATACCATACTTTTTTGCACCGTCCACCACAGGCCACCAAAAAATAAGGCACCAAGCATTAGACCTACACTAACAATAATTAATACGCCAACTAGCTCATGCATCTACGTCATCCTTTTGCTCTTGATGTATCGCGCTGTCTTCTTTGCTCATCCAGTGCCACGCGTTAAAGCACCCAAGCGCCAAACCCGCCACCAATAAAGCCAATGTCCATGACCGCTCAGTGGCATAATGCGAGTCGATATACACACCTAAACTTGCACCAAGTATGGTAGGCACTGCAACCGACCAACCAATAAGGCCCATCGTTCCTAAACCAAACCATATTTTTTGATGAGAGTTAAGCCTTGCTTTTAGCTTACGCTGGGCTTTTATTTCTACTTGTTCTGCAAGTGTTGATGAACTGCTTTGTGAGTCTTTTGAACCTAGGTCGTCTTTTTTATTTGTCATAAATAAATAGCTTTTAGTGGTTAAAGTCGAAAACGATTTAAAAAGCTACTTTCTAATTTAGCCATCACTGTTCTTACTTGTTGTGCTTGTTCATTGAGTGCCAAAAACTCTTTATCTACAGCGCTGCGAAGTGTCGCCAGATCAGTACCTAATATGGCACTTCGCACCGATACCAGCACAGTGTTTCCTGTTTTAATTAATACGCCCTCATCTACGGCTACAAATATCTCACCGTCTTTTTCGCAATTAAATGTCAAAATACCTGGGGTTAGTGGCGCAACACAGTCAAGGCGATTGGGTAAAAATCCGTACGATCCTTCGCTTGTTTCGGCAACAACATGAGTCACATCATGCCTGTCGAAAAATATCTCATATGGCAGCAATAATTTAAGGTGTATCTGAGTTTGCGTCACCGCTTGTATCCTCATTATTATTTACTGTGGATTTTATTTTGACCTCACTTATGGCACCTATCATATAAAGTGCACTCTCTGGCACGTTTTTAAATTCATCATTTAAAATGCGTTCACACCCATCTAGCGCATCATCAAGGCTAACAAGTTTGCCTTTATAACTAGTAAATTGCTCTGTTGTAAAAAATGGCTGAGTAAGAAAACGCTCTAAACGCCTTGCGCGTCCAACAATGTTGCGGTCCTCAACTGATAACTGTTCAAGCCCTAACATAGCAATAATATCTTTGAGTTCATTGTATTGCGCTAAGGTGCTACGTACCTTTTGTGCAAGTAAGTAGTGGCGCTCTCCCACAACCCCGGGGCTCGCCATTTTTGAATTAGATTGCAGGGGATCTATAGCCGGAAATAATCCTTCGCTAGCGCGTTTGCGAGAGAGCACAATAGAAGCCGACAAGTGCGAAAATGTATGAACTGCGGCCGGATCGGTAAAATCATCGGCAGGTACATACACCGCTTGAATAGAAGTAATAGCACCATTTTGTGTATTGGCAATTCGCTCTTCTAAGCCGGCAAGCTCTGTGCCCATAGTAGGCTGATAACCAAGCCTTGAAGGCATTTGCCCCATTAAGCCCGATACCTCAGAGCCTGCCTGAATAAAACGAAATATATTGTCGATTAGCAACAGCACATCTCGCTGCTCATCATCACGAAAATACTCAGCCATAGTTAAAGCTGCATGCCCCACCCTAAAACGACTCCCTGGTGGCTCGTTCATTTGCCCAAAAATCATCGCCATGTTTGGCAAAACGCCCGCGTCTTTCATTTCGCGATAAAGCTCTTCGCCTTCACGGCAACGCTCACCTATGCCACAAAATAGGCTAACACCTTTGTGCTTGCCCACCATATTGTGAATCATTTCAGTCAATAACACTGTTTTGCCAACACCTGCACCGCCAAACAATCCCGCTTTGCCACCGCGTTCTAACGGCACCAGCAGATCAATTACTTTTATACCGGTTTCAAAAATCTCTGATTGAGTTGACCGTTCGGTTAATGGCACTGGCTTATTATGTACAGAGCGCCACTGAACATCTTTAAGCTCACCACCGCCATCAAGCGTGTTACCAAACACATCAAACATTCTAGATAAGGTTCCTTTACCAACAGGGGTAAGTAACGGTCCGCCACTGTCAACAACTTCCATGCCACGCGCAAGTCCTTGTGTAGGCGTGAGCGCAATTGCTCTTACATGATGCTCATTGCGCTGCTCTAGCACTTCAAAAATACACTGTTTATTTGCGCCAGCACTAAGCATTGAATTAATCGCAGGTAGCTTCTTGTCAAAACGCACGTCAATTACGCTGCCGCGTATAGCGGTAATTGTACCGAGATTTTCAAATTTACTAATCGTGGATTGAGCTACAAAATTCATTGATGCGCCTGCCACTGCCAATTACGAATTTCAGGGAGATCTTGCCCATGCTTATTAATATATTTTTTATGCTCAACAAGCTTTTCTTCAAGCTGTTTTTTTAGTGCGTCTCTTTTTGTACCCAAGTTTGGCAGGCGTTCCAGTGTGTCTAACACT
This sequence comes from Pseudoalteromonas sp. S8-8, assembly GCF_000497875.1. Classification (NCBI taxonomy): domain Bacteria; kingdom Pseudomonadati; phylum Pseudomonadota; class Gammaproteobacteria; order Alteromonadales; family Pseudoalteromonadaceae; genus Pseudoalteromonas; species Pseudoalteromonas sp. S8-8. The sequence goes on from NZ_AUTR01000032.1 coordinate 7,108, forward strand.
AAATGAAAACGATCAATCTCGTTTAATACCGTCATATCAAAAGCAGTTGTAATAGTGCCTTCTTCTTTATACCCGCGAACATGAATATTATGATGATTATTACGCTTGTACGTAAGCCTATGAATAAGCGTTGGGTAGCCATGAAATGCAAAAATAACCGGCTTATTAATAGTAAACAGAGTGTCAAAATCCTCTGCGATTAACCCGTGAGGATGTTCGGTATTAGGCTGTAAACGCATCAAATCAACCACGTTAACAACCCGGATTCTAAGATTACTAAAATGCTCGCGTAAAATCATAACGGCTGCCATCGTTTCCAATGTAGGCACATCACCACAACAAGCCATCACCACATCAGGTTTTGCATCTACGCTATTACCCGCCCATTGCCAAATGCCAATCCCTGCCTCGCAATGTTTAACAGCTGCCACCATATCTAACCATTGCGGCGCAGGATGCTTGCCTGCAATAACGACATTAACGTAATGACGACTTCGCAAACAATGATCCATTACCGACAGCAAGCAGTTAGCATCAGGCGGTAAATAAACGCGCACAATTTCAGCTTTTTTATTAATAACATGATCGATAAAACCCGGATCTTGATGGGTAAAACCGTTGTGATCTTGTCGCCATACATGCGATGCCAGTAAATAATTAAGTGAAGCGATTTTTTTACGCCATGGTAAACCTGCCGCCACTTTTAACCATTTAGCATGTTGATTAAACATCGAGTCAATAATATGAATAAACGCTTCATAACTATTAAACAAACCATGGCGGCCGGTTAATAAATATCCTTCAAGCCAACCTTCGCATTGATGTTCACTCAGCATTTCCATTACTCTGCCACTAGGCGAAAGCTGCTCATCGTTGCTATGGGTTGCTGCATTCCACTGTCTATCGGTTACCTCTAGCAGTGCACCTAAACCATTGGATACTGTTTCGTCGGGTCCAAATACTCTAAAATTACGTTGCTCGTCATTAAGCTCAACTATATCTCTCAAAAATGGACCTAAAACTCTGGTATCACCAATTCCGCGTATACCGGGAGAGATTACTTCGCATGCATAATCGCGAAAATCAGGCATATGCAAATCTTCTAGCAGCAACCCACCATTCGCATGAGGATTTGCCCCCATACGGCGATTCCCCGTTGGGGCCAATTCAGCAAGCTCTGGTAATAAACGCCCTTGTGAATCGAAAAGTGTTTCTGGATGATAGCTACGCAGCCAGCTTTCTAATAATTGCAAATGATCTGGATGAGCTGATGGGCTAGAAATAGGAACCTGATGCGCACGCGATGTTCCCTCTATCTGAAAACCATCTACGAGCTTTGGACCCGTCCACCCTTTAGGTGAAATGAGGATAATCATTGGCCAACGTGGACGAGTTGGATCGTTATTATCGAGAGCATCTTTTTTTATTTTTTTTATTTGATGTATTGCGACATCAAGTGCTTTAGCCATAGCCTGATGCATTAGCTCAGGCTCATGTCCTTCAACAAAAATAGGGCTCCAGCCATAACCAAACATTAATTGCTCTAATTCTTCATGGGTAATACGCGCTAAAACGGTAGGATTCGCAATTTTATACCCATTCAAATGCAATATAGGGAGAACAGCACCGTCACTGATAGGATTAAGAAACTTATTAGAATGCCATGCAGTTGCAATAGGCCCTGTTTCTGCCTCACCATCACCCACCACACAAGCAACTATTAAGTCTGGATTATCAAATACAGCTCCAAACGAATGACTCAAAGAATAGCCCAGCTCGCCACCTTCATGAATCGAGCCCGGACACTCGGGCGACACATGACTAGGAATGCCACCGGGAAACGAAAACTGCAAAAACAGTTTTTGCATACCTGCTTTATCTTGGCTTATATCAGGGTAAATTTCACTGTAGGTCCCCTCAAGATAAGTATTAGCAACCATAGCTTGCCCGCCATGCCCTGGGCCAGATACATAAATCATATTTAGATCGTGTATTTTAATAACGCGATTTAAATGCGCATAAATAAAATTTTGCCCGGGTGTTGTTCCCCAGTGCCCAAGCAACATATTTTTAATATCACTTAGTATCAGTGGGCGCTCTAAAAGTGGGTTATCGCATAAATAAATTTGACCTACCGACAGGTAATTCGTGGCACGCCAATATGCGTCAATTAACTCTAATTCTTTTGATGTTAATGAAGGAAGAATCATATGCAGGGTTTCCATCTTGTCGCATCCAAAAATGCTTAAGCCATGCTCTATATAAGAGCATGGCGAGGATTAGCCAGCGCACTAACTACGCAGTGGTAGTTATGTCCTGTTTTTTTTGCTCGAATTCTTTTTTGTCAATATCGCCGCTGGCGTATCTTTCATTAAGAATATCAATTGCTGTTTTATTAGACTCTAACCCATAGCGTCTATGGGTTCGGTAGCTATAACCCCAATGGCTTAAACTCGATATGAGCAATAACCACATACCAAACCATAAAAACCAACCCCAACCTGAGTACCACTCACTCCAAAATTCATGACCCATTTTAATCTCCACTTAAAATATGGAGCGCAAAACACTTACACTCCAATTAATACAATGAGTGTAAGTGAGTCATATTATTGGTTCTGTTCGCTAGCGTACGCATTTATTATTGTTAATCATAAGTAGTTGTTTTATTGAGCATTTACTTGCTGTTTCTATTAAATTTTGTTTCTATTAAAGTTAATTTCTATTAAGCCAACCTTTACGCCAAAAAATAAATATCATTGCTGCCGTTATCAAAATAAAAACACACCACAAAACGGGATATGCCCAAGTCCAGTTTAGCTCTGGCATGTATTTAAAGTTCATTCCATAAATTCCAGCTATAAATGTTAACGGTATAAAAACAGAAGATATAATAGTAAGCACTTTCATAATTTCATTCATACGGTTTGAAATAGCTGACATGTATAGCTCACTTAAACCGCTTACCATTTCACGGTATGATTCAATAATTTCAACAATTTGAATATTATGCTCATACACATCTCTAAGGTAAGGGCGCGTAGAGTCATCTATTCTGCCTCCTTCCTCGCGATACAAATGGTCGATAACCTCTCGCATAGGCCAAACAATTCTTCTTAATAATGCCAATTCTCGTTTAATACTATGGATATGATGCAGTACGTGGGGAGTTGGATTTTCAAGTGTTGTTACTTCAAGTTCCTCAAGGATATCGCCATATTGTTCAAGTACCGGAAAACATTTATCAACCAGTTCATCAAGTAATGCATAAAGTAAATAACCAGTACCATTTTTGCGAATACGACGATTTTCTGTATGCAAACGACCGCGAACGGATTGCCACACGTCTCCTGGTTTTTCTTGAAAACTCAGTAAAACATTGTCATATAAAAGTAAGCTAACTTGCTCAATATCAAGGATTGTATTATTGAGCTCATGCGTCTCTAGCTTCAACATGCTTAATACAACAAATAAATGATCGTCAAAAAATTCGATACGAGGTCGCTGAGGTACATGTAAAATATCTTCTGCGGTGAGCGTATGAAATGCGAAATGATGTTGAAGTAAACCAACAATATAAGCGTCTGTATTACTCACGTGGATCCACCTCACTGTTGCCCACTCGGGTTGAGGAGTTTTTAAAAACTCATCAATATCACTAACCTCTTTGGCTTCTATACGGCTAGCTGAATAATCTATATAACGTATAACAGCATTGTTTGATCTTGTTGGCGCTAAAACACCAGCAACGTATTCAACTTTGGGTGACGGCCCAGAAATAGTGTTATATTTATGTTTTCTCGACTTGCGCACGTTATATAGCCCCAATGCTGGAGCACCCAACTTTCTCTTTTTATTATGTATTAACATTATATGCTCGATTACTTTATTTAAAGTTAGCTGAATAAAGTGAGTATTCTCAACACTTACAGCGCGAATAAAAGTCAGTCACAAAGCCACGCTACTCAAAAATAAGCATAGAGTCCGTGCGCTAACACTCAAATATAATGCCAGTTTTAAAAATACACTTCGCACGTTCTAATTATTCTTGTTATAGCGCTACCTAAAAATCAATGAAAAATAACATTGCTTGTTCGTCAGCGCACAGACCTTTGTTTTTCAAAAGCCGAAACTGGAAATATTAATCTACTTATCGTTTGTACTTTACAGCTTATAAAGCATGGTTTTTTATAGATAAGCATTAGGGTCTGTTGACCTTTTAAGATAGAAATTTGTTCTATCTAGAGGCTATTTAATCGCGGCGCAAGGTTTGCAACCTAGCGGGCTCGGTAAAAACCGAGCAAAGCTTCCGCATCCAGCTCACGCTCTAGGATTAACCCAAAGGGCTGCGCATGTTTAACCTCAAAAGATAAACGTGCCCTAAATAAGAAGAAAGTACTTGATAAGCAAAAGCGCGTTAAAAACTGCAAAAATAATGCATTACAAATGCAAATAACCCACTAAAAAGGATCGTTATTATGTTACGTAGTATGAAAGACTTAGAAGGTTGTGCAATCGCTGCTAGTGACGGTATTGTAGGCAAAGAAAAAGATTTTTTGTTTGATGACCTAGCATGGGTGATACGTTATTTTGTTGTAGAAACAGGCACGTGGCTATCGAGTCGCAAAGTTTTAATTTCCCCTATTGCGGTGCAAAACCCAAATTGGGATGAAAAGATTTTCCCTGTTTTAATCAGTAAAGACCAAGTTAAAAATAGTCCTGGTATTGATACTAATAAACCCGTTTCACGACAACATGAAATGGATTACCTAAACTACTATGGATACCCGTACTACTGGATCGGTACTAATTTTTGGGGAAGCGGGATATATCCCTACTCCTTATATCCTGGCAATGACATTTTTGAACATAGTGTCGAAGGTGCCCGCAGCGCAAATCTAATTCATAAAAGTATAAAAAGTCAGCATGATCAAAAAGGGGATCCTAATCTTCGTAGTTGCAAAGCTATTATTGGCTATAACATACACGCTAAAGACGGAGACATTGGCCATGTATCAGGATTTTTAGTTGAAGAAAATACATGGGCGGTTCGTTACCTAATTGTTGAGACGAGCAATTGGTGGGGAGGACATCAAGCACTTATCCCGTCAGCATGGATTTACGAAGTGCAATGGCTCGACAACTCAATTTCAACTGATTTAGTTCGTAAAGCGATAAAAGATGCGCCGGTATATGAGCCAAATAAAGAGATAACTCAGGACTTTGAAGCAGCTGTTTTTCATCACTATGAACTTGCTGCATACTGGGAAAAAATTGCTAAAACAGTAAATAAACAAAGTTAAAACAGGCACAAATTCCAAAACAAGCGTGTCTTAATCTGCCTTTTATAACACTCTTACCAAGCAAATATTCAAGGACGATATTTGCTTTTATACTTAAAAACGTTTCCTCCAAATGTTACTTGTAAAACTCAGGTAAAATTCAAATAAAATAAGAGCAATACACATCAATACACATCAATACACATCAATATAAAACAATTTTTTATTTGAATTTAAATTGTATTCAATTAAATCCACTTTATAAGAAAAACCGTAGTTGAGTAAATCACTTATACTATCAATACTCGTATCTGCCTTTCGATAGGTAAGTAGCTGCTTAATATCGTGGGCATAATGTCCTTGACGTGGAAATATAGTTGTTAAATCATTTTTCCACTGCGCTTTCATAGCAGCTAAAATACGTAACTTATCATCTACCATTACATAATGTTTAGCGGGGTACTGCTCTTTTATTGCTGCAAGCATTTGCTCTTTGTGAACATATATCAACACCCTTCCCTCCACTGCATCCCATAAACCGGAGCGTAAAATTTTAAGTGGTTGTAATACAATATCGCCATCAGACAAAATAACGGTGGGGCCAAATTGTTGTAAATGTTCAATCACAGCAAGTGCGTTAGGGTAAAGCCTTTCTTTATATGGATAATTAATTAAAAAAGAAGAAATCAGATGCAGTCTCGGATCATCAGAATGTTCCATTCGATAACACTGTAGTGCGCCCAAATAGTCGGCATAACCGAGTTCTTTACGAAGTTTTTCAAAAATAGACCAGTAATGGTCACTATTTTCACAACCAAATTCACCTTCTAAAAAATCTTTCAAATGGCTTAAAATAGTATCGCTATCGAGCAATGTATTATCAACATCTAGTAAAAATACGATATCGGGAACTGTTTGCACGCGCTGTCCTTAAAATAATTTAAGTACTTTATATTTTATTATATGAGTTTATTAATATTGACTCTGTACGGTATCGCGCCAAACAATGATTATTAAAGCTCATATATTCAACGCTCGTTACCTTCTCAAAATTACTATAAATACAGATAATGGGTGATTTATGTTCGCTGTGGCACAGACTCAAAATTGCAAAGCCATTAGGATAAAGCGGTCATACAAATTGTAGAATAGTCTTTTAAGCTATACGTAGTACTGCTTTTATACCAATTTGCTTAATTAAGTGAGCTATTTTGAGGTAAGAAAACCGTGTCGATAACAAGGCAAAAATTTCGTTATTTAGTTGTTCTTTATCAGAAATTTTTAACACAGTTAGCGTCAGGTTTATGCCCTCAAATTGATCAAGTATTATTGCACATTGGTATTACTATGATAAATCGAGCTTACATTCCACTTAAGATTGAGAATAATGTAACTACACTCAATGTTTTAATTTGGTATTAAGTTTTTTATTTTATCGAGTAATATTTTAGGAATAATCACATGAGTAATAACATCTCAAGTAATTCAGTATCAAAAACTAAACCTAATTTGAATAAAGAAGGTCTCAGCCGACATGACATGATTGAAGCTAAAGCTTACTCATTAGCGAGTGATCGTGACTTTACCGGTGACAATCACTTAAATGATTGGCTTGAAGCTGAAAAGGAAGTAGACGGACAACTACCAAAGTAGGTTAAATGTAAAAAGCCCACTAACAGCAGAACATACACAAATTTTAAAGCCCAGGCTCAATGAGCAACTTGCTGGGCTGTTTTGAAGCTATTACCGGATTTCATTTTTATGTAAATAAACTTATTAGATACCAAAATATATTAACTGATAATGGATAGTTTTCTAACGTTAGGTTTTTTTTCCATATAAGACTCCAACCTGTCTGTTTCTCTTTTTACAACCTCATAGCACTCGCAAGACTGAGACTCTAATTGAGGTCGGTCTATCACACTAATATGACCACGTTTATAAGTGATAATACCCAGCTTTTGTAGTTTACCAGCGGCCTCAGTTACTCCCTCACGTCTTACGCCTAACATATTTGCTATTAGCTCTTGAGTCATTATTAAATTGTTACTCGGTAAACGGTCAATCGATAGTAAAAGCCAGCGGCTTAGTTGTTGCACTATACTATGATGTCGATTACAAACTGCGGTTTGCGCTGTTTGGGTAATCAATGATTGCGTGTAACGTAACATGAGCATACGCATATCAGGCTCGCTATTAAATTGCCTGCGTAACTCACAAGCGGGTAAGCGATAAGCGGTACCAGCACTTTGCACAATAGCTCGGTTGGGGGTGCTTTCTCCCCCCATAAATACAGCTATACCTACAACCCCTTCATTACCGATAACTGATATTTCAGCAGATGAGCCATCAATCATCACATACAATAATGAAACAATACTATCTATTGGAAAATAAACGTAATCGAGCTTTTCACTTGTTTCATAAATAACTTCTCCAAGGGATAAATTGACTCGCTTTAAAAGCGGAAACATGCGGTGTTGTGCGTCAGTAGATAAAGCATTAAGCAGTTTGTTCTTCAATTGACCCATCTAATGTGAATTTCCTTTTTATATGCCCAACTTATAACTAATAAAACCTAAAAGTAATGGCTTTGAAAGTATGTAAGTCAGGATATTTTAATAATAAACTCGGATTTGTTTATACAGTTATTAGGCGCTAGAAATGAAAGGTCGTTGCTTTTTGATAATAAAAATTGTTCTATTTTTATTAAAGAATTTTAAGGTGCCTTTAATTATTTTATATACGTTTATTCACTTTAAATATAAGCCGACACTCCCAGCTGTACTTCACTGAAATAATAAGATACTCAATATAACAAGGCGAATATGTACGCTAACACACATAGTCTAAATTTATCTGCCTTTAGTTGATATATATGCATAATGGTTGATGAAATTTAAAGATAATCCACACCATAACATGGCGACAACTCACTGTTATAAAACACAAAATAGAACTCTACTATTAGACTATGTGTGTTGACGAACCGACCCTTAACGAAGCTTGTTATATGTTGATGTATGTATTCAACAATAAGATAAACTTTATGAATATTTTTAATGATTACTTGCTCACCTCTAATAACCAAAATAATTTAAAACATCTTTTTTTAAATCCAGTGATAAATTTAACCGTCAATATCTTCACTACGACGTTTAGTCTCAAGTATTTACCACGATGAATAAAAATAAGCTTATCAACATCCTTTCGCCATTTTTCCCTTGGCTTAAATCAGCTCCCCAAAAAGAACAAATCCCCATTCGATCAGAGCTCTTAAGTGCTGAACAAATGGAAAAACATGCAAAATCACTAGCAAAAAGTCATATTTTAGATGCTAAAAACACTCAAGATCAGCTACTTGAGCGCCTAGACGAAAACGAAAAAGTACTGATTAAAGCCAATAGTTTATTAACCATTGCCGTTAAAGCAAAGCAGCCTATAGTGCCCTCTGGTGAGTGGTTACTCGATAATTTTTATCTTATTGAAGAGCAAATTCGTACCGCTCGGCTTCATTTACCTAAGCACTATAGTCAGGAACTGCCACGTTTAGAGCAAGATGCCTCTTTAGGTATGCCCCGAGTTTATGATATTGCGTTAAATGTAATTTCCCATGGCGACGGGCGTGTAGATAGCGAAATTCTAGCGCAATTTTTAGCCGCGTATCAAACAGTAACAACGCTTAACCTTGGTGAACTCTGGGCCATTCCAATTATGCTAAGGTTAGCCTTAATTGAAAACCTACAACGCGTAAGTACACGTATCATAATCGCACGCCAGCACCTAAATCTAGCCCAACAGTGGGCTAATCAAATGTTAGAAATTGCTGAGCAAGACCCTAATAGTTTAATTTTAGTTATTGCCGACATGGCACGCTCAAAGCCTCCTATGGAAAGCGCTTTTGTAGCAGAGCTAACTCGTTTATTACAAGGGCATGGTTCGGCATTAGCACTTCCCCTTACTTGGATTGAACAACAACTAGCTGATTCGAGTTTAACCATAGAGCAACTAGTACAAAAAGAGAATCAGCAACAAGCCGCTGATCAAGTATCAATTAGCAATAACATTAGTAGCTTACGCTGGTTGACCGCGATGAACTGGGCGGATTTTGTAGAAGATCATAGCGCTGTAGAACACATTTTGCGCCAAGATATAAAGGGTGTGTATGGTTATATGGACTTTATCACGCGAGATAGTTACAGAAAAATCATAGATCAACTCGCTAAGCGAAGCTCATTTTCAGAAGTCGATATAGCTAAAAAAGCAATAAAATTAGCCCAGCAGGCTGATCAAGCCCAAACAATATCAAACACAACGCTTGCGCCTAACCATGTAGGCTACTATTTAATTGATAAAGGTATTACGCAATTAAAGCAGCGCATAACAGTAAAAACGTCTATTTTGAAAACGTTATTTTCGCAAGCCAAGCGTATAACATTAATACTTTATTTAGGAGCAATTATATCCTTAACAGCCCTAATTAGTGCCTCTTTTATGGCTATGGTCGTTCCTGATAACATACCTCACTGGCAGTTTATTCTTTTAATAATTTTAACTTTATTCGGAGCAAGTCAATTAGCCTCAGCACTCGTAAACTGGATAGTTACCTTGCTAGTCGACCCACAACGATTACCCAGAATGGACTATTCAAAAGGGTTGCCAGCGCAAAATAAAACATTCGTAGTAATCCCTACAATGCTTACCAGCTCTATAGGTATTGAGCAGTTATTAGAAGTACTCGAAGTTAGATTTTTAGGTAATCGCGATCAACATATACACTTTGCTCTACTGACCGACTTTACTGATGCAGAGCAACAAACACTCCCCACAGACGAAGAGTTGCTATCGCAAGTACGCCTTGGTATAGAAAACCTTAATGCCAAATATGCAGAGCCTTCTCTTTTACAGCAAGAAAGTCGCTTTTTTTTACTGCATCGCCCACGAACCTGGAATCCAAAAGAGCAAATTTGGATGGGGTTTGAACGTAAACGCGGAAAATTATCAGATCTAAACGCACTGCTTCGAAACCCAATAGAACATGCATTTGAACTTATCGTCGGTGATATTAACGCTATACAAAAAGTCAAATATGTCATTACTTTAGATACCGATACACAACTTCCACGAGATTGTGCCCGTCAGTTAGTTGCGACCATGGCGCACCCTTTAAATCAACCAAGATTTGATGAAAAAAGACAATGTATTGTAGGCGGCTACGGCATTTTACAACCACGTATGGCAGCAAGTCTATCGGGACATAACCCTTCTCGTTACTCGCAATTATTTGGTGAAGAACCGGGTATCGACCCATATACGCGTTCAATATCCGATGTATACCAAGACCTCTTTTCACAAGGCTCATTTATCGGTAAAGGTATATACGATATAGATGCATTTGAACAAACACTTGGTAACCGTTTACCACAAAACCAAATACTCAGCCATGATTTACTCGAAGGTTGCTATGCTCGATCAGGGTTGATTAGTGATGTGCACTTGTACGAAGAATACCCTACACGTTACAACACTGATATGTGTCGGCGTGAGCGCTGGATCAGAGGAGATTGGCAAATTGTGCGCTGGTTACTTCCTCGTGTTTTAAACACTCGAAGCGATAAATGTCAAAATCCTTTGTCACCTTTATCACGTTGGAAAATTCTTGATAATTTACGTCGAAGTGTCGAACCACTCGCAATCTTTTTATTACTTACGGTAGGTTGGTTTACAGCAGCTAATCCATTGAAATGGACCCTTGCCATAAGTGCTATTTATTTATTACCCCCATTGCTGAGCGCGCTAATTTCGTCGATGCGCAAACCCGCAGAAATGCTGATATCCCACCATTTGCATGATGTTTTACAGTGCTTTGTTCGTCAACTTATTCAAATCGGTTTTCGTTTAGCATGTTTACCTTTTGAGGCTGTGTTTAACTTAACCGCAATATTACGTAGTGCGGGTCGAATGCTGTTTACTCAACGTCGTTTATTAGAGTGGCATGTCACAGATCATAAATCTAATCATGTAGTAAATGCCTTAATAAATAGTTATTACACTATGTGGAGTGCGCCATTTATTGCGATTACTTTAATCGCTTCGCTACTTTACTTTGCCCCTTTACACTTAACTTTTACAAATATATTAGCTGTATTTCCTCTACTTTTATTATGGCTTTTATCACCGGCTATAACATGGTGGTTTAGTGAGCCTAAACTCGATAATTTAGCGCCACTGAGCGACAAGCAACAATTGTTTTTACAAACTATTGCCCGTAAAACATGGGCTTTTTTCGACCACTTTAACACTGCAGACGATCATTGGTTAATTCCCGATAACTATCAAGAGGAAGCCGGTCCTGTTATTGCGCACCGTACATCGCCTACTAATATTGGTCTGTCTTTACTGGCTAACGTTAGCGCCTATGATTTTGGTTTTATTGTACAAAGTGATTTAATTCAACGCACGCAAGATTGCTTTAATACCCTCGATAAACTCGAGCGCCACGAAGGGCATTTTTATAACTGGTACGACACACAAACATTGCAACCTTTGCCACCGCGCTATATTTCATCAGTAGATAGCGGTAACTTAGCCGGTCACCTTTTAACTTTACAAATAGCATTAAAAGAACTCCCTTCTAAACCTATTGTTCACCCACAAATGTTTGAAGGCATAAGTATCACTTTGGCTATTGTGGCAAACTTGTTTAAAACATTGCAATTAGACTCAGAGCAAAATAAAAACAATATTATCGATACCGCTATTAATGCCATGAGCTCAATACTTAACGCTGTTCGTATCACTGCGCCTACAAATCTATATGACGTTGAACAGCACTTAATTACACTCAATAATAATGCGCGAATATTGTTAGAGAATATAAAGCAAGACGCTACTAATGATTTAGATACAAAGTCGCAAGAGCATAAAGTATGGACTCAAGACTTACACAGGCAATGCCAGCGTACCCTAAACGAACTCTATTTATTTTCGCCATGGCTCAAACTAACTAATCCGCCAGTTAGCTTAAAACTGCTATTTCTTGATTCTAATATTTTGACAATGCAGCAATTAGTTAAACGTTGCCCCGACACTATTAACGCAATTGATGCGCTTTTATCATCGGTATTACCATCCGACGAAACTCAGTGGCTTTCTTCATTACGTATTCATACTTTAGCCAGTACACAGCTTGCCAAAGATTGCATTTCGCAATGTGACAAATTAGCCAACAGAGCGATTGAATTTGCACAAATGGAATATGCATTTTTATATGATGAGTCTCGCCATTTATTGGCTATTGGTTATAACGTAGATGAGCATCGACGTGACACCAGTTTTTACGATTTACTGGCATCTGAAGCACGTTTAGCCAGTTTTATTGCTATAGCACAAGGTAAATTGCCACAGCAAACCTGGTTCGCTCTAAGTCGCCTACTAACCAGCGCTGGCGCCGAGCCGGTGCTGGTGTCGTGGAGTGGCTCTATGTTTGAGTACCTTATGCCCATGTTAGTTATGCCTAGCTACGACGGTACATTGCTCGAACAAACTTGCCGTGCAGCGGTTACCCGACAAATTGATTATGGAAAAAGACAAAACGTACCGTGGGGCATATCTGAGTCGGCATACAATACGGTAGATGCTTCTCTTAATTTTCAATATCATGCCTTTGGCGTACCGGGTTTAGGGCTAAAACGAGGCTTATCAGAAGACCTCGTCATCGCTCCCTACGCGTCTGCATTGGCATTAATGGTTAACCCACAAGCAGCGTGCGAAAATCTTCAACTGTTAGCTGATAGTGGACTTGAGGGACATTACGGATTGTATGAGGCAATAGATTACACCCCTGCCCGTTTATCCAGAGATCAAAAAAGCGCAGTCATTCGCTCCTTTATGGCTCACCATCAAGGTATGAGCTTACTTGCATTGGCATATCATTTACTTGACCAGCCTATGCAAAAACGCTTTGAATCAGACCCTTTACTGCAATCAGCTTTGCTATTACTACAAGAGCGCGTGCCTAAAACATCTATATTCCAACCTCATATAGACCAATACGCAGAGAGCGGAGCGTTATTTGAACATGCAAAAATAAAGGTTAATCCACCTATTCCAGCCATTACCCCAACACCCCAAGTACAGCTACTTTCAAATGGTCGTTACCATGTAATGCTTACAAATGCAGGAGGTGGCTACAGCCGCTGGACCGACTTAGCCGTTACACGGTGGCGTGAGGATCCTACTTGCGACAATTGGGGAACATTTGTCTACGTTAGAGATACAGCCACAGGCGACTTTTGGTCGGCAGCCCACCAGCCAACGCTAAAACCAGCCCAGTCGTATAGCGCATCATTTTCTGAAGGTCGCGCTGAGTTTCGCCGAAGCGATCAGCATATAGAAACTTACACTGAAATCGTTGTCTCTCCGGAGGACGATATTGAACTTCGTCGTATACGCTTAAGTAATCACTCACCCGATACCCGTACAATTGATATAACCACTTATGCAGAAGTTGTAATGGCAAATCCTGCAGCCGACCTTATGCAACCGTCATTTAGTAATTTGTTTGTACAAACTGAAATACTTCCATGTGGCAATGCTATTTTATGTACTCGTCGTGCACGCTCTGCTGATGAAAAAACACCTTGGATGTTTCATTTACTTTCAACACGCGACAATAGCAGCACAACAAAAGTCGGAACCCTGTCTTGTACAACTGATCGCATGCAATTTATTGGTAGAGGTCGCTCTTTGGTTTCACCACAAGCAATGCTAGAAATGGGCGAACTTGACGCTAAACAAGGGTCAGTGCTTGATCCTATTGTTGCTATTCGTGCCCCTGTGGCTTTACTTGCTGGCAGTGTAGTAACACTCGATGTAATAACGGGTATGGCACAAAGTAGACAGGCTTGCCTTGCGCTAATTGCTAAATATCAAGATCATCACATTACCGATCGAGCACTTGATTTAGCATGGACTCATAGCGATGTGACCTTACGCCAAATTAACGCCAATGAAGCAGATGCTCAACTCTACCGGCAGCTGGCTGGGTATATTTTGTATGCCAATGCAACTCTTCGGGCTAACGCATCTGTATTAATACAAAATCGTCGAGGACAATCTGGACTATGGGGCTACTCAATTTCTGGCGACTTACCTATCATATTATTAAAAGTAGCCAGCGGTAATAATATTGAAATTGCCCGCCAACTTATTCAATGCCATGCATATTGGCGCTTAAAAGGGCTTGTCGCTGATTTAGTCATTTGGAATGAAGAGCAAGTTGGTTACCGACAAGGTTTGCAAGACCAAATTATGGGGCTAATCGCAACGGGTACTGAGTCTCATTATATTGACCGTCCTGGCGGGATATTCGTTCGCTCAGCAGAACAAATTTCGAATGAAGACCGCATACTGTTACAAGCCGTTTCGCGGATTATTATTGATCAAAGTGGCACATTGGCAGAGCAAGTAAACCGTCGAACGCTTGCAGAGAAAAACGTAAAGGGATTAATCCCAACTCAAGCATTACATCCCAAAATCAATCAAGCGCTTGGCAATACTCAAGAAAACTTACTTTTAAATAATGGACTGGGTGGGTTTAGTGAAGATGGTCGCGAATATATTATTACCACCACCGAAGCGAATAAAACCCCTCTGCCTTGGGTTAATGTGTTAGCAAACGCACATTTTGGCAGCGTTATTGACGAAAATGGTTTTGCTTATACGTGGAGCGAAAACGCCCATGAGTTTCGTTTAACGCCTTGGAGTGCAGACACTACAGGCTCATCTGGTGGCGAAGCCTTTTATTTACGTGATGAAGATACAGGTAAATTTTGGTCACCTTGTGCGATGCCAAAACGTGGGGCTAATCCCTATATAACCCGCCATGGCTTTGGTTATAGTACCTTTGAGCACAGTGAAACCGGCATCGAATCCTCTCTTTGTGTGTATGTAGATACACTCGACGCCGTAAAATACTCGGTATTAAAAATTAAAAACAACTCATTAACTACCAGGCGCCTAAGTGCAACAGGTTATGTTGAATGGGTACTTGGCGATCTTCGTTCTAAAACAGCGCTACACCTTGTAACAGAAATTGATGCTAAGAGCGGTGCATTGGTTGCCTCTAATGCCTATAACTCAGAGTTTGGTGGCAGAGTTGCTTTTTTTGACGTTGATGATATGTCACGAACACTAACAGGAGACCGTAGCGAGTTTATTGGTCGCAATAAAACATTACACGACCCCCAGGCAATGACTCGTACTCATTTATCTGGCAACTTAGGAGCGGCACTCGATCCGTGCGGTGCAATTCAAGTCCCTTTTGAATTGCAAAGTGAACAAGAGCGCACAATTATTTTTAGGCTCGGTGCTGCGCAAAATAAAGAGCAAGCAAGTACGCTTGCTTTAAAACTCAGAAAACCCGGTACAGCACGCATTGCACTCGAAAAAGTCACTGATTTTTGGCAGCAAACACTGGGCAGTGTGCAGGTTAATACCCCCGACCCTGCATTGAATGTATTAGCAAATGGCTGGCTTGTGTACCAAACTTTAGCATGTCGTTTTTGGGCTCGCAGTGGGTTTTATCAAAGTGGTGGCGCGTTTGGCTTTCGCGATCAGTTACAAGATGCCATGGCATTAATACATGCTTCGCCTGCATTACTAAGGGATCACATACTGTACTGCGCCACACGTCAGTATAGCGAAGGTGATGTGCAACATTGGTGGCATCCACCATCAGGGCGTGGTGTAAGAACACGCTGTTCAGACGATTATTTATGGCTACCATTAGCTACGTGTCGTTACATAAAAGGCACTGATGACATAACTATTTTAGATGAGCTAATGCCCTTTATTGAAGGTCGCCCCCTTAAAGACGACGAAGAATCCTATTACGACTTACCCTCTGTGAGTGCAGCAAGGTCGAGCCTTTACCAGCATTGCGTGCTGGCAATTGAGCATGGTTTACACTTTGGAGAAAAAGGTTTACCGTTAATGGGCTCAGGAGATTGGAATGACGGTATGAGCCTTGTTGGAATACACGGCAAAGGCGAAAGCGTTTGGCTGGGGTTCTTTTTATATAAAATACTACAAGAATTTTCACCTATTGCTGCATTACATGGCGATATAGAGTTTGCTACTCGTTGTGACGATGAAGCACAAAAACTACAAAGTAACCTAGCTAAACACGCATGGGACGGAGCTTGGTATCGTCGCGCATGGTTTGACGACGGAACTGCGCTGGGCTCATCACAAAGCCCAGAGTGCACTATTGACTCAATAGCGCAAAGTTGGTCAGTGCTCTCTGGTGCAGCTAATAATGAGCGCTCTACGCAAGCAATGTCGTCTTTGTATCAGCATTTGGTCAATAGCGATGATAAATTAATCCAATTACTCAATCCGCCTTTTGATAAATCAAAAATGAACCCTGGTTATATAAAAGGTTACGTCCCGGGCGTGCGCGAAAATGGCGGGCAGTATACGCATGCCGCTATTTGGGCAAGCATGGCATTTGCTCAACAAGGCGACAAAAAAAGAGCGTGGGAATTGATGAATATAATCAATCCATTAAATCATGCTAAAAACGCCGAACAAGTTGAAACCTATAAAGGCGAACCTTATGTCGTAGCCGCCGATGTTTATGCCGTTGATCCGCATATTGGACGAGGCGGTTGGACTTGGTATACCGGATCAGCGGGTTGGTTATACCGACTAATAATAGAATCTTTATTAGGTGTAACACGAACAGGAAATAAGCTAACCATTTCACCGTGTATTCCAGAGAATTGGAGCACCTACTCAATCGACTATCGCTTCGAGAGCACCTATTACCATATTACAATTGAGCAAATTATAGGGGATGAAAAACATAATAAAAGTGAGCTAATACTTGACGGTATGGCGCTTGAATCAACTTATATTCCACTTGAAAACGATAAGCAAAAGCATGAAGTTCACCTAAGCGTTTACTCAGTAACTTCTAATAAATTGAAACCAAGTAAAATATAAACAAACGAATTAAGGATACAAAATGAGTAGTAATACAGATAATAACACTCGCCCAGATTACGACAGTGTTATCCAGGATATCGCTGATTATGTATTAACGTTTGAAGTATCAAGCGCAGAAGCACTAAACACTGCACGTAATTGTTTAATGGATACCTTAGGCTGTGGTCTGCTCGCTTTAAAGTTTTCACAATGTACCAAACTTCTTGGTCCAATTGTCAAAGGGACCGTTGTCCCTAATGGTGCACGAGTACCTGGGACCTCGCTCATACTCGACCCTGTTAAAGCAGCGTGGGACATTGGTTGTACCATCCGCTGGCTCGATTACAACGATACGTGGTTAGCTGCTGAATGGGGGCACCCTTCTGATAACTTAGGTGCTATTTTAGCTGTAGCCGATCACTTGTCTCAAGTCAGAATCGCAAATTCACAGCCTCCCCTGACTATGCGAGACGTACTTGAAGCCATGATTATGGCGCATGAAATTCAAGGCGTTATCGCATTAGAAAATTCTTTTAATCGTGTTGGCTTATGCCATGTATTATTGGTGCGTGTAGCCTCAACGGCTGTTGTCACAAAAATGATGGGTGGCAGTAGAGAGCAAATAATGGCAGCCATATCTCAAGCATGGGTTGATGGCTCTGCACTGCGTACTTATCGTCATGCGCCAAACACTGGATCTCGTAAATCTTGGGCTGCGGGCGATGCAACTGCCAGAGCAGTTTATTTAGCTGATATGGCAATGCGCGGTGAAATGGGTATACCCAGTGCATTAACAGCTGCGCAATGGGGGTTTTATGATGTCTCTTTCTCCAAAACGAATAAAGACCAAGCACTAAAGCCTGAAGCGGAGCGCACGTTTTCGTTCTCCCAAGGTTACGGTTCATATGTAATGGAAAACATTTTGTTTAAAATTTCTTTTCCAGCAGAGTTTCATGCGCAAACAGCAGCAGAAGCCTCCGTTATTTTGCACCCTCAAGTAAAGTCGCGTTTAGACGATATTGAGAAAATAGTGATCCGCACCCACGAGTCAGCCATACGCATTATTTCTAAAACAGGACCGCTTGCCAACGCAGCTGACCGCGACCATTGCTTACAATATATGATTGCTGTTCCCTTGGCATTTGGGAACTTAACTAGCGATCATTATGAGGACGACTTTCACAACACGCACCCTATCATCGATAAACTACGCGACAAAATGGAGGTGTTAGAAGATAAACGCTTTACAGCTGAATACTTAGAGGCGGACAAACGCTCTATTGCCAATGCAATTCAAGTTTTCTTTAACGATGGTAGTAAAACAGAAGAAGTGGTTGTGCAGTACCCTTTGGGTCATCGCCGTCGCCGTGAGGAAGGCATTCCATTATTAGAGCTTAAATTCAAATCTAATTTAGCAACACGCCTTGCAACCCAACAATGCCAAACCATATTTACCCTTTGTAGAGATCAAGCCAAGCTTGAAAATACGCCAGTAAACAGCTTTATGGACTTATTTGTTATTCAATAAGTTAAATTGCAGTATGTACGGTGATACTGTAATACCAATTCGCTTAATTAAGTGATCTATTTTTAGGTAATAAAATAGCTCATTAACAAAGCGAGCTTATAATATACAATTGTTTTATATAAATATTTTTTAAAACGAAGCTTTAACAAAACACAACGAACGGGACTTATTATGACTAATGAAATTAAACACTCAATCGCAAACTTTGCAGCCTTAGAAACTTCAATAGCAAATGGGGAAGAACAATCGGTAAAAGAATTATTAGCAGATCAGTCAATGCAAGAGCTAGAAAAAAGCTATCTGTTAGACTTAGCTAAACTCGGTAATAACAGCGCTATCATAAAGCTATTAAATGATATTCCCGTAAAAAAATAGACGCTCGTGGCTATGTTATTACTCCATAGCTAGCGAGTTAATCCATGTTGTAAGGTAATAATTGATTGTTCTCGTTTTACTTATGATGACTTGTTTTATTTAGGCTATTAATATAATCAATAAGATTATTTAAAGGTATTGGTTTGGAATAATAATAGCCTTGAACCCTTATACTGCTGAATCGAGATAAATAGGCGATCAGCTCAGCATTTTCAACACCTTCAATGACCACTATTTTTTTAAGCTCTGTACAAATCTTGATGATACCTTCTAATAAAGCGCGTTCTTGGCCCTCATGCTCAGCACCAATCGTGAACTCCCGATCTATTTTTATAATGTTAGCAGGCTGCCTCGACAAGTAAGAAAGGCTAGAATATCCAGCGCCAAAGTCATCAATCGCAACATTAAAGCCCTTAGCCATCAGCTTTCTAAGAACGCCTTCGATAACCCCTTTTTCTGACATGACTGTTTCAGTCACTTCAACGGTGAGCCGATGTGGCTCTATACATTTATCAGAGACTAATTGGCAAATATTTGCAACAAACCCTTGCAGCTGTAATTGCTGGGGTGAAAAATTAACAGCCACAGTAATATTTTTTAACTGCGCAGTATTACTCATATCTTTAAGTACCTGTGCTAGTACTTGTTTGCCAACTTCTAATATTTGCCCCGTTTGCTCTGCTATAGGTATAAAAATAGCCGGGGAAATATACGCACCATTACTTTTCCATCGCACCAAACTCTCAACACTAATCACTTTGTTATCAGATAAACTATGGATTGGTTGGTAATACACTTCTAAATCACCATCTTTAAGCGCTTTTTGAAGCTCTCCTCTAATGTGGACTATTTCTTTATGCTTATCATCCATTAGCTTATGATAAAAACAAAGCTGATTCCCCCCAAGGGTTTTCGCACTGTCCATAGCAATATCTGCATGCTGTAATAGTACTTTTGAATTTCCTACTCTTTCTTTAGACATCGATATACCAGCGCTGGCTGTAAGATAAATATCAACGTCCTCTAAATAATAAACGTTTGCTAAAGAGCTTATTAATACTGATATTTCTTCTCTTAGTTTATCTTTACTTATATTGCTGTAATAAAGAATAAACTCATCATTACCAAAGCGTGCTATTGAGTCGGTTGTCAGCGCGTTATTTTTAAGTCTTCTTGCAACTAACTTGAGAACTTTATCACCTAGGGCATGCCCTAAACTATTATTTATAGAACTAAAGCCATCTAGGTTTATAAAAACCATTGCACACAGTGAGTTTAACGCTTTAGCCTGCTTAGACTGTTTAGCGTTTATTTCATCATCTAGCGCATCTCGGCGAATTAGCCCTGTTAACTCATCATATTTAGCCATTTTAAACAGCTTTTTTGATTGTTGTTTTAGTAGGTATGAAGAGTCTGAAGCAAGTATAAAAATATAAATAAAAATGAAAGTAAGCCAAATTATAATTTGTTCGACTTTTGCCCTTTCTTTTAATGCAGAGTAGTTATTAATAAAACTATATATATTGTGCTTTAAAATGCCCATTACATCGACTTTTTCTACAATATAGTCACTGTATAAACTCAATAGTATATTTAAATCGTATACGTTTTGCTTTTGAGCATTAACAGAAAAGTAAACTTGAGGCGTCAATTCAATAAATACATCAAACGTATTTAGATAATTTATGTATCTGTTCTCAATTAATAAATTCATGTCTAGTAAAGCTAAAACTTGATACTTACCGCCAGTAACTGAATTTATAGGTATCGAAAACATAATAGTCGGCGTACTCGTTTTCAACGTTAATGAATTAGCTGCAAATCTAACTTCATCCGTAGTTGTATTTAACCAGTTCACTACAGAATCACTTGATAGAAATCCACTGGAAATAAATTGCTTAGAAAATATGTCACCTTCAACTAACGTAAGATTTTCATCAAAAATAAGCATCCCTTTGATGATTTTATAATCTCTCGCATAATTTTTCATATCAACAGCGGCAAGCTTTAAAAAATTATCATGACTCACTTTTTCTAATCTCGACTTAATCCGAGATAATGACTTTTTATGCTCATCAAGATTTTTATTAAGCATTGTCCCCACTAAGCTTATTTTTTCTCGTGCTTTTTCTTCTTCACTACTCACTGTTTTTACTGCACTAGCGTACCATAACGACACACCCGTAAAGATAACTAAAAACATGACTGCTTTGGTAAACTTAGCCCCTTTAGTTATCGTTGCAGAACATAAAATTTTAATAATGAGCGCTGAGAAAAAAGAAAAAACCATAACGGCATTTAAAGCAGAAATAAATGGATTATCACTAATTAAAAAAAACTTTTCGTCAACGACTCCCCATAAGCTCAATTGAAAATTTAAGAAAAAAGCACATCCTAAAATGCCTAATACAGGAGTCACATATTTAATTTTTTTTGAAAATTTAAAATTAAATAATAAAGTTAAGATTGAGCCTAAAACTAGCGATATTAAAGCGGTACTAATAGAAATGATAGGCATCAGAGGTGCTTCAAGTAAAATACTCTCCAACCCACCCAAAATTACTACAACAACAAAAAACTGAATAAAGCCTAAATATAAAATACTTGCTGCTGATTGAGTTAGAGATAACCGCATGAGTCTGTTGTAACCTTCTAATTTGAGTCGCCAAGATCTTAAACTGTAAAGCAACTGCCGTATTAGTACAGTCAAATTTAATTGTTTTGTATTATATTAAACAAAAAGATACAGCCTTTATAGCTAGATATTAAATTGAGGGAATAATCTAATGAAAAGTAAGTAGATTCACAGACATGCCATATCATCTGCTTCTCATTTTAATACCAACCTGCATAAATATTTGAGCAATTAAAACAAATTAAATCACTCTATAACGTTGCTAAATAGACCCCGTATATAAGCAGATTGGTATAACTGAATAAACTAGAATTGACTGTCCGGATATATTGAGCACACCAAACCATTTTACTTAACTCGATTAAAAGAAAAGATCCTTGATATAAATTGATATCACATACATTTGATTGAACTGACACCTTAGTAATACACTAATATTGCCAGTTCAATCAGTCGATTACATATCTGAAAACCGGTTAGCCGATTGCACAATTCTTTTTATCTCATTTTCTTCAATATCTTTTATTGTATCAAGCAACGTTTTTGCGCTTTCAATATCTACACGAGAATATATATGAATATATAACTCAATAACTTGTTCATGATGGTTTACTATTTTCTCCATAATGTCTGAGATATCTAGCTCTTCAAAGAGTGAGTTGCAATCAACGCGCTCAATAATTGAGTGCTTTTCGATGTAATCAAAACACCAGGTGTTTAGCGCTTTTTCGTCTGCCGTATTTTCAAATCCTTGTACAATATTCTCTAAACTCTCCTCATGCTCAGATAAGTAGCGAAGCATCATTCGTGCTCCCTCATCCTTATTTTTTTTAGAGCTCTGGTTTAGGCTATCTTTTAAGTTTTTGTGAAATAAAACGGTCCAATTGAGTACATCTCTAATTGTTTCAATTTGCATTTATTGCTCCTAAGTTTGATGATATCTATACAATATTTAAATATGAAGCATGCTAATTTTTAGGATTAGGCTCACTCGCCTGAGTGTGTTGTAAATACTGAAATAGCTCACTGTCGGTCGATAATACCAATGTTGTGTTTTGGCTAAGGGCAAGTTCAAGCGCCTGCAACGAACGGGTAAATGCATAAAATGCGACTGCTTGATCATTTTTGTTATAGGCTGAGGCGTAAATAGCGGCTGCTTTAGCATCAGCTTTACCTCTAATTTCTGTTACTGCTCGGTAGGCTTCAGATTGAATTTTATCTAAGTCTCGCTCTCTGTTACCTTGTATACGGGCAGCTTCGCCTTTTCCTTCTGACAAAAAGCGTTCTGCTATTTGACGACGTTCGCTGATCATACGTTCATAGATTTTAGGGCGTACACTTTCGTTATAATTAATACGTTTAAAGCGAATATCCATAAGCTCAATACCAAATACTTTTACTTTTTTTGCCGCCTCATTAAATATATCTTGCTCGACAACTAAACGTCCCATGCTTATAGGCACTAAACTACCAATATTCTGCTCTTTTTCAGCCTCGGTGAGTGACGAGTCACGCAAAGGTTGGCGACCTTTCGTTGTACGAATAATTTCGATTAATTCGTGTGTGGCTACTGCATTACGCGTTTCACTACCAAAAATATCATCGAGCCTAGACTGTGCGCTTCGCTCATCACCTAAACGTAAAAAATACTGCAACGGATCGGTAACCTGCCACCGCGCATAAAGACTTACAGAAATATAAAGCTTATCTTTGGTCGGCATATCAGAAGGTGTTCCTTCCCATTCCAGCACGCGCTTATCAATAAAATTAACTTGCTGAACAAAAGGCATTTTGAGTTGAATACCCGCCTCTCTAATTGGCTCTCCAACCGGTTTACCAAACTGAGTAATAACCACCTGCTCTACTTCGTTAACCGTATATAAAGCGCTATACAAAGTAACCCCTACAAGTGCAGCTAAAATACTGCTGCCAACGATTAAATAAGATTTCATGGCTGCTGTCCTTTTAGTGAAGTTAAATTGAGTAAAGGTAATACACCGCGTGCTTCGCTATCGATAATAATTTTATTTTTTATCGTTGGCATAACATCTGTCATTGTTTCTATATATATTCGTCTGCGTGTTACCTCAGGTGCCAGTTGGTACTGTGCAAACAGCGCATTAAAACGCAGAGCGTCGCCTTCAGCTTCATTAACTCGCTTAAGGCGATAACCGTCAGCCTCTCTTATTCGTTGATCGCGCTCCCCCTCAGCAAGCGGAATAACGCGGTTATATTCGCGACGCGCTTCGTTAATCAACTTTTCTTTCTCTTGTTGAGCCTGATTAACTTCATTGAACGACCCTTGTACTGGTACGGGTGGGTTAATGTTTTTTAGTTGAACCTGATCAATACTAATCCCCATTACATATTTGGTTGCCAATGCCTGCATTTTTTGTAATGCCTCAATTTCAATCCCTTGCCTGCCAATGGTAATTACTTCATCTACAGTTCTATCGCCTACAACTTCACGCATAACTGATTCAGACACATATCGTAAAGTGCCTGCCGGGTCGCGCACCTCAAATAAGTACTTTTGGGGATCGGCTATCCGATATTGAATTACCCATTCAATCAGCGCAGTGTTTAAATCGCCCGTTACCATTTGGGTTTCTTCGCGTTGATTTGTTGCAGGTGAAATTTTTGGCGCAAATGCGCGAATATTATTTTCAGGATTAATATTTTGATCAGGGTCGGAGGCTCCAGGAGTAGAAAAACCAAACTCCTGCTTTAATTGCCGCTTAGTAGGCACTATTGTGACGTGATCAACACCTAATGGGATTTTTACATGTAAGCCCGCAGGCAGAATTTCTTGAAACTTACCAAACCTTAATACCAAAGCAACTGAATCACTGGGAACGGTATAGACTGCGCTATAGCCTGTAGCAATCAATCCCAAAAACAGTACTATGGTTAAACTTGTGCTAAATTTTCCACTCAGCAGCTTCTTATACTTTTGCAGCGCACCACTCATCACTTTATCGATATCTGGCGGACCGCTTTTACTTTTAGAATTTGGATTATTTTCGTTTTGTGTAGAAATAATATTCTCCTTTTTAAGAAACCAAAAATATGGAGCCTTATTACTACTTTAGATTGTCATAAGCCCTAGCCTAAAGCGCCAGCGTGCTTCGCAATCTAGGTGATAACTTCCTCTGTATAATTTAAGGGTAATAATTTAGGGGCAATGATTTAAGGAATAGTTTTAAGATTTAAATTCATGCACTTATAGATTAATTTAAAGCCAAAAAACCTTAGTAAGACATTAGCGTATTTATTTTAATTGGTCTGTTCGCTACAACACATAGCGTGTTTTAAACAATAGGTTTAATTGATAAATAAAGGGTTAAGTACAACTAATGAGTACACATTATTGAATACCCATTAGCCCCTTCATGCCCTATTATGGCGTTGAATTAATTGATTTATTGCTCTTTTTTGAGGCAACCACTCGAATATATAAAACCCCAAGTATTGCAGAAAGAACCGAAGCCACTAAAACCGATGTTTTTGCGTTATGAAGATGCTCGGCTTGCCCATCAAACCCCAACGTAGCAATAAAGGTAGACATGGTGAATCCAATCCCAGCGATAAGTGAAGCACCAATAACATGCTGAAGATTGATGCCCTCAGGCAAGCAACCTATTTTGTAGCGTAAAGCAAGCCAACACGCACCCGAAATACCAATAAACTTACCAACAACAAGACCACTAATAATACCTAAGCCAACGGGATCACTGAGACTCTCAACAAATGAACTAAAGTTAAAAACCACACCCGCATTAACTAAAGCAAATAGCGGTAAAATAAACAGTGCGACAGGCAGGTGCAGCACATCTTCCCACCGACGCAAAGGTGTACCCGCATTTTCGGCTAAATCACGAATCTCTAGTACCTGTTTATGATCCTGTCTGCTAGCCAGAACATCTACTTTCTCTATTTCTTTTTGCATAGAGGTAATGGTTGTTTTTGCCTTTTCAAGCGACCTTCCTGAGCCCAACATTGAGCGTGCAGGAGCCGTTAAAGCAATAGCAACACCTGCTACAGTAGGATGCACACCTGACTGTAACATCATCCACCAGGTGGCAAGACCAATAATAATGTAAAAAAGCGGCTGCCTTATTCCGGCATAATTGGCGGCTACTAAAAAAGCAAATAGAACAACGGCGCATGACAAATACATCACCGATATTTCTTGGGTATAAAACACGGCAATAACGAGTATTGCCCCCACATCGTCAACAATCGCAAGACCTACAATAAAGGCCAACAAGCTTGTTGGTATATGTTTTCTTACAATTGTAAGCACACCTAATGCAAACGCAGTATCGGTTGCCATGGGTATACCCCAACCAATCAGTGAATCTTGCCCCCAGTTAAACAGCGAATAAATACCAGCCGGCACGACCATTCCGCCTATGGCGCAAAAAATGAGCATGTGTCTATTTTTGGGCTCAGCTAAATCTCCAGCAAGTACCTCTCGTTTTATTTCAAGCCCAAGCAATAAGAAAAATATCACCATCAAACCATCATTAATAATGTGTTTAAGCGAGGTTTTTAGCTCAAAGTTTCCTAATGAGATCCCAATAGGCGTGTGCACTAAGTTTAGATAGGTAGCTGAATAAGCTGAATTTGCCCACCATAGTGCAATGATCGTAGATACCAGAAGAAACAGACTAGAGGTGGTTTGAGCACGCATAAAATTAGAAAATGGGTCGTGCATATAGTCTAAGCCACGATTTAGTATATTTTTAGAATCGTTAGGCATATCAGGTAGCCTTATAAATTGTGGGTGTTCGTTTTATCAAAACTTTTAAGATTTAAGTTCTCCAGTTTTACTATCAGTCAACAAACACTTCGCCTTAAAATTACTAGCATTAAGACGAAGTGCACACCCCTAATTAATCTTACGTAAAATTAGATTAGAGATAGATTTAATCATTGTGTTATTACGTTATAAGGATAAATATTTTCGCGGTTTTGGAATGCCAAAATAGCCGTATTTTTAATTATTCCTTGCTCAATGTTTATTGCACGGCGAATGGTTTCATCTTTTTGCCACTGCAAAGCACCTTTAAGTATCGTTTGTAAATATACAATGAGCGCCGCAGAGATTGAACGCGTCGCGCTTTCCCATAAATAACTCGGTGTATGATCAACGCCATAATAATCCGTGTTGTTATATCGAAATAAAGGGTTTTTAAACGTTGTCGGCTTTGCAAAAAAGAATCCCATCCCCTCATCACAGCTAACATCAATAATTAAGCTGTTTGGTTTTAAGCAGTCGGCCTCTGTTTCAATTACAAAGTTAACCGGATGAGCTGTTTCTTGATAAGTCCCGTTAACGATAATATCGGCTTCGCTAATTAGATCGCCAAGAGGTCGATTAGTCCCATCATGCTCAACAACCATCATGCGAGCCTCTCCTTCAAGACCTTCTCGTACCTTAACATAATGACAATCTAATATTTCTTCACGCACTTCGTGATCAGGACGCTGAATACAAATTGTAATATCTCTAAAACCATGCGCTTTAAGAGCGTAAATTGCGCCTCTACTCACTGCACCAAAACTAAATATAATCGTTTTACGTTGATCGCCATAATGACCATCAATACCCTTAAGTTGCAAAGCATGTATTACAGCGCAATACCCTGCCATTTCATTGTTTTTATAAAAAGTATGGCGCCCTGCATTTCCTTGTGGTGACCACACATACATATCTTCAAAAGCAATTAAGGTAAGTTTACGTTCTATCGCCGCTTGTGTTATTTCATGCTGTTGAACGCAGTGGGCATAGCCCCAAATAGTGCCTCCTTCGCGCATTTCTTCTAAGTCAGCAAGTACAGGCTTTGCAATAATAGCAGTGCCAATATGGGTAAGTATTTCGCTGCGAGATGCAATGCCACCCGTTAACGTTGCAATATATTCATCGCTAACATTAAAAGCGGTGCCATAGCCTTGTTCAAACACCATTTGTTTTCTAAGACTTTCGGGAATTCGTAATAAGTGCTCTGGGTGAATAGGATACCGTCTTTCATCTGTCTTGCGGGATGTTCCGATAACGCCGATAGTTAATTCACTCATGCTAAGTCCTGTTTATAAAGTAAGTACGCTTGAGTTCATCAACGAATCATCATACTTCGCCAATAAACTTAGGCGGTGTTTTTTCTGTACGTTTTTGGCTCGGATGAACCAACTCTATTTTACAAAGGTGTAATTTTGACAATAAATAATGAAGAGCAGTGAGTTAACTTGCATTGAGTTGCAAGCTGAAGACTATTACCTTTTGAGTAAAAGTGCTGAATGAGTATATCAGAAATAAGTATTACTAACTTGAGTATCTCAAACTGAAATAAAGGGAGTACTCGCTAATTACTGAGGTTTTAACTTCGCAAGTTATTCTGTAGAGCAGGTTTAATCCGCTTTATATTGGGCTAGCTGAACGTTTGGCTTTTATATCAACTCCGGCTATGTGCCAGTGTAGGTCGGATAAGCGAAGCGCCATCCGACACAGTAAAATACCTTGCCAATTATTATCAACATTTTATGTTGTCGAGTGGCTGGAGAGTGCCATGAGCGGACGGTGGTACTAACTCGTTTATGCCCCAAAACGAGTTAACATGAATGGTTTAGGTGTCTACTTTTGTGGAGTCAGATCATAACAACTGAAGAGCACCAAGAAAATTTCTGGCACTCTTCAGAGGAGGCTCATTAGAACTTACTGAAATTATTTATTAGCGGCTGCATGCGGTTGTGGATCTTTCGCCAGTACGGCTTTTGACTTGCTGCTAGAGTAAATGAAATATAGTGCAATGCCCAAGCAAACAATAGCTCCGAGTCGGCTCGGCGAGAATGGAATTGGTTCATTTCCCAGCCAACCGAAATTATCGATCAGCATACTCATGGTCAACTGCCCAAAAATGACGGCGACAGTGGCAACAGCTGCGCCAATGCGCTGAACGGCCAGTACCATAATAACGATATATGGCACACCAAACATTGCTCCCAGCAGTTGCCATTTAGGAACGTCCATCAGGGTCAAGGCGTGTTTAGGTTCGAAGAAAAAGATCAGCAACCCCGTCACTAGCGCTCCAATCGAAAATGTTAGGAACGCGCTTTTGAATACACCAACTTTACTTCCAAGCTGGCTGTTGATAGCCGCTTGAATACTCAGCATAGCTCCACCGATGATGGTGAGAATAATCATGATAATAGTCATAAAGTTACCTTAGCCTTGTGCAACCATAACCAGCGCTACAATGATAAAAATCAGCGCGATTATACGTTTAATGTCAATTTTTCTGTGTGGCGTACCAAGTAGGCCAAAGTGATCGATTATTAGGCTCTTAAAGACCTGACCTGCTAGGATGCCAATCATGGTCATGGCGATGCCGATTGCCGGCGTTGTTACGGTCAGGATAATAACGTAAATAGGTCCTAGTATGCCGCCAAGCAGTTGCCAAGATGGCTGTGCAAAGAACGATGGGCTGTTACGCGGGCTGAAAAATAGCATCAGCAAGAAAGTAAGCGCCGCGCCCACTCCAAATACACTAAAGGTGGCCCAGAGATCACCGACTTCCTCGCCTAGTGGTCCTAGCAATCCAGCCTCTATGGACAGCCCCATACCTCCGGCAATTACAATTAAAATTAGTATCAGTTGCATATCAATCTCCTGTGGTTCAGGTAGATAATGTTACGCCTTAACATGGATGAGAAAAATGCTACAATTAGATAAACACCTTTGCAGGATATGCATAAATGAGTAAACCTGAGAACATCAACATACGCGCCTTGATGATTTATATAAATGTTTATGAAACACAGAATTTCTCTGTGGTGGCACGGGGGAAAGGAATATCAGCCTCTCAGGTGTCGCGCGTTATCCATCAAATAGAAGATGCACTCGGACAACAACTCTTTTATCGTAATACTCGGGCAATCATTCCGACGGAAAGCGGCCACCTTTTTATCCGTTATGCACGTGCTATGACGAGCAGCTTGGAGGAGGCGCGACGAGAACTCAACGAAAGAACGCTAGAACCTTCAGGTATGGTCCGCATAAACGCACCGGTATTCTTTGGACAGCGACATGTAGCACCGGCGTTAGCTGGTCTAACTAAACGATATCCAAGGCTAAGCATTGATCTCACGCTGACCGATGATTACATCGATCCTCACCGGGATTCAGCTGACGTAATTTTCCGGATTGGCGTGCTAACAGACTCCTCATTTCATGCTCGTGTGTTTGGCCAGCAGTTCTATCATCTAGCTGCATCACCAGATTATATCCGTCGACACGGCATACCTGAATCACCTGAAGAGTTAATCCATCATAAATGCTTGGTCTATCGCGGTTCGTCAGGACCAAACCGCTGGCTGATGCGTAGGCACGGGGAGAAATGGGTGCACTATCCAGTATCGCCCCTTATGTCATCTAATAATGCTGAAACGTTGTTGATTGCTGCACTCGGGGGAATGGGGATCGTGCTGTTTCCTGATTGGCTGATTGGAGACCAACTCAAGCGAGGAGAACTAATCGTACTACTGCCGGAGCTGGATAAGTCTATAAAAACGGAGTCGCAACACATCGCGGCAATCTACCCGAATGCCCGTCATCCTTCGCTGAATGTTCGGGCGATTATCGATTACTAC
The DNA here is from genome assembly GCF_000497875.1 of Pseudoalteromonas sp. S8-8. Classification (NCBI taxonomy): domain Bacteria; kingdom Pseudomonadati; phylum Pseudomonadota; class Gammaproteobacteria; order Alteromonadales; family Pseudoalteromonadaceae; genus Pseudoalteromonas; species Pseudoalteromonas sp. S8-8. Next base: position 37,571 of record NZ_AUTR01000032.1, read on the forward strand.
CTTGATTCGTTCGGTTCTCCGCTTTACTGGCAGTTTGAATAAGAGCTGGTCGCTAGAAACATCGCATGTGATTTGAATAAGTTTAATACCAAGTAAGATTCATACTGAGTGCTTTATCATGCTAAAAAGGCAGCGTTCGATAATTGGAGTACTGCTTTTCTAAAAAGTTTATGTCCAAAAACGAGTTTACTCGACCGTCTGCTTCTCGCTCTTTGCCGAAGTTCGGCTTAGTTCCACTAGCAGACATTGAAGATTCTTAATGTGTGACCCATACGCTTCTAGACAATGCCCGCATCCAAGCTAAGCTCGAAGTAGAGCAAGAACAAGCAGAAATTGAAGCTGAAAAAATACTAATATCAGAGACTAAAAAAGATTTAAACGAGTGCTATCAAAAGGAAAAAAGAAAATCGGATGAAATTGGAAATACACTGACTGAAAAAAACGAATTAATACAGCACAATAAACGAGAAATGAAAATCGAAAAACAGAAGGCAAAAAATCACGGTAACGCTCTTAGTCGAAAAAACAGTTTGATAAATAAATTAAAGACCAATGCTGAATACTTAAGTTCATTCATCGAAGAGAGCTATGAAACATAAAAGCTCTCTTCGAATTCAACCTTTACCTCCAACAGAAATGCTAGTAATTCCCTTTTTTCCTAGGTTGCCCCTTGAACCCTTACCTATTCTGATGCTCTTTCTAAATCTCATGTAGCTGTCCCTGCATTAATTAATGTTTACTCTATATCTTAATTTAACAAAGCTCAAAGTATCAGAGCAACAAAAGAAAACTTAATAAGGTTCATAATGGATGTTAGAAATAGTGTTACATAGGAGTTGAACTTTCATGTATTTTAAAGCCTTGTTTTACAAGGCTCTATTTTTTAATTAATTATTTTGTATAAGTACATATATATGAACCAGGAGCTTTACCGCCTACACAAGAAACTCGACCTGCAGAAGAAGGTGATTTAGCAGAGGTACTGTAAAATTGGGCTCCAGAACGCACGGCAGCATCATAAAAATTTGAGAAAGTTGATAAACCACCTTTTTTAAAGGTATATGTACGTGGTGATGTTACAGGAAGTGTAGGTTCAACTTTGTTTCCGTCAACATCTCTACCATGTTCAAAATCCCATATAAGCTCATCACCAATAATTCCATATAACGAATATATTGCAATGCTTTTGTCATCAAAAGCAACCTGCATAAAGACTTTTTCAATTTCAGCAACGCCAGAAACTTTTGCCGCTGCGATTGTAAAGTTCGATATATCCTGTTCTAGGGTTGTATGTTCATTATAATAAGATGAAACTTCATATTGTTTTGCACCAAATCCAACTAAGTCCCAAGCGCTACCTGCAATCTCTTTAGGCACAATAGTTGCGCTTACTCCAGCTAAGCTTGCAACAACAGCACTTTTTGCATCAGATATATTATGAAAAGTATTTAAAGCGTCCTGCTCTACACCATAGCTATCTACAGTCCAACTATATATAGGTATTCTTACATCTTGAATATGACCACCACGACCATCAGGTTCATTATCTCCTTTTAATATCCTGTACCCTGTAATGGTCTTAGAAACATTGAATTTCTCAATAATTGATTTATCTAGATTCATTACATAAACATCGCGAGGGCGATCTACTTTAGCTTTTAATCTTGCTGTATTTTTGAACTGTTCGAAAGAAAAACATGTTGAGCATTCAGTGTAAAGTGGAGTTTCCGAGGCTAAACTTGAGAAAGAAACTAGTCCAATTAAAGATGTTAAAAGTAAATTTTTTATCATAATCATTCCATAATTAAATAAACGTAAAAGAAACATTATTATAATTTCTTTTTCATTACTTTTAAATCATTAACAACTACAAAAGCATTACCCATTAAGAGTTAATGTATGGGGGATGGGTAACTAACCCACTATATCGCGGCTTTTAATTTTAACTAGGCGAAGCCGTAGCGAGGAACGAGCGCGACTTTACAGAGTTAAATGCAAAATAGTCCTTAAAAAACGCGTTCACCAATCTTCCAGCTAAAAAAAGCTAATCGTGCCTTGATAAACTTCTCTTTATGGAGCTTAGAGGCTCGATAAGGAAATTTCATAGGCACAGGTAAATTGCATCACTTTTCATACAAAGTCGCTTAGAATCACTCTGAGGAGTGAAGTGTCGTGATTTTTTGGGGGATGCCGTAGCTAGGGGAAAGGCCGACAGGAGTATAAACTGAAGAGTGGCTTTAATGCTTAAAGTTTTGTAACTTATTCACAGGCTAACGCCTTTTTAATAACTCTTGTTTTTAGCACCGCTGTAGCCACCTAAAACTGTAGTCAATAAAAGAGAATAAGATGTTTTTTTATAGCCAATTATTAAGTAGATGCCTCAATCGTCTTGACTAAATAAATATAGTCCACCCTCCGCCTCGAACAACTTAATATAACTAGCGCCTCAATACCTGGCTATCACTCATCCACGAACCGCTTTGTAGCGTGCTAAGCTTAAAGATCAATAAAAAACTGGAGCACACTAAACTCGCCAATTAAAATCGTTTTTCTTGTAATTGATTTATTTCCCTCATTATATCGGTTTGTGGGGGTAAAAATTTGACTGTATGCGAGCCGCGCAAATGTCTGCTCGTAGCACGTTTACTTGTATATGTGAACAAACACCAATATGAGTAATTAACTATTTTTAGCCAATCACAATGACCGCTATTCGTTCTTTGCCGAAATTCAGCTTAGTGCTATCAGTCGTAACTCGTTTCTGCCCCA
>NZ_AUTR01000033.1:0-122921 GCF_000497875.1 Pseudoalteromonas sp. S8-8
TGAAAGAGGAGTAAATGAGAAAACACAAGCGATGGTTTATTAGCGGAGCTTTTTCAATTTAGCTTTATTGTTACCTCTAAAAGCGCAGCGTCTTTTAACCTCTTTGTGAACAAATTACTTTTTACGGGCTTTGCCCGTCACGCCAACAAGTTGTGCGTCTACTCGTTAATCTTATTCACGGTGTTAAATTTCGGCTGTAGGCGTGAAGCTTGCTTACGCGAGAAGCAACGCTTCTGTTTATTTAATTTATTTGCTAGCAAAGCCACTAAAAGATCTATTTCACAAAGAGAAGTGAAAGAGGAGTAAATGAGAAAACACAAGCGATGGTTTATTAGCGGAGCTTTTTCAATTTAGCTTTATTGTTACCTCTAAAAGCGCAGCGTCTTTTAACCTCTTTGTGAACAAATTACTTTTTACGGGCTTTGCCCGTCACGCCAACAAGTTGTGCGTCTACTCGTTAATCTTATTCACGGTGTTAAATTTCGGCTGTAGGCGTGAAGCTTGCTTACGCGAGAAGCAACGCTTCTGTTTATTTAATTTATTTGCTAGCAAAGCCACTAAAAGATCTATTTCACAAAGAGAAGTGAAAGAGGAGTAAATGAGAAAACACAAGCGATGGTTTATTAGCGGAGCTTTTTCAATTTAGCTTTATTGTTAACTCTAAAAGCGCAGCGTCTCTTAATCTCTTTGTGAATAAATCGCTTATTATGGGCGTGAAGAAACTTTAATAATTATTCAAAGTATGTAAACAAAAAAGCCCCGCTATTTATTAAATAGCGGGGCTTTTAAATAAGTGTTAGTAATTAATCAACACTCAATGTTTTAGTCATTGCAGAACTTGCACGACCAGCAGGTTTGATAGAACCCGCACGTAAACCACTGTCTGGTACTAGTTCACGTTTATCGTGAGCCATTGCTACAGATGTATGTTTTACTTCGCTATCAGCTACAGGAGTAGGCTGTGCCATTGGCGCACTTGCAGACCCTTGAGTAACCGCTGTTTTAACATGCGGTGCTTTAGTCACAACAGGAGTTTCAGTTTTTGCTGGAGCTTCAGTTACGACTGGCGTTTCAACTTTAGCTGGCTCTTCAGTTACTACTGGCGTTTCAACTTTAGCTGGCTCTTCAGTTGCTACTGGCGCTTCAACTTTAGCTGGCTCTTCAGTTACTACAGGAGTTTCAACTTTAGCTGGCTCTTCAGTTGCTACTGGAGTTTCAACTTTAGCTGGCTCTTCAGTTGCTACTGGAGTTTCAACTTTAGCTGGCTCTTCAGTTGCTACTGGAGTTTCAACTTTAGCTGGCTCTTCAGTTACTACAGGCGCTCCAACTTTAGCTGGCTCTTCTACAGCTTCAACTTTTGCTAAGTCTTCAACTGCAACGGCTTGTTCAATTTGCTGCGCTGCATCCACAGGTGTTTCTTCAGATTTAGCTTTAAGTTCTGCTTCATATTCTGCAGCAGCTTGATCAGCTACTGGAACAAATGCAGGGGCTTCGTCAGATTTAACTTCTGCTTCACCTTCAGGACGTCGACGACGTTGACCTGATGCACGAAGATGACGAGGAGAACGGCGTGAACGCGTACGTGTTTGCTCTTGCTCGTCTTCAGTAGTTGCTGCTTCATCGTTAGAATCAACAACGTCAACTTTCTCTTCTTTAATGTGAGCTGTTTTTTCTGCCGGAGCTTGTGTTTGCTTTTCTACAACAGGTGCTTGCTCTTGAACTTGTGGAGTGTCAGTAACTACCGCTTGTTCAGGTGTTTGCTCTGTTGAGTTAGCTTGCTCAGCGTTTTCATCTTGCAGACGTACTTTTTTACGTATGTTACGACGTTGACGGCGAACTTTAGGCTTTTGCTCTTTAGGCTCTACAGCTTGAGCTGGCTTAGAATCAGTTTCTACTTCTACTTCTGCTTTTACAGGGGCTTCAGTTTTAACTTGATCTTTTTCTTCGCTTTTATGCTCTGGGCGCTTACGAGAGTTAGGGTTACGACGACGCTTATTGCGGTTCTCGTTTCTCTCTTGAGTCTCGGTACTTGTTGCTGCTGAGTCTGTTTTAACTTCCTCTTCAGCTGCAGGGCGCTCATTGCGTGGTTTATTAGTGCGCGGGTTATTATTACGACGACGTTGGTTGTTATTACGACGACGATTATCGTTACCACGGCGAGCGTTATTACGCGCTTCTTGCTGCTCTTTTTCTACAGCTTCTTTTTTCTCTTCTACTGTTTCGCTTGCAAATAACGATTTAAACCATTTAGTGATTGCTTCAAACAAGCCACCTTCAGTTTTAGTCTCTGTTACTACAGGCTGAGCTACTGGTGTAGGCGCTGCTTGTGGAGCCGGTGTAGAAGGCATTACAACACCTTTTAGCATTGGCTCTTCACGTACTGGTGCACTTGGTGATTTTGACATCTCAAATGCTTCAGGTTCTGGCGCAACAACTTGTCCGTAACTTACCGTTTCAAGTGTTTCGTCTTTACGTAAACGCATAACTTCGTAATGTGGTGTTTCCATATGTTGATTAGGAATAATCACTACGTCACATTTGTGATGCTTTTCAATACGGTGAACACTTCGACGTTGCTCATTTAATAAATAAGCAGCAACGGCAACAGGCACTTGTGCATTTACTTGTGCTGTGTTGTCTTTAATTGCTTCTTCTTCAATTAAACGAAGAATAGAAAGCGCAATTGATTCGTTTGAACGAATAGTACCTTGGCCACTACAACGTGGACATGGGCCTTGGCTTGCTTCACCTAATGAAGGACGCAAACGCTGACGCGACATTTCAAGTAAACCAAAGCGTGAGATTTTACCAATTTGAACACGAGCACGATCTGGGCGAGCAGCATCTTTTAAACGATTCTCTACTTCACGTTGATGGCGTGGAGGCGTCATATCGATAAAGTCGATAACAATTAAACCACCTAAGTCACGAAGACGTAATTGACGTGCAATTTCATCGGCCGCTTCTAAGTTAGTATTAAGTGCTGTTTCTTCAATATCGCCGCCTTTAGTTGCTTTAGACGAGTTGATATCGATAGACGTTAGTGCTTCAGTTGGGTCAATTACAATTGAACCACCAGAAGGCAAGCGTACTTCACGCTGGAACGCAGACTCAATTTGGCTTTCAATTTGGTAATGCGTAAATAAAGGAGTGTCACCTTGATAAAGCTTAACACGGCTCATAAAGTCAGGACGAAAACGCTCAATGTGCGCTTTAGCTTCTTCAAAAACACGTGGTTTATCAATTAAAATTTCGCCAATATCACGACGTAAATAATCGCGTATCGCACGGAATATTACATTGCTTTCTTGGTGTATTAAAAATGGCGCTTTAGCACTATCGGCTGCTTGTCTAATTGCTTCCCAATGTACTAATAATGCTTTTAAATCGTAGTTTAATTCTTCAAACGATTTACCAACACCCGCTGTACGAACAATTAAGCCCATACCTTTAGGAAGTTCTAAACGACCCAATGCTTCTTTAAGTTCAGTACGTTCATCACCTTCAATGCGACGAGAAATACCGCCAGCACGAGGGTTGTTAGGCATAAGCACTAAGTAGCTACCAGCAACACTGATAAAAGTAGTTAACGCAGCGCCTTTTTGGCCACGCTCTTCTTTATCAACTTGTACTATAACTTCTTGACCTTCTTTTATTACGTCGCGGATGTTAGGGCGACCATGAAAAGTGTAACCTGCAGGGAAGTAAGTACGGGCAATTTCTTTTAAAGGAAGGAAACCATGGCGGTCAGCACCGTAATCAACAAATGCTGCTTCAAGAGATGGTTCAATGCGAGTGATTTTGCCTTTATAAATATTGGCTTTTTTCTGTTCGTGACCTGGGCTTTCGATATCTAAATCATAAAGGCGCTGGCCATCAACCAGTGCTACGCGCATTTCTTCTTGCTGCGTTGCATTGATTAGCATACGTTTCATATTGTTACTCTACTTATTTATGTCGCTGACATGACGATGTTTTTCTCGCCTGTTCAGTTGTCCCTATTTTTAGAATGTGCAGCCTCACGACTGGGTCTTTAACGGAACGGCTCTGTTTCTCGTATGCAGTATTTTAAATGCTGGCAAACAATAGCAATTATTATCGCTATTAAATTCTTAATGGTGCTAAAACTGTCGGCTTTTCAGCTACGTTTACAAGTTTTACCCAGAAGTCGGCCTGTCATATTAATCTTACTAAATATCATTCATATTAGGCGCGTAGGGCTCATTAAGTTGGTGAGCAATACATACTGATGTATCGCTAATATCCGTTTTAAGAGCAAAAATCGCTGCCGATGTTAATGAACGCTTATTTATTAGATTTTTTTAGTTCTAAATAAGCTGCTATACGGTACTACAATAATTGAGCTAGTGCTGAACGACGTTTTTTACGTCGTCACTATCAGACAAATTATCTGTTCATTGCTTTCTCTAGCACGTTAAAAATCGCTTCATGTTCAAACTTAACCAGCAATATATTACGCGCATTGCCGTTAATTGATCGCACGTGTTAACTGAGGAGGCATAAAAGCTTTGGAAAACTTAACTCGGATCTGTATGATCGGCTACCCAGAATGTGCATCACGAATGTTTTAATGTGTTAAAAAGCACCGTTGTTATTTGCAAATACTAAATATTTGCGCTGCTGATTATCCCACTATTATTACAGTGTTAGCAACTAAATTATTTTACTTAAATTAGTGATTAGGCAATGTCAGAAAAAAACGACTTACAAGTAACTTATGTCACGATCAACGAAGACCATTTAGGTCAGCGTATTGATAACTTTCTTATTACCCATTTAAAAGGGGTGCCTAAAAGCGCTATTTATAAACTTTTGCGCAAAGGTGAGGTACGCGTTAATAAAAAGCGTATTAAGCCTGTATATAAACTACAGCTTGAAGATGTACTTCGTATTGCACCTATCAGAGTTGCTGAGCGTGAAGAATTTGTTCCATCAAAATTAGACAAAGTAACTCGCCTTGAAAACGATATTTTATTTGAAGATAAATACCTTATCGTAATAAATAAACCATCAGGTATGGCTGTTCATGGCGGCAGTGGTTTAAGTTATGGCTTAATTGAAGCTTTGCGAGCACTTCGCCCAGAGGAACGTAGCCTTGAGCTAGTTCATAGGCTTGACCGTGATACATCGGGTTGTTTACTTATAGCGAAGCGTCGTTCGGTGTTAACAGCGTTGCATGAACAACTTCGTGAAAAAACAATGGAAAAAAATTACTGGGCACTTGTAGAAGGGCAGTGGGACTCTAAAACTAAAAACGTTACTGAAGGGCTGCGTAAAAATACACTTAAATCGGGCGAGCGCGTAGTACGCGTAGATAACGCTGAGGGAAAACCTTCACATACTCGTTTTAAAGTACTTGAACGTTTTAACGATTGCTCACTTGTACAAGCATCGCCTGTTACAGGGCGTACGCACCAAATTCGTGTGCATACGCAATGTAAAGGTCACCCAATAGCGTGCGACGATAAATATGGCGATCAGGGTTTTGACGATTCTATGCGTAAAGTTGGGTTAAACCGATTGTTTTTACACGCACATGATTTAAGTTTTTATCACCCTAAAAACGAAACAACCATGCGTATTGAAGCACCGCTGGATAAAACGCTTAAAAATACATTACTAAAATTACGAGATGCAAAACTGTGATTGCAGTGACTCCAATTAAAAAATATAAGCTCGTCATTTTTGATTGGGATGGCACTGTTATGGATTCAGTCACTAAAATAGTTAACTGTATTCGTAGTAGCGCCGAGTCACTTAATTTAGTGCCACCTAGTGACGAAGCCATTAAAAACATTATTGGTATGTCGCTTGAAAAAGCAATTGACGTTTTATTTCCTGATAATGTAGCGCAGCACCAAGCGTTAATTTCAGGTTATAAATATCAATACAGTGTGGATACTACTCCCACGCCTGTATTTGCTAATGTTGTCAGCGTTTTAAATGCCTTAAAAGAGCAGGGCATTGTTTTAGCGGTTGCAACAGGTAAAGGTAGGGGTGGGTTAGAGCGTTTGCTTGATCAAAGCCAACTTAGACATTTTTTTAGTGCAACACGTATTAGGGCCTGTTGACCTTTCAGGATTAAAATTTGCTCAATCTAGGGGCGATTTAATCGCGGCGTGAGGTTTGTAACCTAGTGGGCTAAGTAAAAACCGAGCAACAAAGAGTAAATCGCCCCTAGGCAGAACCCTTCGGGCAGCGCATGTTTGGCATTTATGCTGCGTTATCGCCTATTTATGGGGAATAACCACACTACATAGGCTCTGCCTTGCCTAAATACCAAACAGTCTGCTGCAAATTTAACCTCGAAAGATAAACAGGCCCTAGCGACGACGCACTGTCCAAACCGTCTCCAGATATGTTGTATCAATTACTTGAAGAACTTGGCATAAGCGCTCAAGACGCTGTAATGATTGGTGACACTCAAATAGACATGACAATGGCAAAAGCTGCAGGCATGGATAGAATTGGCGTAACAATGGGTGTACATAACGCACAGCAGCTAAACAAGCTTAGCCCTGTTGCAACGGTAGATAATTATCTGCAATTGCAACAGGTTTTGCTTGGTTAATTTATTTAGCCTGAGCAGTAAGTACATCAATACCAAACTCAGCCAGTAGCTGGCTGAGTTTAATTAATGGTAATCCAATTAAGCTATTAGGATCGTCGCCGCTTAGTTTTTCAAATAAACATATACCCAACCCTTCACTTTTAAAGCTGCCAGCACAGTTATAAGGCTGCTCAGCATCGCAATAAGCGCTAATTTGTGCATCACTGAGTGTTTTAAACGACACATTAAAAGGTTCTACGCAGGTTTTTTTAGTGCCAGTTACGATATCGTAAACACAAAGCCCTGTTAAAAATGTTACAGTATTACCGCTAAATAAATTTAGTTGTTTTACGGCATTTTGTTTATTATGTGGTTTACCTAAAATTTGATTATTAAACACAGCGACTTGGTCTGATCCAATAGCTAACCCTTTGTTAAAGTGTTTATTAGCCGCTGAGGCTTTTAATTCACTTAAGCGCTTAACCAGTTCGGTAGGTGTTTCGCATTCAAGTGCTGATTCGTCAACATCTGGTGAAAACGTATCAAATGGTAAATTAAATTTTTGTAATAAAGACTGCCTAAAAGGCGAGCTTGACGCTAAAATGAGTGGATGCTTCACGGACTGTTTTCCTACGATAATTCAGATTGAGTTAGGATAAATCAGATCCGAGAGTAAAACACGTTAAAAACCAAGTAAAAATGGTTTTTTACTTTGACTAACAAACTAACTATCTATATGATGCAGCCCCTATGCAAAAGGTGAAAATTCCCATCACTCTTCATCCAGGCAAAGCAGCGCAGCACCGTTTAAAGTATGACGGAATTGTACCGCTTGAAAAACTTACTCGTTTAGAGAAAGTTGTGCAGGAAGAAGTAGGTGAAATAGCGGTAAAAATACATTGCAAAAACGATGATCAAGGTTTCGCTGTGATTAGAGGCAATTTGTCCACACACGTTACTGTCATTTGTCAACGTTGTAATGGTGATTTAGGGTTGGATTTGGTTCAAGACTTTGCATATTCACCAGTAGGTGAAGATACAGAGTTAGATATTTTTCCAGAAGACTACGATGAAGTAGCGCTTGATGAAAATGGTGAAGTTAACGTTTTTAATTTAATTGAAGACGAACTAATTTTAGCAATTCCATTAGTGGCTACCCACAACGAAGCTTCATGCAGTTATTCAGCAAAGCCTGCCAGCTTTGGTGTATTAAAGGCGGAAGATGATAAACCTAATCCATTTGATATTTTGAAACAACTTAAGAAAGATTCTTAGGAGAAGACTATGGCTGTACAAAAAAGCAAAAAGTCTCGTGCAAGACGCGGCATGCGCCGTTCACACGATGCGATCAGTGGTCCAACTTTAACTGTAGATCAAACATCTGGTGAGACTCATCGTCGTCACCATGTGACTGCAGATGGTTACTACAAAGGCGTTCAAGTAATTTCTAAATAAGAGATTACTTATATGCTGAAAGATCTAACCATAGCGTTAGATATGATGGGGGGCGATTACGGCCCCCGTTCATCTATTCCTGCTGCCGTTTGTGCAGTAAATGCTCATGCCAATTTAACTCTCATTTTATGTGGCAATGAACATGTTATATCTAAAGAACTCGAATCCCTCGATTCTCTACCTCATCCTAGACTCATAATTCGTCACTGTAGTGAAATAGTCACCAATGCCTGTGAACCTGCAATTGCTGTGCGTTCAAAAAAAGATTCATCTATGCGTGTTGCCCTAGATTTAGTTAAATCGGGCGAGGCTCAAGCATGTGTTAGCTCAGGTAATACCGGCGCTCTATTTTTTATGGCTCACTATGTATTAAAAATGCTGCCAGGTGTTAAACGTGCCGCACTCATTTCATCTGTTCCTACAGAGCTTAAAAACCCAGTATATTTACTCGACTTAGGTGCTAATGTGCATTGTGATGCGCAAATGCTCTATCAGTTTGGCATTATGGGCTCTATTGTTGCTGGACAAGCACTTGGTTTGGATAATCCTCGCGTTAGTCTATTAAATATTGGCGCTGAGGACATTAAAGGCCACGACGACATTAAACAAGCTGCACAATTAATGCAGCAAAGCCCACATATAAATTATATTGGTTACAGCGAAGGAAGTGATATTTTTTCGGGTAAGGCTGATGTCATAGTATGCGAAGGATTTGTGGGTAACGTGGCACTTAAAACATGTGAAGGCATTGCCAAGCTTATTATGAATAAGTTTACAACCGCGCTCGAAAAGCACCTTTTATATAAATGTATGGCGTTTATATTGCGCCCAATAATAAAAAAACTCTATAAAAGGGTGAACCCCGACCAGTATAACGGTGCTTCTCTGGTAGGATTGCGCGGTATTGTCGTTAAAAGTCATGGAAATGCGTCAGCTAAAGCATTTCAAGCAGCAATTGATGAAGCGGTAAAAGAGGTTGAACGTCAACTTCCTGATAAAATAGCCGCTATTTTCGAAAAAACACATTCTAAAGACACGGCGGTTAATCAATAATTGATGTGCCGTGTATTTCATTATTTATTTGTTTAATTAAAAAGAGCAAAGTATGGCACAAAAAATTGCACTTCTATTCCCAGGTCAAGGCTCGCAAAGCGTTGGTATGTTACAAGAACTACTAGAGAGTTCTGACATTGTTAAAGCAACATTTGCAGAAGCGTCAAATGCACTGGGTTACGACTTAGCAGAGCTAGTTCTTAATGGCCCAGAAGAAAAATTAAATCAAACCCACCGCACACAACCTGCATTACTAACTGCAAGTGTTGCTATTTACCGTGATTGGTTAGCAGCTAACCCTGATGCAGACGTTATTATGGCGGGTCACAGCTTAGGTGAATACTCAGCGTTAGTATGTAGCGATGTATTAAGTTTGAGCGAAGCCGTAAAGCTTGTTGAAAACCGTGGTTTATACATGCAAGAAGCCGTGCCAGCAGGCGTAGGTTCAATGGCTGCTATTATTGGCTTAGGCGATGAAGAAATTAAAGCGGCTTGTGCTGCCTCAGCGCAAGGTGAGGTTGTATCTCCAGTTAACTACAACTCTCCTGGTCAAGTTGTTATCGCAGGCCATAAAGCGGCAGTAGATAGAGCATCGCAAGCATGTAAAGATGCCGGTGCTAAACGTGCATTACCACTTTCTGTTAGCGTACCTTCACATTGTGAGTTAATGAAGCCAGCAGCTGACAAGCTAGCAGCAGACTTAGCCGCTTTAACATTTAATACACCTAAGTGTGATGTAATTAATAATGTTGATGTAAAAGCTGAAACGTCAGCTGATGCAATTAAAGACGCACTAGTACGTCAGCTATACAGCCCAGTTCGCTGGACAGAAACAGTACAAGCCTTGGTTGCGCAAGATGTAACACAAAGCTACGAATTTGGTCCTGGTAAAGTATTAACAGGACTTGCTAAACGAATTGATAAAGCAATGATCTGTGGCTCAGTAAACGACGCCGCTTCAATTGATGCAGCTAAATAAGAGTATATAAAATGTCTAATTTATTTTCATTAGAGGGCAAAATTGTCCTAATTACTGGCGCCAGCCGTGGTATTGGTAAAGCAATTGCAACAACATTAGTTGCACAAGGTGCAAAAGTTGCAGGTACTGCGACAAGTGAGTCAGGCGCTGCTAAAATCAGTGAATACCTAGGTGACAATGGTAAAGGTTATGCATTAAACGTAACCGATCCTGCATCTATTGAAGCAACACTTGCTGCAATAAAAGCTGATTTAGGCGATATTGACGTACTTGTAAATAACGCAGGTATTACACGCGATAACTTATTAATGCGTATGAAAGAAACTGAGTGGGACGATATTATCGACACTAATTTAAGCTCAGTTTTCCGTTTATCTAAAGCGGTACTTCGTCCAATGATGAAGAAAAAGAAAGGCCGTATTATTAACATTGGCTCAGTAGTGGGTACTATGGGTAATGCAGGTCAAGCTAATTATGCAGCGGCTAAAGCAGGTGTAATTGGTTTTTCTAAGTCACTTGCGCGCGAAGTTGCATCACGTGGTATTACCGTTAACGTAATCGCTCCTGGTTTTATTCAAACAGACATGACTGATAATTTAACTGATGAGCAAAAAGCAGCAACACTTGCAAATGTTCCAGCAGGGCGTTTAGGCCAACCAGACGAAATTGCTGCTGCAGTATGTTATTTAGCATCTGACGCGGCTGCGTATGTATCAGGCGAAACTTTGCATGTAAATGGCGCGATGTACATGGTTTAATCGCCATTGTACCTAGATTACTACTTAATAAAGTTAAGTAAGTTACCTCAAAAACATTGAATTATTTGTGAACTTGCTTTAAACATACTTGAAATCGCTGCGAAAATAAGCGATAAAAGACAAAACACACACTCAGAGGTTTGACCAGATAATTATTTATGGTCAAATCATTGAATCAGAGAATTATGCGGCGTAAACTACGCCGCAATCTGAAAATAACGCATTGGCGTTTTTAATAAAGGAAAGAAGAATGAGCGATATCCAAGAACGCGTAAAGAAAATTATCATTGAACAACTAGGTGTTAAAGAAGAAGAAGTTAAAAATGAATCTTCTTTCGTAGATGACCTAGGTGCAGATTCTCTTGATACTGTTGAACTAGTAATGGCTCTTGAAGAAGAGTTTGATACTGAGATCCCAGATGAAGAAGCTGAGAAGATCACTACAGTACAAACTGCTATCGATTACGTTACAGCACACGCTGAGTAATTAATCGCACGTTAAAGGCAGCATCCGCTGCCTTTAATTTTTTATATCCAAACCACCTCAAAGTTCGTGATTCAAAACTTAAATCTCTATGCTCAATTTTAGCTAAAAATTAATTTTGATTGTGTTATGCGTTTTTAATCTATTTTGGGACTAGCACTTTGAGGTAGCTTGGGTATGATCATCCCCTTGTAAAATATCCCTTATTGGAGGCAAACCGTGGCTAAACGTCGAGTCGTCGTAACTGGCTTAGGAATGTTGACGCCGCTAGGTAATGATGTTCAATCAACCTGGCAAGGCTTATTAGATGGTAAAAGTGGCATTCAAACAATAACGCACTTTGATACATCAAAATTTGGTACTAAATTCGCTGGTTTAATAAATGATTTTGATGCAACTGCATACATGTCAGCGAAAGATACTAAAAAAATGGACTTGTTTATTCAGTACGGCATTGCAGCGGGTGTTCAAGCCTTTAAAGATTCAGGCCTTGAAATCACTGAGCAAAACGCAGCACGCATTGGTGTAGCTGTAGGCTCAGGTATTGGTGGGCTTACGTTAATTGAAGAAAACCACATTAAGCTATTAAATAGTGGTCCGCGCAAGTTGTCGCCATTTTATGTGCCGTCTACCATTATTAATATGATCTCAGGTCATTTATCAATGATGCATGGACTTCGTGGTCCAAATATTTCAATTGTAACTGCCTGTACTACTGGTTTGCATAATATTGGCCATGCAGCGCGCATGATTGCCTACGGTGATGCAGATGCAATGGTTGCTGGCGGTGCAGAAAAAGCGTGTACCCCAATTGGTATGGGTGGCTTTAATGCCGCACGTGCACTTTCAACACGTAACGACGATCCACAAGCGGCTTCTCGCCCTTGGGATAAAGACCGCGATGGCTTTGTGCTTTCTGACGGCGCTGGTGTTGTTGTAGTTGAAGAGTACGAACATGCTAAAGCACGTGGCGCTAAAATTTATGCTGAGCTAGTAGGCTTTGGTATGAGCGGCGACGCGTATCACATGACGTCACCACCAGAAGATGGTGCGGGTGCTGCCCTTGCAATGCAAAACGCACTAAACGATGCGCAAGTAAACGCTGAGCAAATTGGTTACATTAACGCACACGGCACATCTACAAATGCAGGCGATAAAGCAGAAACTGCCGCTGTTAAGTCAATTTTTGGTAATGCAGCTAAAGATGTAATGGTAGGCTCGTCTAAATCGATGATGGGTCACTTGTTAGGTGCTGCAGGTTCGGTTGAATCGATTATTTCGATTTTATCGCTGACAGATCAAAAAGTGTCGCCAACTATCAACCTTGATAACCCAGACGAAGGGTGCGACTTAGATTATATTGCACACACTGCACGTGATGCAAAGTTAGACTTTGCACTGTGTAACTCGTTCGGTTTTGGTGGTACTAATGGCTCGTTGCTATTTAAAAAGGTATAATCTTTTTTAACAACGAATCAAATTATAAGAGCTCAGTTGTTTAACTGGGCTTTTTTTATATGCCAAACAAAATGCAAACAATAATAGCAGCAGATCAAAACAGCACTTTAAGCACGCGTGACAGGGGCTTAAATTATGGTGATGGCTTTTTTACAACCGCTAAGGTTGTTGATGGGCAAGTACAGTATTGGGCTCATCATAAAGCGCGTTTGATTGAATGCGCACAGCGTTTGGGTTTTCCTGAGTTAGACTTTAATAGCCTTGAAAATCAAATTGCTTTGCATATAAACGCTGCACCACTAAACGTGCTTAAAATACTTGTAACGCGAGGCGAAGGCGGACGTGGTTATGGGCTGCCAAGTGAGTGTAATGTCACTATTTTATTGAGTGTGTTGGACTACCCTAGTAATTACGAAGCGCTTACTAAAAAAGGTGTAAATCTCGAAATAAGCCCGATTAAATTAGCAGCACAGCCATATTTAGCGGGCCTTAAAACATTAAACCGACTTGAACAAGTGCTAATTAAAAAAGCGATGCAAACGCAAAACTGCGACGATGTGTTAGTGCTTGATTACAATAACAATGTAATTGAAGCTTCTGCAGCTAATATTTTTGCGATTAAAAATAAGCGTGTGTTTACGCCATTGCTTGATGAGTGCGGAATAAAGGGCGTTTATCTACAATCGTTATGTGATAAATTGCCTGTTGAATTTAAACGCGTGAAAGTAGAAGATTTAATCCAAGCAGACGCCGTATTTGTGTGTAATAGCTTAATGGGAGCAGTACCTGTTAAAAGTATTGAGCAACAGATATTTAATACAGACGACAGCCACGCATTACTAACTAAATTATTAGCCAAGGAGGCTGAGTGTTAAAAGTTATTTTATCGGTACTTTTTTTAGCTGTTATAACCACTGCTATTGGTTACCAGCAATTACAAGCAACAATAAATAGCCCGCTAAAAGTAACTGAAAACACACAATTTGAAGTTAAGCATGGCACTGGCTTTAATAAGTTATGTCAACAGTGGCAAGCTAATAACTGGGTGGAAGGCTGCTGGCGTTATCAAGTAATTGCCAAATTAGATCCCACACTTACCGACTTAAAAGCGGGCCTTTACGAGCTAACAGCCGATAGCGTTATCAACAACGTAAAAAAAATTAATCAAGGCCAGCAAATCAACTTTAGTTTTACCATAATTGAAGGGCAAAACTTACGTGAAGTACTAAGTGCTATTAAAAAAGCCGATAATTTACAAAACGATTTAAAAAGTGATGAGCTAAGTACACAAATACTGGACAATAATACGCACTTAGAAGGCTGGTTATTTCCCGACACTTACCATTATCATAATAACGATACTGCAAGTAGTGTATTAAAACGTGCAGCGCAAAAAATGCAGCAAACGTTAGACGATGCATGGCAGCAACGCGCTGTTAATCTACCTTACAAAACAGCATACGAAGCACTTATAATGGCTTCAATTATTGAAAAAGAAACAGGCCTTGCCAGCGAGCGTCCGTTAATTGCATCAGCGTTTGTTAATCGATTAAACACCAATATGCGCCTGCAAACCGATCCAACCGTAATATATGGGCTAGGTGCTGATTTTGATGGCGATATTAAACGCAAAGATTTACGCGATTATACGCCTTACAATACGTACCGTATTAATGGTTTACCACCAACACCGATTGCAATGCCATCAAAAGCCGCTATTTTAGCTGCAGTTAATCCGCCACAAAGTGAATACGTTTACTTTGTATCAAAAGGCGATGGTAGCCACCAATTTTCAACCACGTTAAAGCAGCATAACGCGGCAGTTAAAACGTATATATTAAATAAAAAGAATTAATATTTTATGAAATCAAAATTTATAGTAATAGAAGGGCTAGAAGGCGCAGGTAAATCAACCGCGATTTCGTTATGCCAAGACTTTTTAAACAAACAAAAAATAGACTTCATTAACGTCCGCGAACCTGGCGGCACGCCATTGGCTGAATCGCTTCGTACGCTTGTAAAAGCAGAGCACGAAGAAGAAATTGCCTTTGAAACCGAGTTGCTTATTATGTACGCAGCACGCTCGCAGTTAATGCACAATGTTATTACCCCAGCGCTTGATAAAGGCCAGTGGGTACTTGCCGATCGTCATGATTTATCGTCTCAGGCGTATCAAGGTGGCGGGCGTGGTATTAGCTCAAATACATTAGCTTCACTTTCGTCAATGGTATTAAAGGGCTTAAAGCCTGATTTAACTATTTACCTTGATATTGATCCAGTGATAGGCCTTGAACGTGCAAAAGGACGTGGTGAGCTTGACCGTATTGAACAAGAAGCCATTGAGTTTTTTCAGCGTACACGTATGCGTTATGTTGAACTTGCTAATGACGACAACACAATTAAAACGGTCGATGCAAACCAAAGTATTGATAAAGTACATCGCGATATAACCAATGTACTGCATTCATTTTTTGAAGGCCTAAAATAATATGCCATTGCCGTGGCTACATGATACCCAAGCACGTTTAGCGCAAAGTTATCGTGCAGAGCGTTTTCATCATGCGCAATTATTTTGTGGGCCTGTTGGCGTAGGTAAGTTTGAGTTAAGTGATGAGCTTGGTAATGCTTTGTTATGCCAAAATATAGCTAAGCAGGTAGCTGCGCAAAACAGTATGCTAAAACCTTGCGGACACTGTAAAAGCTGCTTACTTACTCTTGCGGGTACTCATCCCGACAAGCGCTTAACGCAAGTTGATGGGCAAAGCATAGGCGTAGATGATATACGCGGCATTAGTGATTTTATGAACCACTCAGCAGCGCAAAATGGCAATAAAGTCGCGATAATCGAAAATTGCGAAAAAATGACCACAGCAGCAGCTAACGCATTATTAAAAACACTTGAAGAGCCAACTAATAGCCGCTTTTTAATATTAACTACAAGTCAACCAGCACAGCTCCCTGCAACTATTTTAAGTCGATGCGCTAAAAGTGACGTAAAAATAACAAATACAGCACTTGCTCAGCAATGGCTAGAAACATTAGATATTCCTAACTATAGTTGGCTAGCACTTTTTTATAACCAACCGCTGCAAGTAAAGCATTGGCAACAGCAAGACCAGCTAAAAAATATTGATACACTTTATAAGTTTGCAACTGAGTTTAAACAAAGCCATAATTTCAAAGCGTTAGTCGATATAATAAATAAACAGCCTGAACTTGTTCGCATATTTACTTTGTTTTTAAGCGTGCAACTAAAGCAGCAATTACTGCAAGGTATGAGTTTTGACGCTTATCAAAGTGCGCAAAATGCATTAGGCGAGTTTTTACAAAATAACACACAAGTACTTGGCCTTAATTTACCGCTTGCTGTATCACGATTAGCATACACATTGCGAAATTCTTAAAAGGATTAATCATGCAAGAACTACTAGTAGACATAGACGATTTAGACGAGTTATACCGTTGTTATATGCCTTACTTAAAAAAAGGTGGCTTATTTGTACGCACTAATATGCGTTACGAAGCAGGGCATTCATTAGCGCTTAGAGTTACCTTGCCCGATGCCTTAGAAGATGATGTAGTAACAGGTAAAGTGTCGTGGATCACGCCACAAGGGGCACAAAGCTCTAACCCTCCAGGTATTGGTATTAGCTTTTTAGACGATAAAACAAACCTAAACGCTAAAATCGAAAAGCTACTTGGGACTATGTTAAACTCAGGCGATCAAACATATACCATGTAGTTATAGGGTCGGTTTTTCATTGAGATTAACGCCGCCCTATATTGGGTTCTTTTAATTTCTAACATAATAAATTAAACGAACAAATTTAAACCCTGAACATAATACAGGCCTTATAGTGATTGTAGATTCTCATTGCCATTTAGATCGTCTTGATTTTGATAAATTAGACTTAAACCTTGACCAAGTTCTTGATAAAGCGCGTGAAAAGCAAATAGAGCACTTTTTATGTGTAAGCGTAACGCTTGATCAGTTTCCAAGCATGCTCGATAAAATTAAGCACTACGACGATGTTTCAGCCTCATGCGGTGTACATCCACTTGATCAAAAAGACGCCCTTAATAAACAGCAACTAATCGACTTAGCCTCACACGAAAAAGTCGTCGCTATTGGCGAAACGGGCCTTGATTACTACTATTCAAAAGATACTCACGCAGTGCAGCAAGCAAGTTTTGTTGGACATATTGAAGTAGCTAACGAATTACAAAAACCGTTAATTATTCATACTCGTGATGCTCGCGCCGACACCATTAATTTAATGCGTGAGCACAAGGCCGAAAACTGCGGTGGTGTACTACATTGTTTTACTGAAGACTGGGATATGGCTAAAAAAGCGATAGACATGGGTTTTTATATTTCTATTTCGGGCATTGTGACCTTTAAAAATGCTATTGAGCTAAAAGAAGTAGTAAAACAAATACCGCTAGATAGATTACTAATAGAAACCGACTCGCCTTATTTAGCACCGGTACCGTATCGTGGGCAAACAAATCAGCCAGCGTACGTAGAAGATGTTGCTTATTACATTAGCGAGCTTAAAGGCATTAGCTTTAATGAACTGGCTAAAGCCACTACCGAGAACTTTTATTCTTTATTTAAATTAGCAGCTAAAGGCTAAATACATGATTTCTCACACGGCAAACCTTCCTATTTTACTAATGGGGCCAATGGTGCGCCGTGCAGATCAAACTGGAGTCTGCATTCAGTTTGCTACCTCCAAGCCTGCAAATTGCCAAATTACACTTATAAATCATGAATGTTATAGCGATCAACACACTGTTTCTTTAGGCGAACATTTATACCTGCATTTCGTCATTATAAAGCCAATAGACAACAAACTCCCTGTCGATAGCTTATTAAGCTATAAGCTTGTAATTGACGATACAGCAATGGATTTATCGCCTTGGTGCTATAGCAATCAAACAACGCCTGCATTTGTAATCCCTAATAAACTCAGCGATATTTTGCATGGCTCGTGCCGTAATGCACATCATCCAGCAAAAGACAGCTTAGTGTCTGCAAGTCACTGGCAAAATACTCAGCGCGGTAATAATAACCAAGGCGCACAGTTATTATTACTGAGCGGTGATCAGGTTTATGCCGATGATGTAGCAGGGCCCATGTTATTAGCTATTCATCAGTTAATTAAAGCGTTAGGTATCTATAAAGAGCAACCACTTGCCATTGAGCTACCCGCCAACATAAATGAGCAACTTTATAATCGCCATTTGTTCTTACCAAAAACGCCGTGGCAAAAACGCTCAAAGTTAGGTATAGGTTATTGGCTAAAAAAAGACGAACCTCACTTTTCAAGTGTTAAAGCGTATAACCACCTCATCCATTTTGAAGAATATATAGCACTTTATTTATTAAATTTTAGTGCTGCTGCTTGGCAATGCGTCGATATACAAAAAACAACGTATTTAGGTCAAAGCGAGCAAAACAAAACTATTTTTAACGCTGAAAAAACAGCATTGATTGATTATGCAAAAGGCTTAAGTGAAGTAGAGCGGTTGTTTGCCAATGTATCGACGCTAATGATGTTTGACGATCACGATGTAACCGATGATTGGAACCTCACCGCTGGGTGGGAGCAAGCTATAAATGAAAACCCAAGTAGTAAACGAATCATTAATAACGGTTTAATTAGTTATTGGCTTTTTCAGGGAATGGGGAACGATGCACTAAATAAAACAGGCGAGCTACTGACACCTTTTAAGCAAAGCCGTACTGCTAATAATTTATGGCAGTTTAAAGCATTTGATAAACCATTAAACGACTTTAGCTTTTGGCATTACGAACTTACTACAATACCCAAAGTAGTGGTGCTTGATACGCGCACGCATCGCTGGCGAAATGAGCAAAACTTTAATGAGCCGTCAGGTCTACTTGATTGGGAACGCCTCACAGAGCTTGAGGAAAGCCTATTAAGCCACGACCAAGTTATTATTGTATCGCCAGCTCCTGTATTTGGTGTTAAATCAATAGAAGCCATTCAAGCCATGTTTAACATATGTGGCCAACCACTCATGGTAGACGTAGAAAACTGGATGGCGCACGAAGGTTCAGCCAAAAAGCTACTCGATACTTTTAGACGAACCGACACCCCAAACGAAACCCTTATTTTATCGGGAGACGTGCATTACTCATTTTGCTTTTCGGTGCAAAAGCGTTTTGGCGATCATCCCAATCGAATTTGGCAACTTACCGCCAGCGGTATTAAAAACGAGTTTCCGCGTAAGTTAATAAACATACTCGATAAACTAGATTCAATTCTATACGGCCCAAAAAGTCCCTTAAACTTTTTTACCAAACGCTGGCATATGGAAGTAGATAAGCATCAAACCATAGGTGAAGGGCAAAAATACTTAGTAAGCGACTCAGCTATTAGTTTAATAATACTAGAACAAGGAAATTTAGCCCGCTACCAGCTTATACACGGCGATGGTCATTTAACTGAGTTTGATTTAGAAGAACAGTAATTTTTAATCAATAATTAAAGGCCTATTTGCACAAAGAGAAGCGAAAGAGGAGTTAATGAGAAGACACAATGCCAATCAGAATACAGTTTAGGTGTTTATTTTCTTCTCTAAAAGCGCATCGCCTCATAACCTCTTTGTGAATAAATTACTAATTACGGAGTAAGGTTGTTAAGAAAGCAACGCTTAATTTATTTAAAAACCAGCTAAAAACCTATTTGCACAAAGAGAAGCGAAAGAGGAGTAAATGAGAAGACATAATGCCAATCAGGATATATTATCGGTTTTATTTCTTCTCTAAAAGCGCAGCGCCTCATACCCTCTTAGTGAATAAATTACTTACACGGGGTAAGGTTGTTACGAAAGCAACGCTTAATTTATTTAAAAATCAGCTAAAAATCTATTTGCACAAAGAGAAGCGAAAGAGGAGTAAATGAGAAGACACAATGCCAATCAGAATACAGTTTCGGTGTTTATTTTCTTCTCTAAAAGCGCAGCGCCTCATAATCTCTTTGTGAATAAATCGCTTAAAAATTTAATGTACAGTTACTTATAGCCCTTTGGATAACGACTTAAAACCTAAGTAAATAATTTTTATGAATTAAAGCGCTTTATGCCATCGACTAGCTTTAGAACATTGAAGTTTATTAGTAAACCAGTACTTATTTCTGAAAGTTTCATATAAGTTATTAATTGTGCAGAGTGAATTGGAAGAAGCTTATCAACCGCCTTTAGTTCAATTATTAATTTATTAGGCAATAAAATATCTAACCGGTAACCTGTATTTATATATTGATCTTTATAATATATCGGTAGCTCAACTTGGTTTTTAGCAGATAAGCCAATTTTACTTAATTCATATATTAAGCAAGCTTCGTAACTTGATTCTAATAAGCCAGGCCCTAAATTCCTGTGTACTTCTATAGCGCAACCTATTACCGTTTTTGTTAATGTATCAGTATCCATAGGTATCCTTTTGCTTAATCTACAAGCATTTAATTAACTAAGAAACAGTTTTAAAATAAGAATTAAGTGTAGTACAAATAAAATAGCAAAATTGAAGACTATATGAAGCAATCTATTAAGTTGTCACTCGTTTGTTGATCTATTTACTAATAAAATCAATCAAAGGTCTATTTGCACAAAGAGGGGGTAGATGAAAAGGCATAATACCAGCAAAACTGCATTTTGTGTTCATTCCCTTCTCTAAAAGCGCAGCGCCTCTTAACCTCTTAGTGCATAAATTACTTATTACAGGCTTTGCTTGTCACGCTAACAAGTTAACCGTAAATTGAACCTCGGCGGTAGAAGCAGAGCTTGCTCGCGTGAGAAGCGCAGCCTCTAATCACTATATTAGGTAATTACTTAGCTTTGTATTTAACCATGCTCTTTTCGGCTTCGTTTAGACGCGGGTAATTTACTACTTAATATTGCCAAGCATAAAATAGTCATAAACAACATAGAGTTTGCACCCGCTTGTAAAGAGTAATCTACCAACGAATGCAGCAGCATATCTATAATTGCAATGGCACAACCAAAAGCAACGCCCTGAAACAACGCTGTTTTACGCTTTCTAATAGTCGCTATACATAACCATAAACAATAAAGTATAAGTGAGCCCAGTGTCGCTGTAGTGGGTATACCCAGCTCTACTGCAAACTGTATGTAATCGTTATGAGCATTATCGTAATAACCCGAATAAGGCTCAGACTGATACGCCGGAAACGCAGTATAAAATGTACCACCACCAGAGCCCAACAAAGGTTTATCTAAAATGAGCTGTATTGAATCACGTACAACCTCGTCGCGGGTTTCTGATGAAATACTGGTTTCGCTAATACGCTGTTTAACTTTTTCTACATCAAATATAGCGCCAATAATAATTAAATCGATTATAAAAAAACTAACTATAAGTAGCTTAAACGCTTTAGGTTTTTGCCTGTAAATAAAAAACGCGAGTAAGCTAACAACCATTAATGCAATAAAAAATGCAGAGTTACCCATACGGCTACGCGTTAAAATTAACGCAACAATAATAATAATTAACGAAATACGTAAAATTATTTTTGAGCTTAAAAGTATTTCTGTCCACGCACGAAGCGTTTGTTTTAATGTTTGTTTGTAATCGCTAGTAGAGCGTTTTAGCTCACTAACTAAAACACCAATACCCAAACATAAACATAAAGCTAAAAAATTTGCTAAAAAGTTAGAATAAGTAAACGTACCAATAGCACGTTCGGTATGTTTATAGCCAAATAACGGGCTAATTATATCTGGCGATAAATTTAAATAAGTGGCATACAAAGCCTGAAACACACCGGCACTTATAATTGCATATATTAAATTTTTAATACGCTTTTCAGTATTACAATAAATAAATAATAGCCAGCAAAATAAAATCATAAAACTTGTTTTAATAAGCATTTGTTTAGTTTGAAACGGGTCAACACTTACGGTAAATATTTGTACTGCGCATACGCCCGCCACTATACTGAGTACAGTAAATAAGGGCCAAGAATATAAAGGTGGGTATAAAGGCTGATCGTTATTAATACTGCTGTAAACTAAATGGATGAAAAAGGTAGCACTAATTAAGATCCCCATTGCTAAAATTGCCCAAGGGCGGTAACTCCCTAATGGTAAGGGCAGCAAAAATAAAATAGCGCATAGTAAAAAAAATATAAAACGATTCACAGGATTCTCAAACAAGGAGCTAAAAGGTAGGAGCTTAAAGTAATGGGTCTAAAATAAAAACGCAGCCCAAAGGCCGCGTTATTATTATTTAGATAACTGTTAGTTGCCGACTTCAGATATACCTGCATCGCCACCAGTACCGCCAGCACCTTGCGGTAGTGGGATTGTTGGTAGGTTTACAATTACAGGGCCAGTTGGTGCTGTAGGCTCAGTTGGGCCAGCTGCAGTGGCCTCCGAAGCTATTGTGGCATCAACTCCAGCAGTAATCGCGGCAAGCGTTACTGCATCGCTATCAACACCTGCAGTTACTAACGCAGCTAAAAAGTCTGAAATAAATGGACTATCTACGCCAATTGCGGCAATTACTGCATTCATTATTATATCAAGTTGTTCAGGCGAGCAAGTTCCATTAGCTATTGGGGAGTCTAAATCCAATGGAGCAGTGTTCTGACATAGTTGTTCAATAGCAGCAACTAATTTTTTTTGTAGTTCTTCAGAAGGTATATCTGCAGATGCATTATTTAAAATATTAATTAACGTATTAAGGTTATCAGTCTGTACTATTACATCATTGTCTGATTGTGCATAAACTGGAAACGTTGCAAATGCAGATACGCTAACAAATAAACTAGCAAATAAAAGTGATTTCATCTTGTGTCCCTTTAAGAAATTATCTAATTACAAAATTTTAGCGTATCGGTGCAAAAAGTAAACTCTTTATTTACGCCATTATTATTAGTTTTTAGTATTTTAGAGGGGGGCATTATTAAATTGCCCTGTACGCCATCGCAACCTAAACCTTCAAGTACCTTTAAAGTTTCAGGTTTTTCAATTAAACAAGCTAAAACTTTAATACCAAAGCCATGACAAATATTATTAACTGTTTGAATAAAAAATTGGCTTTGGGTGTTATCTAACAAATCTTGAATATAGCTACCATCTATTTTTATATATTCTATATCTAACCCTTGCAAGTATCTAAACGAGGTTAAACTAGTGCCAAAGTGTTCAACACACACACTTATGCCAATATCTTTTATTGTATCTATATGTAAAGAGGCAACATGCACGTTATAAAGTAAGCTAATTTCATGCAATTCAAAAACCAAGTTTGTTTTAATAATTGGTTTAGTGTGAGCATAAAGAGTAAGCCATTCAATAAAGTCAGTTGAATACAACGAAGCTTTACTAATATTTAACGCAAATGTATCGTCTGGGTGTTGCTCTTTAACATTTACAAAGTTACGAATTATTTTTTTGTCTAACTCTTCGGTTAAGTTAAGCTTTTCGGCCATAGCAAATAAATGGCCATTATTAACCTTTTCGCCTTCATGTGTAAAATGAGCAAACACCTCAAAGTAGCACTGCTTGTTTTCTGATTTAGTGCGTTTAACTGGCTGCACCGAAAAACTAACTTCACCAGTAGCAATAATTGATTTAATAAGCGAACGCCACTCTTTAACACTAAACAAAGTATCTTTATCTACTTTATTTACAGCCGAATCGCCAATAGTACAGCCAGTATCAAGCGCTGAAAGTACACTCCCAATAGACGAGCCTTTATCAACAATTACTAACGCTAAGTTAGCAAAACCATTTACGTGTAAGCTATTTTTTTGTTTACTAAAAGCATCATTTATATCGAGGCGTGTTCTATTTAAAAATTGCATATCGAATGGTGCTAAAGCAATAAAAGTACTACCGTTAAGTCTAAATATTTTAGAATTAGTTAAAGCACCAATTACATTTTGCAAAGTAACGCTTACATCATGTACGTGCTCGTCACCATCTTGGTAACTTACAGTTTGGTTAATATTAGCAAGTGAGGGGAGAGTAATCATCATTGCAGTGATTGGAGTGTCGCTAGTAATGGTGTCAACCACTGAATTAAAGTGGTTCTCAAACGAACGGCGGTTACCCAGCCCTGTGAGTGAGTCTACATATACTTCATCGGTAAGTGCTTGTGTTTGCTTTGTTAAAGAGTCAAAGGTGCTTTGTAGGTTCATTACCATATTATTTATGGCTTTAGTTACAGTACGCAGCTCGCGCGCAACAGGTATTTCGTCGTTTAATGTAAAGCGTTTACGCGT
Source organism: Pseudoalteromonas sp. S8-8 (assembly GCF_000497875.1). Lineage (NCBI taxonomy): Bacteria > Pseudomonadati > Pseudomonadota > Gammaproteobacteria > Alteromonadales > Pseudoalteromonadaceae > Pseudoalteromonas > Pseudoalteromonas sp. S8-8. The sequence continues at coordinate 24,041 of NZ_AUTR01000033.1, forward strand.
TACCAGGTGAGCTTGGTTCTCTACTGCTTTTAAAGGTTTGAATACAGCACGTAATATCAAATATGCTACAGCAAGCGACGCTACTAATAATAATAAAGAACCATAAAAGCTGCGTTTAGTATGTTCCCATAGCGTTAAATACGATTGCCCAACATGGCTTGTTACTTCAAGCACTCCAGCCATAATCCAGCCATTGTTTAATTCTGATTGCATAGTAGGGGCTTTGAGCTTTACTGCTGTAATAAACCAATTAGGTACAGACTCAACGCGTTTTGGGCTTGTTAGGTTAAATACCACGTTACTATCGGCGTTAGTAAATTTTATTTGTTTGTAATAACCTGAGTCGAAAATAGCGGTTGCCATGGTTTGGGCAATCATTAAGCTATCTTCTTCAAGGTAGGGTGAAATAGAGAGCCCTAAGCTTGTTGCTGTATCTTGCGCGTGGCTACCCATTTGCGTTTGTAAGTATTGGCGAGTGGTATCAACGTCAGTAATTACGCGTACAAAAAACGAAAGTACCGAAATCAATATAATAAGGCCATATACTTGGGTTTTTAAACTCAATCCATTTTTAAAAAGTCGAGACATAACTCGGTGTTCCTTTATCACTTTTGGCGGGCGCAAGCTCACCTTGTTCAATTCGCTCTAGCATAGTGTTCCAGGCAGAAACACCACGGCTATTTTTTACTTTATTGCCTAACCCTTTTGATTTGGCTAACCATAAACCTTGGCCATTAAAACTATATATAGGTGTTAAATCAGGGCGTTTATTAGCGGGCAGTAGTTTAGTATTAAAGTTACCTAAAACAAAGGGGATTTGATTAGGAGTTTCAATATATATTAGCACCATGTGAGGTTGATTAACTGTTTTTTGACGTACATACATTAAACGTACTTTATCTTCGGGAATCCCAAGTGCTATTAACGTAAAGTATTTGGCAATTACGTAATCTTCACAATCACCCATACCCACGCCTAAGCTTTCAAGCGGGGTGGCCCAATAATCTTTTTGGTGCCAAAGCTCATCATCGGTTTTGTATTTAATGTGCTTATTAAAAAAGTCATTCACCAAATGGATTTTTTGCCATTCACTTTTGTCAGCCGATTCATCAATAAAACTTAACCAGTTTTTAATGCGTTTATGGCCCTCATCACCATACTGTTTTTGAGCGCGCGCAATTATATCGCTATTGCGTAAATGCAAAAGCATATCTTGTGCACATACAAACAAAGACACTAATAATAAAATGCAAAACCCTAAACGCACAAATGTTCCTTTAAGTCTGTTTTTCCAAATAACCAAACAAGCTAAGCCTAGTATAGTATTGCTAGCTTTGAAAAGGTAGATCACCAAAAAGTATGAGAGTACTGAAATAGTGTGATGAAATTGAATTTGATGCAACATAAATTTAACAAAAAAACAATCAAAAAGTACTCTTTAATTATTGAGTGCATTATTGTGTTGTGTATAATAGCAATCTCACAAGGCTTGTGAAGCGCTTAAAAGGGATTCAGCTTTAGTTATCCCTTTTTTGCTGTTAGCAAAATAATGAAAGGAATTAAAGTGAAAGTTTTAAAAGCAGTATTACCTGTAGCAGGCCTTGGTACGCGTATGTTACCAGCCACAAAAGCCATCCCTAAAGAAATGCTCCCTCTGGTAGACAAACCTTTAATTCAATATGTAGTTAACGAAGCTGTAGCCGCTGGCATAAAAGAAATAGTATTGGTTACACACGCTTCAAAAAACTCGATAGAAAATCACTTTGATACTAGCTTTGAGCTAGAAGCCACGCTAGAAGCACGTGTAAAACGTAGCCTACTAGAAGAGGTTCGCTCAATAGTGCCAACAGATGTAACGGTAATTTCTGTGCGCCAATCAGCACCACTAGGCTTAGGCCACGCGGTATTAGCAGCGCGTCCAATTGTTGGTAATAACCCATTTGCGATAATGCTACCCGATGTAATTATCGATAAATATAAATCAAATTCAAAAACTGACAATTTAAGCCAAATGATCGACCGATTCGATAAAACAGGCTTCAACCAAGTAATGGTAGAGCCAGTGCCTCAAGAGCAAGTGCATCAATATGGTGTGGTTGATTTAGCCGGTAAAAAAATAAATGCAGGCGAAAATACTGCTATTAAAAACATGGTCGAAAAACCTAATAACGACGAAGCGCCAAGTAATTTAGCTATTACAGGGCGCTATGTTGTATCTACCGCTATTTGGGATTTGCTTGAGTACACCCCACCAGGTGCGGGCGGTGAAATACAGCTTACTGATGCATTATTACAATTACGCCATTTGGAAACTCTAGAAGCATACCATCTAAGAGGTAAGTCACATGATTGTGGTTCTAAGTTAGGTTATATGCTTGCTAATGTCGAATATGCAATGCAATCGAGTCAAATGGGTCAGGAATTTACCCAACAAGTTAAAAAGCTATTTGCTGTAAGCAACTAATAGATTGAATTATTCAAATTAAGGAAAGTAATGGCTATTAAGATATTGAGCATATTTGGTACGCGTCCTGAGGCTATTAAAATGGCACCATTAGTCAAAGCATTGAATTTAACTGATGGTTTCGAGGCTAAAGTATGCGTTACCGCGCAGCATAGAGAAATGCTAGATCAAGTTTTAGACCTGTTCGAAATTGTACCAGAATACGACTTAAACATAATGAAACCAGGCCAAAGCTTATACGATGTAACTACAAACATCCTTTTAGGTTTAAAACCTATTTTAGAAGAGTTTAAGCCAGACCTAATACTTGTTCATGGCGATACAAGTACAACACTTTCAGCAAGCCTGGCTGCTTTTTATCAGCAAATTCCGGTTGGGCATGTAGAAGCTGGCTTACGCACAGGTAATTTAGGGTCTCCTTGGCCAGAAGAAGGTAATCGTAAATTAACAGGTGCAATTACAAAACTTCACTTTGCGCCAACAGATACTTCACAGCAAAACTTACTTAACGAAGGCGTTAATTCTAACGACATAGTTATAACGGGTAACACCGTAATAGATGCACTATTACAAGTTGTTGATAAAGTAAAAACAGATAAAGTATTAATAAGTACACTAAAAGCAAAGTTTCCAGAATTAGACGAAAGTAAAAAGTTAATTTTAGTAACAGGCCACAGACGAGAAAGTTTTGGCGGCGGTTTTGAACGTATTTGCGAAGCACTAGCAGAAATAGCACTTGCACATCCAGAGGCGCAAGTACTTTACCCTATGCATTTAAACCCAAATGTACGCGAACCTGTAAATCGTATTTTAAAAGACGTTAAAAACGTACAGCTTATAGAACCTCAAGACTACTTGCCATTTGTATACCTGATGAGTAAAGCCCACATAATAGTAACCGATTCAGGCGGCGTACAAGAAGAAGCACCAAGCTTAGGTAAACCTGTTTTAGTAATGCGCGATACAACTGAACGTCCAGAAGCAGTTGCTGCAGGTACAGTTAAATTAGTAGGCACCGATAAAAATCGAATTATAGCTGAAGTTAAAAACCTACTAACAAATCAAGCTGATTACCAAACAATGAGCCGAGCACATAATCCATATGGTGATGGGAAAGCGTGTGAGCGTATTATTTCAAAAATTAAACAACACTTTAACGTGCAATAAAAAGTTTTTTAAAGGATTTTGTAATGACAATTAAAACAGTATCAGTAGTAGGTTTAGGCTACATAGGACTACCAACAGCAGCTGTAATAGCCTCAAGAGGGATCAACGTTATTGGTTTAGATGTAAATCAAAAAGCGGTTGATACAATTAACGCTGGTGAAATACATATTGTAGAGCCTGATCTAGATATTATTGTACGTGGTGTTGTTTCTACAGGTAATTTACGGGCTACAACTGTTCCTGAAAAAGCGGATGTATTTATGGTTGCAGTACCAACACCATTTATCCATAGCGAAAGCGGTGATCATAAAGCAGATTTAAGCTACATAGAATCTGCAGCTAAAACTATTGCCCCAGTACTCGAAAAAGGCAATTTAGTCATTTTAGAATCAACCTCACCAGTAGGTGCAACAGAGCAACTAGCACAATGGTTAAGCGAAGCTCGCCCTGATTTATCGTTCCCGCAAGATAAAGGCGATGCAGCCGACATTAACGTCGCACATTGCCCTGAACGCGTATTACCAGGTTATGTACTACAAGAACTGGTATCTAACGACCGTGTTATAGGTGGTATGAGTAAAACGTGTAGCGAAAAAGCAGTAAAATTATATGAAACATTTGTGCGTGGTGAATGCATCGTAACAAACGCACGTACAGCTGAAATGGCAAAACTAACAGAAAACTCATTTCGTGATGTAAACATAGCATTTGCTAATGAATTATCTGTAATTTGTGACAAGCTTAAAATTAACGTATGGGAATTAGTTAAATTAGCTAATCGCCACCCTCGCGTAAATATACTTAACCCAGGCCCGGGCGTTGGTGGACACTGTATTGCTGTTGATCCTTGGTTTATTGTTGCTAGCTGCCCAGACGAAGCAAAAATAATTAAACAAGCGCGTTTAACAAATGATGCAAAACCGCATTACGTAATAAGTAAAATAGCTAAAGCCGCTGACGAATTTAAACGCCCAGTTATAGCGTGTTTAGGGCTTGCATTTAAAGCTGATATTGACGACTTGCGTGAAAGCCCTGCACTACAAATAGTACAAGAGCTAGCCACACAAAACGTAGGTAAAATTTTAGCGGTAGAACCTAATATACAAGAATTACCTGAAAAGCTTTCGTCAAAAGGTGTCGAGCTTACAACATTAGAAACCGCACTAGAGCAAGCTAATATTATAGTAGTGCTAGTAGATCACAAACAATTTAAAGCAGCAGATAAAACAGAATTTGCCTCAAAAGTTGTTATTGATACACGCGGGATAATCTAAGAAGCCAAGATGATTACCTGTAAATTAATTAAAAGTAATTTATGTGGAGATTCTGCATGCAACGTAGATCTTTTGTTAATAAGAAATTTAGTAGTATGTTTTATAAAGAAGAGCTATGCCTAAACAACATGTAGTATTGATTATGCCCCTCTCAACTTATGAGTGGGGTACAGAAAACTGTGGTGGAGTCGATAGTGTTTGCCAAATGTTTGCCGAATATTTGGTTAATCATTCTGACACTAGCTTTAAGTTTACTATCATTGGGCTTGATCCGCAGAGTAAAACATCCTACACAGGTGAAGTTATTAACTTAGCCGATAACGTGGATTTTATTTGGTTGCCAGCATCTAGTAAGCAAACTGGCTTAAAAATTCCAGGTATTCTTTGGCAAAATTGGCATATTCGTAAATTATTAAAATTACTCGAGCCAGATTTAGTTCATACGCATTTTTGGAGTTTATTAATTGGAAGCGGCTTTACAGGTAAAACAGTAGTTACAGTTCATAGTTATAAAAAAATAGCTCGTCGTAATGTTGGTTTTTTTAATAACTTTTTATATGAGAAAGTCATCCCACTAATTTTAAAAACAAGAAAAGACTTTGTAGTTGTCGTAGGTCAGCAGTTAGAGCAAGCACTATTTGCGGATGGCTTCAAACCGAAAATAATCCACAATCCAATTGATAAGGAATATTTTAAAGCTGACTATATAAAGCATCAGCGTAAAGAAATAAAGCTTGTGACCTGTGCATTATTAACACCAAGAAAGAAGATTGAAGATTCTATCGTTTTATTTAATAAATTAGTCAAAAGTGGTTTAGGGTCCTCTCTAACTATTATCGGGCCTGCTTCCGACAGATTATATACTGAGCAGCTTAAAAAACAGGTGACTTCTTTACGCTTACAAGGAAAAGTGAACTTTTTAGGTAAGCTAAACAAAAACCAAATTGTTGAGCAATACCTTGATGCTGATTTAGGTGTTTTTACTTCTAGCGAAGAGACTTTTGGCTTAGCCCCTTTAGAAATGCTAGCCGTTGGTTTGCCTCTAGTTGCTACTGAGGTTGGCATACTTGAAGATGAGAAAGCTTTCTTTGAAAAAATGGGGGTCTTATATTTCTCAGACTCGCTGAGCCCCGACAGAATTAATAATCTTGTTGTAAAGCATAACGTTGACTACTCGAAACGTGCTCTCGAAACTAAATTCAACATTAAATCGATTTTTAGCCAATATAGTAATTTATATGTAAGAATTTTAGATGAAGTACAATAATGCTTAAATCATTACTTAAATATGCGCCAGTACAAATTTTTGCAGCGAGCAGTGTTTTCGCCTTAATTAGCATACATACAAAGTTATTAACGACGACGGAATACGGTATGTTGGCACTAATGCTGCTCACTGTAGAAGTTGTTAGGGCAGTGGCTGCCCAGTGGGTTAATTCTAGTATGCTGCGTTTACTCCCTAGTAAAAAAGAAGAAGAGTATGAGCACTTTGCCGCTATAGCGACTTCAATCATTTTTTGCTGTACGTTACCTGCACTAGCATTAGTCATTTTAGGTTTGTATTTAACCGATTTATTAACGTTTTACACTTTTATAGCTACATTTTTACTATTTTTAACGAAAGCTTTTTATCTGTTCTATTTAGAATTAGCACGAGTTATGGAACGTTTAAATCAATATAGGATGGCTGTACTAACTCAGTCCATAATGTCTATTGTATTTACAGGAGGGTTGTTGTTTTTTTATCCTGATACATTGTCTGCACTGTGTGCCTTATTTTTAAGTTATATTGCTGCTGGTTCAATCGTATTTAAACCTTTAAAGCTTAGTATAAGTAAACTTAGAACTGCTGACGCTCAGGCTATTTTTTCATATGGTTTACCATTAATGGCAAGTGGGTTGGTAGCAGCCATATCAAGTCGGTTAGATCGTTACTTTATTGCAGATCATCTTAACTTAGCACAAACAGGTATTTACGCCGCTATTTCAAATATTTTACTTGGTATTGGTGCACTTATTTTTATGGTTGTAGCTTTACCTAGTTACCCTGAACTAACAAAAAAAATTAATAATAAGGCTGAATTATATAAAGCTCATGGCGAGTACTTAACTTTATTATGTTTAATTGCATTACCAGCATTAGTTGGTTTTTGTCTATTAGCAGAACCGATAATGCAACTATTACTTAGTGAAGAATACTTATCGCAAGGTTCAACAATCATTTATATTTTATGTGCAGGAGTGTTTGTTGTAAATTTAAAAGCACATTATATAGACCATGGTTTACAGTTTTCCTTAAATACCAAGTACCTCCCAAAAATTAGTGTTTTTTCTTTAGTCGTTAACCTTACTTTATTAATTACCTTAATACCTCTTTACGGTTTAATCGGCGCTGCAAGTGCTTTTTTAATCGCGAGTCTGATCTCATTTAGCGTGGCTTTATTTTTATCTATTAAAAAAGGATATAGGTACTCTGTACCACTGCAGGTATATAAAATTATTATTTCAACGATATGCATGGCGATCTTTTTACCTGAGCTTCGTGTCTATAATTTTTTAGTAATGGATATACCGATTTTAAATATTATTTTTGATGTAATTATTGGTATATGTATATTTTCACTTATACTCATGCTGCTTAACTACAAAAAATGCAAAATATGGATGTTAAATAAATGAGTAGCCAAACTATATATAGGGCAATATTTTTTGTTTTTATAGCTTCTTTTATATTAGGCGGGTATTTGTTAGAAAATCTAGGTATAAAATATGTGTCGGAAGGTGGGAATCCTTTAGTTAAAATACATATATCAACATATATTTTAATACTAACCTTCACTTTTTTTACTTTAAGAAAGGGTTTTTTTTCACCTTTAAAAAATCTTAAAGAACTTAGAAGTGCCTGGCTTATAAGTGTATTAAGTATTGTTATGGTTATAATCTATGGTTTATTTAGGTTTGGTACATCAGGTATGGCTTATTTAGTTGACACTATGGCTGCCCCGCTGTTAGCTATTTATTTATTAAGTCAGTTAAGTCATATTTATAAAAATAAGCTATTAAGATTGCTGGCATATCTACTCTTTGTAAATTCATTAATAGCTATTTTAGAATTTATATTAGGTAGTACACTACTATCAGTTGAATTCTCAAATTTTAGCTATTTTAGATCTTCGGCTTTGCTTACTCATCCTCTTAATAATGCTCTAATTACTGCTGCGCTTGCGCCCGTACTGATGCGTCACACTCGTATCCCTTATTTAATTTACTTTACGGTTGTTATTATGGCTCTATTTGCCTTTGGTGGAAGAGGAGCAACTGGAATGTTTCTGTTAGGTATGTTTTTACTTTTAATACCAAAGGTCCCGTCCTTTATTTCAAACGGTATTAAAATCTCTAGGATACGTTTTGCTGTAATTCAGGCTCTCGCTTTTTTTGTATCCATTTTTACAATATTAGTAATCACTTTCACTCCAATTGGATCCCGTATACTTAGTAAGCTTCATATCGATGGCAGTGCTCAGGCTCGGTTTGATGTGTTTATTATCCTTGAGCAATTAAATTTGGCAGAGTGGCTTTTTGGTGCTTCACTTTCAATAATGGAAAATATTAAATTTTATATTGGTATTAATACCATAGAAAATTACATTATTGGTTGGATATTAAGCTTTGGATTAATTGCAACTATTTTACTCCTAATTACTTGTTATAGTACCTCAGTTAAAATAGCACTCAGAGGCAACAGTCAATCAAAAGTGGCACTGTTCGTTTTACTTGGGGCTTCGGTTACCAATAATGCGCTAACAACAAAAACCCCAGTACTTCTATTCTTTATTTCTTGTTTATACTTGATTTATTCCATGGAAAAAAACGATGATAAGAACATAGAAGATGAGTGATTTATGTATTGTATATTGCGTTGCTAGAATTAGTTTTTATAAAGTTATTTATCATCATTTAAGAATAAGTCGAGGTTAGTTGTGGGTGCAATAATTTTAGGGTCGGGGCCTCAAGCTCTTTATGTTCTCAGGCTGTTAGTAAGAGAAGGTAAAAACGTAATGTTAATTTCTTTGGATGAGAAAATTGCTTTTCATTCGAAGTTCGGTAAAAAGCTATGTATAAAAGAGCCCCTTGAGCTAGTAAAAAAGCTCAAGTCGATTAGTTGTGAGTTTAGCGAAATTCACATCTGCGGTGGTAAAGAGTTACAAGCTATTGTTGATAATGGGCAAGAGTTAGTTCCATTATATGATATTTATCCTAAGCCACTTGATTTAATAACGGTATTTTCAAAAAAAGATACAACGTACAATTTTTTTGAAGAAATAAGCATCAAATATCCAAAGAGTTATGAGCCTACTTCTCTATATGACAGTGGGAAGTTACCAAATGCAATATTAGTTAAGTGGAATCAGGACATCCTTCATATCACTAGTGATGCAAATTTTAAAACAAAAATTTTTGATAGATTCAGTGATTTTGAAAAATTTTATAGAAGTGTAAGTAAAGAAACTCTTAGTTATTTGATTTTTCAAGACTATATTAGTGGTGAAGAAGACTCTAATATTTCATTACAGCTTTCCACCTCAAAAGATCAGGTTGCATATCTTCTAACTAGAAAATGTAGAATATCAAAAAATGGTTTTGGTTCCTATGCGGAAGAATTTGAACCAGGTTCTAAATTTACCGACAATATATTTAACCCAATAATTGAGCTTCTAAAAAAATTCAATTATGTCGGTTTAATCGAAATAGAGTTTAAAGAATGTGATCAAACAGGAACATACTTTTTGATTGAAGCAAATTCAAGGCCATGCGGCTTAATGAGTGCTTTAGGTAGCAAATATACTAACCCAGTAAAGTTACTATACGGGCAAGCAGAGGAAGGTGAGCGTTTAAATACAATTATAAAATGGTCATCGCTCTTAAGAGACATTCAATCATGTATGATCTTATTCACTAAAAGTAAATCATTTAAAAAGTATTTTAAGGATAACTTGTCAATTTTTAGATCAAATAGTACCGACATATTCGATTTGAAAGATTTAAAACCATTTTTTATGCAGGTAAAAAAATGATTATTAGAGCTTTGAAACGATGTAAGAGTGATGGTTTTTATAATGTTGTTATATTATTTTTGAAAAAGGTAACAGGCTTTTTTTATAGAAAAACAAGTACATTAGGTTTTGAATTAAATATCAGAGAATTTGAAATTGAAAAATTTGAAACCGTGGATATAAACGAAATAGACAAACCAATTGACATCTTACATTTATCAAAGACTGATATTACAAATGCTTTAGTAAATGAAAGTGAGTGTTTCATCGCAAAAATGAACGATGAAATTGCAGGCTTTACTTTTTTAACTTTTGGTAGAAAGGAAATAGCTGGTTTTGGAGAAGTTTTACTTAGTGCTAATAACTCTGCTTGGATTGGTCCTGTTTTTGTTGATAAAAAATACAGAGGCAAAGGCATAAATAAAGCAATGATATTTTTTGCAATTGTTAAATGTAAAACAAAGGGAGTTTCTAAAATTGTTACTTCTATAAATGCACAGAATTCATCATCAATAGCCTCTTTTACTAAAACGGGGTTTAAACAGGTATCAGAGGTTAAAACTTTAATGATACTTGGTAAAAGATTTGAGCTTTCAAGGGAAATTAATGACTAATATTGTAACAATTGACTACGAGTTATTTGGAAGTGGCAAGGGATGTGTATTTAAGCATCTAGTTAATCCTACTTATAAAATGCTGGAGGCATTCGATAAGCAGGGGACTAAGGCTACTTTTTTTATTGAAATACTAGAAGTTGAAAAAATTATAGGATTAAAAGAATTATTTCCAGAATATAGTAAGGAATATCTAGGTGCAGTTGCAATTGAAAAGCAAATTTCTGAACTAATAAAGTATGGTCATGATATTCAGCTCCACTTACATCCGCAATGGTACAATGCAGAGTACTTTAATGGTGAGTGGAAATTAAATCATCAATGGTGGAGCTTTTCTGACCTACCTGAACGTTCAAGGGCTGATTCTCCAGGGAAATATGAACTTTTAGCTTTAGGTAAAAAAATGCTAGAAAAGCGTGTTAGGTACGTTGACCCAAGCTATTCTTGCACAATATTCCGTGCCGGTGGTTACAATGTTGGCAATTCACACGAAAGTGTAAATGCATTATTAGAGAATAATATCTATTGCGATTCCTCTGTTTGTCCTGGTTTTTTTTCTAATAGCCTCTCAAATTATGATTTTACAATGGCACCTAGTGACCTGCCTTATTGGTATTGCGATGAATCAATAGTTGTACCTAGTAATAAAGGCTCAAGGAAGAGATTGCTAGAGCTACCATTACTGACAATCAGTGTAAATAAACTACAAAGATTCAGCATTGCTAGGGTATTTTCTACTATAAAAAACCGCCACTATAAAGGTGTACCATACTGTCATAATAGAGAAGATAAGGGTGCGAAAAACATTTTACAGCTTAAAAATAGTAATTTTGATATGTGTTTATCTAGTTCAATGGAACTTTCTCGTTTCAAAATCGAAATTAAACAAAGACGTATCAAAGACTCTAATTACCCGTTAGTACTCATTGCCCATCCTAAGGATTTGAACTTCTTTAGCCCCTTATCTAAAGTACTTTCGCAATTTAATAGTTTTATGACGCTTAAAGAATACACTGAAAAAATGGACTTAGTGGAATGTTAAACAGCAAAATATATAAAATGACACCAATATTTATCCAAAATTGTATTTTAACAATACGTGGATTTATTCGTGTTAAATTAAAGAAAAATACCTTTTCAGAAGAGACTCTATGCATTATTCATGAAAATGAACGATCAGCTGATAAATTACAATCTTATTCCGGTGCGATGCTTAAATCTTGCATTGATAATGCTCTAAATAATGTTGATTTTTATAAAGAACATCTATCATCAGAGAAATGTATTAATAGCTTTCCTATTATAGATAAAAGCGTTGTTCGGAGTAACCCCAGTGCTTTTATCTCTGATGTCAAACCTAAAGTAGTGATTAGTGGTGCCACTAGTGGAACAACAGGAAGTCCTCTGACTATATATCAAGATTTAATGGCAGTGAATAGAGAACAAGCTTTTTTTGATCGCCAGCGCGAATGGGCCGGTTATAAAAAAGGAGATAAAAGAGCATGGATCCGTGGTGACATGGTTGTACCTTTTACCCAAAAGAAAGCGCCTTTTTGGCGTTATTCTTATTTTGAAGATATGATTTTGTTATCCTCATTCCACATTTCCGCAAATACAATACCTGGTTATATAAATGCCATGTTCGATTTTGGTGTTGATATTATACAAGCTTATCCATCATCCATAACTGCCTTAGCAAGATATTTAGAGTTAGTCGATAGCTATTATCCCGGTAAAATAAAATCTATATTAACTTCCTCTGAGTCTTTGTCTGATGAAGATCGTCTATTAATCGAAACTAGATTTCAATGTAAAGTATTCGATTGGTATGGTTTATTTGAACGAGTAGCTGCGATCGGACAGTGTGAGAATGGAAGTTATCACCTTTTGACCGATTATTCCCATGTAGAATTAATACCTGTTGATGAATCAGGACGTCACGAAATTGTTGGTACTAATTTTAATAACCATTACTTTCCATTGATAAGATATAGAACAGGTGATCATGTTTATTTATCTGATGAAGAGTCATGTCCTTGTGGCAGAGTATTCCCTATTATAGAAAAAATTGAAGGAAGAATAGGAGATTTTTTAATAGGCGAAGATGGCCAAAAAATTCACATCTTAAATCACATACCCAAAGGTGTAGTTGGATTGCTCGGATGTCAATTTCACCAGGAGTCGCTTGGGACTGTCCATGTCCTTGTTATGGTAGATGAAATGATTTTTGGTGAAAATGAACGTATTATATTGATTGAAAATACTAAAGAACGCTTGGGACAAACCATAGATGTAACTATTGAAGTAGTTAAAAGTATTCAGCGAACAAAAAGTGGCAAAATGCGACAAGCTATTTGTAATATTAGGGATAAAAGTGAAGAAAAAAATTAATCTAATGATCGGGCCAAAACGTGAAGGTCAAGGTGGTATTTCAACTGTTATTAACAGCTATTGTGAAATGGGTTTTATAGATGAAAATAATATTAAATTAGTTTCAGTAAATAAACCAGGTGTTAGCAATTTTTTGATGAAGCTGTTTTTTGCTTTATCCATTACAAAAATTATTTTTTTACTACTATTTTTTAAGGTTGAAATCGCCCATATGCATATGGCTTCTAGAGGGAGCTATAGTCGAAAGTCTTTTCTAATAAGGTTGTTAAAGTATTTTCGTGTAAAGGTGATATTGCATTTACATGGTGCTGAATTTAGAGATTTTTATTCAAGCGAGTGCTCACAAGATAAACAGCAACATATCAGAAATACATTTATGATGGTAGATAAAGTACTTGTATTATCGAGCCAATGGTTAAAATGGGCAGCTGAAACGTTTCCATCTACTCAGCATTTTCAAGTTTTATATAACTCTGTAATTCCCATTTCAAATGATGGTTGTGATTCTCAGTGTGGGAAAGTAGTTTTTCTTGGTCGTATTGGTGAGCGAAAAGGGACTGGAGATTTGATCCGAGCATTTCAAAAAGTGAAAATTTCATGCCCTAATGCTCAGTTAGAGTTAGCAGGTGATGGCGATATTGAAAAATTTACTGAGTTAGCTTCTGAGCTTGAAGTTTTAGACTCAATTAAGTTTTTGGGTTGGGTTAGTGGAAATAAAAAATTATCTGTTTTAAAAACTGCTGATATATATTGCTTACCAAGCTATAACGAAGGTTTCCCGATGGGGGTTATTGAAGCTATGTCTGCCGGTGTTTGTGTAGTTTCGACATATGCGGGAGGTATACCAGATGCTATTGAATCGGGTAAAGATGGTTTATTAGTAAATGCGGGTGATATTGAAGCCTTAGCGCAGGCGATAATTAATTTGATACAGGATCGAGAACTAAATAGAAAATTAGTTGAAGTTGGGAAGATAAAATTTGAAGAACATTTTTCTCAGCAGGCTATCCTTCCTCAACTACAGTTAATTTATAATATTTTACAAAATAAAGTAGGGCTGTTTTAATTATGGCAAAGCTGTTATGCAGTTCGACTTAAATTAATATGCCTTACTAGAGTGTGTTGATCTTTTCGGTATGAAAAACAAACAGCATTAGGATAAGGTATAATTGAATTCGCTAAAAAATGTTACACCGAATCCTCATGCCAAGATTGATGTTAACAGACGCGACATGGAATATCTTATCAAAAGTAATGTACTTAAGTGGTCGAATTTATAATAAGCCTGAGCATAGAGAAACGCTCGAAGGCATATTGTATAAGATGCGTATCGGTATTCCTCGGCGAGATTTACCGTCTTATTTAGGCTCGTGGAGTGCTATCTATAGACGATTTAATTTATGGTCCAAAAAAGATATTTTGAATGAATTAATTCGTGTGTTATCCCACTATGCTTATATGGATTGGATCTTTATTGATGGCAGTATTGTTAGGGTTCATCAGCATAGTTGCGGTGCAAGAGCCGCTGATAATGAGTCAATCGGTAAGAGTAGGGGGCAATTCTACTAAAATTCATCCTGCAGTAGATAGCGGAGGATTGCCTGTTTATTATGAATTATCCTATGGAAATATGAATGATATCGTCCATGCAGATTCACTCGTAGCCAATTGCTCAACGAGTAATGTGGTTGTCGCAGATAAAGGCTACGATAGTGAAAATTTAAGAGATTTTATTCGTGATAATAGCGCTACACCCGTTATTCCACGGAAGGATAACAGTTTAGTGGGTAATGAATATATTGACTGGTGTATGTACAAATATAGGCATTTAGTTGAGAATGCCTTTGGTAGGATCAAACAATATAGAAGGATAGCCACAAGATATGAGAAGCTTGAACGAAACTATCATTCCATGCTCGCTTTAGCACTCACTATGATGTGGCTACCAATGTGGACTGATTGATATGTGTACTACAAAGATCAACAGCCCTAGTATGAATTTGATAAGTACAATTCGATTACTGTCTCTGTATAAGGAAAAATAGAGTTACTATTATATTCAGACGTGGTTTATAAAGCCTAAAAAATTATCTTATAAATACTACTTGCTTTTTAAAGCTTTACTGAGTTTTCAAATTACAGGAACTAATATGAGATGGGATTCAATAATAAAGCATAAGATTTTAGAAAAATTACGAAGTATTTATACTTTATGGTTTAAACAAAATTTTAAAGCTAATATGCTAAGGTATAAACAATCTACTACAAAGAAAGACAAAGCTGTTATAAGGTTCGAAATAAAATCTTTGAAAAAGTACTGGGGATGTTTTCCTTTGCAATATTTTAATCATGACTTTTACTCAACTAATTGCTCGCTTACCCTACATGAAATGAAAAAATTTATACCTAGTTATTATTTTTATAAGGTTATATTTCCGCAGTATGATGACTCTAAAGCATTACTTAATATTGTAGAAGATAAAATAGTAATGGATGTGTTGTTTGATGGAATGAACTTCCCAACGGCAAATGTCATAGCTAAGAAAAAGACTCACTACATTTTTAATTCAAAAGGTATTGTACTAAATAACGATAGTTTTGAAGAGTTATTAAGCTCCTCCCATAGTGCTAAGCTATTTATTAAACCTGCAAATGGGCGCGGGGGTAGCGGAATTTTAATTGCTAAAAAGCAAGACGATGTTTATAAAATTAAAGGCTCTGATTTAGAGTTAAACTTTGATTATGTGAGTAAGTTGAAAGGTGATTTTGTTATAGAAGAAGCTATTTCACAGCATTTGGATATCGAAGCCGTCTATGCTCACAGTGTAAATACACTTAGAGTTATTACAAAAAGAAATACTCAAGGGCAAGTAGAGATAATAGCTACAACGCTTAGGATGGGGTCGAAGGGGAGCGAAATAGACAATACATCTGCAGGAGGCCTTGTTATAGGTATTGATTTATTAACCGGTCACGCTTTTAGAGATTATGCGACACAAGAATATGGTTTAGAGCGTTTTTATGAACATCCAGACTCCGGTTTTAAATTTAAAAATTTAAAAATTCCTAATTGGTTAAATATTCAGAATGAAATATTAGAACTTGCTAATGAAAATATAATTTTGAATTTAACTGGCTGGGATATTGCTTTAACATCTACTGGAATTATAGTTATCGAGATAAATACATTGTTTGGTATTAATGGTTTACAGTCTGCACTAGGAGGCCTCGAAGCTAAGTTTAAAGAAAATTATAAGGTAAAACTATAAAGGAATATAAAATTGAAGAATAAAATTTTAGTTATAAGTGTTTCGAACAAGGGCGTTGGAGGTATTTCTAGCGTTGTTAGTACATTCAAGGAAAGTGACTATTTAAATGAAAAATTCAATATAAAATACTTTTCTACTCGAGAATCGGGTAGTAAATTGGTTCAATTAATAAGCTCACTTTTTTCATGTTTAAAATTTCCGTTTATAATTTTATTAAATGATTTTCAGGTTGCACATATTCATGGAGGTAGCGTTATTCGGAAAAGCTACTATGCATTGTGGCTTAAAGTATTCGGGATTCCCATGATTTACCAAAATCATGCGGCAGTACTTGATTTATATTATAAAAAAAGTAAGGGGATAAAACGTAAATATATAGACTATATTTTTGGTCTTTATGACCTTCGATTATGTTTAGGTAGTTATTGGAAGCAAACATTAGATCAGGTAATGGAGAAAAAGTGGGACGTACTATATAACCCTGTACCTGAGCTTAAAATTAAGAAAAATGGTCATGAAACATGTAACTTCATATTTATGGGAGAGCTTTCTGATCGTAAAGGAATCAAAGACTTGATAGTTGCATTTTCAACAGTTAAATATAGAAATGCGCGGCTTATGATAGCAGGAAATGGCGATATGGATTCCTTAAAAAGACTCAGTGAAGAATTGAATGTCACTGACAAAGTGACATTTTTAGGTTGGCTTGATAAAGAGCAAAAAATTGCCTTGTTAGCCCAGACTGATGTTGTAGTACTCCCGAGTTATGCTGAAGGCTTACCAATGAGCATTCTTGAAGCTATGTCGGTAGGCTTACCTGTTATAACAACTCCTGTTGGTGCAGTAGAAGATGCAATTACACATAATGTTCATGGCTTATTGGTGAAGCCTGGCAACATCGAACAGATTTCTGATGCGTTGAGTGATCTGGCGCAGAACTCAGATAAGCGGACTAAATTTGGCGAAGCAGCTAAGATTAAGTTTTTAGAGTGTTTTAAAGATGATGTGGTTGCACAAAGTTTATCGAATTACTATCAGCAATTAATTTTGAAGGCCGAGAAATGAGCAGTCGGGTCGATTTAATAACAAAAAAAATGTTTCTTATCGCTAAAAGCAATGACTATGCAGGGCAAGATCCATTTGATGGGCTCAATAGTAAGCTATTTGAGTTATTCCCTTATTTTAAAAAGGGGCTTGTAGGCCTAGCTTGGATTCAGTTACACAAACGCTCTGCAGTAAATTTAAGACCATTATGTGGGGTACAAAAAAAACGTAATCCTAAAGGAATTGGCTTATTTATTTTAGGTTTACTGGAAGACTATAAAGCCACCTATGATCAAGTGTACTTAGACGAAGCTATAAAATTAGCTGATTGGTTGCTCACCCAACAAAGCGATAAATCTATATGGCAGCATAGTTGTTGGGGATATCATTTTGACTGGAATGCACGCGCTTTTTTTGTGCCAAAGGGTAAGCCCAACGTTATTACTACTATTTATGTGGCACAAGCTTTATACGCATTAAGTGAAGTGACCGGCGGAAATAAATATAGAGAACCAGCGCTTGATAGTGCTCATTTTATTGTTAAAATTTTATACAAAGAAAGTGATGATAAACAGTTTTTTGGCTACATACCAGGTGAAAATACATTTGTACATAACGCAAGTCTATGGGGTGCTGCGTGGGTAGCAAAAGTGGCTACACTTACAAGCAATGAACATTATAAGCAGCTTGCTTTAAATGCTGCTCGTCAGTCAGCAAAAGATCAGGGAGCTGATGGCTCTTGGGTTTATGGCGCTCGCCATCATCATCAATTTATAGACGGTTTTCACACCGGCTACAATTTAGAAGCATTACGCTTATTAAGTGATGCTCTAAATACAGATGAATTTGAAGAGCCTATTAAGCTAGGATTGCAATATTATAAAGAGCACCTATTCGAAAAAGACGGTACCGCTAAATATTATAATAACAACCGTTATCCATTAGACATGCATAGTGTGTCGCAAGCTATTTTTACGTTATTAAAAGTAGGTAAAACAGTCGATGACTTTGCTATGGCTGAAAAAATAATAAATCGATCTATTGAAACACTGTATTTATCAAAAGAGCAGCGCTTTATTTATCAAAAAAATAAGCTTTTTACTAATAAAATAAACTACGTACGTTGGACCCAAGCGTGGGTTTATTATTCATTTGCTTACTTTCATAGTCAAAAACATAGTCAAAAAATTAGTTAACAAAGTAGAAGCTGAACCACTTTTAAAACGGATATAAAAATGAAACGAATTGAATTTCTAAAAACGCCTATGGATATAGCAACAATGGAAGAAACAGTTTCTTTTATTGAAAATAGAATTGAGCAAAAGCAATTTTTGCAGCATGTTGTGGTTAATGTAGCCAAAATAGTTAATATGCAAAAAGATCTTGTTTTAGCTGATTCAGTTAAAGCGTGCGATTTAATAAATATTGATGGTATGGGTGTTGTATTTGGCGCACGTTTTTTAGGGCACAATGTACCAGAGCGTGTTGCTGGTGTTGATTTATTCCATGAGCTGTTAGCCATGAGTGCAAAGCGAGACTTCCCTGTTTTTTTACTCGGCGCTACCGAAGAGGTTGTAAGCAAAACAGTAGAAAAAGTAAAAGCACAAAACCCTAATTTAAACATCGCTGGATTCCATGATGGTTATTTCTTTGGAAATAAAGAGGGGGATAATGAGGAAGCTGTTGTTAATAAAATACGTGAATCAGGTGCAAAGTTATTATTTGTTGCAATTACCTCGCCTAAAAAAGAAAATTTTATTAATAAATGGCAAAACAAACTTGGTGTCGATTTTGTTATGGGGGTAGGCGGTACATTTGATGTGGTTGCCGGTAAAGTAAAACGTGCACCACAGTGGATGCAAAAAGCAGGGCTTGAATGGCTTTATAGAGTAATCCAAGAGCCTGGTAGGATGTGGAAGCGCTATTTAGAAACAAACTCAAGGTTTTTAATACTTTTATTAAGAGATAAATTTAAAGTTAAAAAAGGAAGTTAATATGTTAAATGTCATTAATAAAAGTAGGGTGGCCTACCTCTATAACGAATTTGTAGTGAAAATGCTTCGCGATAAGGAAAGAAAGCCATTATTACAACAAGTTAAAGAGCTGTACTTGTTAGCGTGGGCGATACAATATTGGCCTCATAATTATTTTAAATATGATGGATACAAAAAAGGCAAAAGCTTAGACGAAGTTAAGTTATATTCAACCGGGTTACTTTTTGCTGACTTTAGACGAGAACACTTGAATGATTGCAGGTATACAGTATTTGCCGATGATAAGTTTTTATTTCATAAGTTGATGGCTGATTCTAATATACGAACGGCCAAGTTAATAAATGTAATTTCCCATAACACATATAGAAATGAGTCAATAGACCTAAATGCTGAGAATGTTTTGGACTCCATTGTTGCGCGCGCGATTGTTATTAAACCTGTAATTGACTCATCTCAAGGCGCTGGTGTTAATGTAATTAATATTAATACCAATGCTTTAAAAAAATTTGAAATTTCGGGCGTTACTTATACCTCAGCAGAGTTATTAGAAAAAATATTCTCTGAATCGGCTTGCAGTTATTTAATTGAAGAAAAGATACAACAGCATTCATTTAATCAACGCCTTCATCCTGAGTCAGTAAATACAATAAGAGTGGATTCATTACTTTCAAAAACAGGTGAAGCGATTATCAATTCAGCCTATTTGCGCATTGGCAGGAATGGCCGTAAGGTCGATAATTGGTCTGGGAAATCTGGGGGGATAGGCGTTAATATTAATATTGAAACTGGAAAATTAAGTTCACTAGGTATCGACTATTGCAAGAATCTATATTCAGAGCCCCCAAATACAGGCGTTGCTTTTTCTGGTCTAACGGTTCCATATTGGGATGAAATTATTAATATTGTTAAAAAAGCAGCTTTACAGTTTCCAAACCTTAAATCATTGGGTTGGGATATTGCTTTGTCTGAAAATGGCCCTCTAATATTAGAGGTAAATGCCGATTACGATATTTTAGCTCAACAGACTTGCACGCAGGCTTTTGGTCAAAATACTGCATTTTATTCTGAGCTGATTAATTACAGTAAAAATACTAAATACCAAAAGCATTTTGCAATTAGTCGCTAATAATAGTAATACGATAAATTAATCTTAAATAGGATTTTATTTATAAAAAACATAGAACAATAGAGTTATATTTAAACATATACACTTAAATTTTATCTCTGAGGTATGTTGAGTGTTGCATCTAAACTAAAGTTATACTGTAAAAGGGCTAGGAATTATTTTTTATCTTGGCTCTACCTTGAATTTTCATCTTTATTGCATTTAGTATTTTCAATCTTCCTTCGCGCATATATTATTTGTTACCTTATTTGTTACCTTATTTGTTACCTTATTTGTTACCTTATTTGTTACCTTATTTGTTACCTTATTTGTTACCTTATTTGAGTTATTTACTTGCTCTAGAGGTGGTAATTTAGTCAGTTAATGTGGCAGGTATAGACATCAGCATCAAAAATAAAGAGGTAACTGTAATTAAGTGCCTATAACCCTTTATTGCTATTTAAATTTCTTCTTGATATTTCATAAAGTAATTTGATTTAGTTTATAAGGGGCTGTGAGAGTGTTTTTCCGCTTATTTAAGTAACTTGAATTAAACATTAGCTAATTCTTTAGTGCTTTATTTTGTGCTCTTTCCCCTCATTGCTCATTGACTATTGCTTTTCTTGTCGTTTAATCCTGTTGCTTGAGTGGGAAAGTAATCCTTTTGTAGTATTTTGTTTGTTTTAATCTTGTTTGTATATATAATCCCCTGAATTAGTTTTAGGAACAGTAATCATTAATAAAGGTTACTTTAAATTTGATGCATGATAATGCACTTTTTATTTTCGAGGGAAGAAATGATTAAATCATTAAATAAATATAAGAAATTAAGCGCAATTATTGCACTTACTTTAGCTAGCTCGCAAACATTAGCAGCAGACTTAGGTGTTGCAAATAACTTTTCTGCATTTGTATTTGACGAGTTTAAGTCTCATGTAGGCCGTGCTGATGGCGCTATTGCTGCTGGCGATATTAATTTAAAAGGTGTGTACAGTGTTGGCTATAATCGCCCATCGAGCCCTAATGAATATTACTTAATCAGCGAAACAGGCATTGAATTTGAGCGTGGTCGACAGTTTGTTGGTAGCATGTTTGCCGGTGGTGGTATTGACACCCATTGGAGTGTGCGCTGGGGCATGGAGCAAGGCTCGAGCATTAAAAGCCACCAAGATGAGTCTGCATTCCCGTTTAGCTTTGATGAGCAAGAAGAATACTATAAAAATTTAAGCTCAAAACTCAATCAGCTTGACGAAACAGGTATAGCTAAGTGGAAGTGGGGTGGGCTTTACCTAAAAGGTGATAGTACATCTGAAACTCAAGTATTTAATGTAGATGCTGAGCTATTTGCAAAAGCCCATACATTTAAGGTTCGTGGTATACCTAAAGGCGCTACTGTTATTTTTAATATAACAGGCGATCAAAATGTAAATGTAAATGTAAGAAGTAAAAGCTTTGCAAGGTTAAAAAAGCATGCTTCTACAACTGTATTCAATTTTGTTGATGCTCAAAATCTTAATATTAAAGGTAGCCGCTGGGAAGGCGTTATTTTAGCTCCTTATGCTGATATTAAAGCCTCTTTTGGTATTGCTGAAATGCCTGTGATAGGCCAGAGTTTTCGTGGTTCAATGGCGTTGTTAGGGGGCGAGTTTAAAGGTGTTCTACCACCTGTTGCTAAACCAATAGCACCGTTTGCAATGGAGTCTAAATGGCAATGGAGTTCTAGTGAGTTCTTATCTGAGTCTATCCAAGTGATTTCTACTCCTGTAGTGGCGCAATTAAATGATGACAATAATGATAATATAATCGACAGCAATGATATTGCTGACATTATTATAGTTTCTTTTTCTGGTTACGATCTTTCAAATGGTACTTTAAGAGCTCTCAGTGGCTTAGATGGTAAAGAGTTGTGGGCTTACGATAATGGAGGAGTTGCTGCTGACGCAAGGTATTCACCTGCTGTTGCTGATTTAGACGGTGATGGTCTGCTTGAAATAGTAGTTTCAAGTAGGTTCGATGATTTTATATCTGTTGTTGATAACAATGGGTTGATAAAAAAGAAGATCGAAAAAGCTAGCAGTAATTGGGATACTATAGGTGCAGCTGCTATTGCTGATATTAATAATGATGGTTTTCCAGAGTTTTCACTTGGAGATGCTGTTTATAATTATGATACTGGTTCTTCGTTTACTTCTAATTGGTCACCTTCGTCTATCTTTTTTGATTTCAACAGCGATGGTGCTCAAGAAGTATTAACTAGTGGATTACTTTATGATAATAACAATGCTACTTTATGGTCTTACTTAGATGAAGATCAAGTATGGTTTTCTGCAGTGGCAGATATTGATAACGATGAAAAACCAGAGATTATTTTGTCTATACCTGCAACAGCTGCGCTTTCAAACAAAAGCAAAGTAGTTGCTCTTGAAGATAACGGTAACGTTAAGTGGGAAATAAGTAACTCTGCAAACAGCGGTGGTGGTGTTCAAGCTATATCTAACTTTTTAGATAGTGGCGGTTTAGGTATTGTATTTGCAGGTTATAAAACTATTGACATGTATAATGCAGAGGGTGAGCTAGTTTGGTCGGTTGCTAATGATGATGAAGGAAGTGGCAAAATAGGTGTTAGTGCTTATGACTTTAATGGCGATGGTATTGATGAAGTAATAGTTCAAGAACACCTGACTGTTAGAGTTTTAAATGGCCGAAATGGTGACGTTTTATCATCTATAAATAATTCAACAGGCTCGTTATGGGAGTATCCAGTTGTGGTCGATTTAGAAGGTGATAATAACGCTGAAATGGTTGTTGTTTCTAATAACTTTAATTCTCGCTGGTCAATTAACAACGGTGTAACTGTATATGGCGCTGCTGATAGTAGTAAACCATGGAAAAATGCGACTAGAATATGGAATCAGCATTCTTACCATCAAACTAATATATCTCAAGATGGTCAAATTCCTAAAGTCGAAAAACCTAGTTGGTTAAATAATAATACATATCGCTCAAGTACAATTAAGTAAATATTTACTTTTTATTTAAAAAGCCAATTAAGTTTTAATTGGCTTTTTTTATTGTTTATATTATTAACATTTTGTATTTCAAAAATAAGTAGGATTTACGTTTGTCGAAATTAAAAGCAGATCCAGCTATACGCAGTTTACTAAATCGTATGCCTAGTAATGTGCAAGATAGCTTTACTGAAGAGCAGCTAGCTCATTTAAAAGTGGCTATAGGTGCAAGGCAGTGGGGTAAGCATGCTGTGGATTGCAGAGGTGTAATTAAGTTTTTTAAATACAGATACTATTTTGTTTTACTGGCTGGTCGTAACAGAAGAGAACTTAGTAAAAAAGAGCAAAAAATAGCAGCTATATCGCAGGCAATCACTATATCTATGTTTAGTTTTTTTGTTATTACAATTTTGCTGCTTATTATTTATTTAGTTAAGTCGGCTTTAGGTATTGATATATTTAGTAATTACTCTTTTGGGGTATGGGCTTGGTTTAAAGATTTGTTTAAATAAAAATAAGATGCTTCTGTTTGGAGGTGGTTTATAAATGTTTATGTAAGTTTATATTTGTTTTGTTTTGTGTAAGTTCCTCGCTACTTAAAGACATTTTACATAATATTACTATATATAAAGTCATCCTTAATGTTGAATACTTTAGTATGATACTGTAACATTTGCCGCACAGTTTTGTGGAGCTTATTTCACTTTTAAGATATCTATAGGGATACATAGTATGACATCTTCAAGGACGTTTAAGCCTAATGGCTCGTCTGATGCAAATTTTTATCGATTATTCGATATTTTTGCATTGTTTTTAGCCTTTCAGTGCTCGGCTTTGTTCTATAGCTTTGAGCTCACTCCTATTTATATGGTTTCGGTTTTAACCGTTGCTTTAAGCTTTTTATACTGTGCTGAAATATTCTCCGCTTATCGCTCTTGGCGTGCTGGTAAATTTAGAACTATGGTGCTTTGTGCTTGGGGCTCCTTATTTGCTGCATTTTCTGTTTTATTAGTTATATCGTTTGCATTTAAGTTTACTGAGTCGCTTTCGCGTATTGGTCTGGGTTTGTGGTTTTTGTTAAGCGTAACTTTTTTATATGCTTGGCGCCTTGCTGCATACTTATTTAAAAGAAGTAGACGTAAACTAGGGTTAAATTTACGCAATGTTGCCATTGTTGGGGCTACCGAGTCAGCAGTACATTTATATAACGAGATTACTAAAAATGACGAACTTGGCTTTAAGTTTTTAGGTTTTTATGATGACAGGCAACCAGAGCGACTTTTTGAAAACTCAACAAAACATGATGTTGCAGGACGTATTCAAGATGCTGTTAATGCAGCGCGTAATGGTGAAATAGGTGTGTTGTATATTGCATTGCCAATGAAGGCTGATAAACGCATTGCCGATATTTTATTACAGTTAGGTGATACAACGGTTGATGTGCATATAATTCCTGACTTTTTAATATCTAACTTAATACATGCTCGTATTGAGCATGTGGGGGATGTTGACACATTAAGTGTGTTTGAATCACCGTTTATAGGTGCTCGTGAATTTATAAAGCGTACTGAAGATATAATTGTTGCCTCTATTATTTTAATGCTGATTTCTCCAGTACTTGTTGCAATTGCGTTTGCTGTTAAATTCACCTCAAAAGGCCCTGTGATTTTTAAGCAAGACCGGTACGGGCTTGATGGACGTAAAATTAAAGTATGGAAGTTTCGTTCAATGAGTGTTACAGAAAACAGTGCAGTGGTAACGCAAGCCACAAAAAATGATGTGCGTATTACACCTTTAGGTGGCTTTTTACGCCGCACAAGCCTTGACGAGTTACCGCAATTTATAAATGTTTTAAAAGGCGATATGTCGATAGTTGGGCCAAGGCCTCATGCGGTTGCCCATAATGAGGAATACCGTAAAAAAGTAGAGTTTTATATGTTTAGGCATAAAGCAAAGCCAGGTATAACAGGCTGGGCTCAAATTAACGGATGGCGCGGCGAAACTGATACGCTGAACAAAATGGAAAAACGTGTTGAATTTGACTTACATTATATTAAGCACTGGTCGTTATGGTTTGATATAAAAATTATTTTTATGACAATTTTTAAAGGATTTAAGAATGCGAATGCATACTAAAACACTTGCACCTATATTTGCTTTGTTAAGTGTAGGGGTCGCAGCACCTGCGGCTGCTAATTTAAAACCAGGTAGTTTTATAACTAAAGATGGCGCCGAAATTACGCCAACGTTACAAACGGGTATAAGCAGTAATAATAACTTTTTTAGTACGCCAGAAAATGAAGAGTCACGTACAATTTGGACCATTACCCCTAATATAAAGGCAGCTATTGAAGACGGCCCCGATAGTTACAACCTTGATTTAGGCACAAGTAGCTCTTTGCATAATAAGGAGAGCGTTGATAATTTTACCCAAGTAAATATTGGTGTTGGTGTACATAAAGAGTTTACCAGCCAGCATCGCCTAGATGTTAATGGTAAAGCCGACTGGCTTTATGAGCCGCGTGGCAGTGGTTTAACTGAGGGCCTTGGGGATGCAGTAAATGAGCTTGTAAAATACCAGCAGCAAAATATTACAGCACGCTATGAATATGGTGCGCAAAGCTCAAAAGCACAAGTTGCTTTAAACGCGGGTTTTTATAGTAAAAAATATCAAAATTTTAGAGCCGTGTCACAGTTTCGTGATTATGATAAATCGTTAGTTGGTATTACCGGTTATTACAATACTCAAGCTGCCACACGTACATTTTTAGAAGTTAAGCAAGAAAATTACCGTTACGATTTTTTAGCAAGTAGCGGCATATCACGTGACTCAGACGACGTAAAGGTGCTGCTTGGTATGGAGTGGGAAGCAACCGCGCTTACCTCAGGCTCATTTAAATTGGGTTATCAAAATAAAGATTTTAGTGCCAATGAACGTGAGAGTTTTAGCGGTTTAAGTTGGGAAGCTGGGGTTAACTGGCAGCCACTTAGTTATTCTACAGTGCAATTAACAACAAGTCGCTCAGCTAAAGATCCGCTAGTACAAGGCGATTATATTAAAGAAAGTTTTTACGGTATTAATTGGACACATAGCTGGAGCGATTATTTAAGTTCGCTTGTAGGAGTTACTTATATTGACGAGCAATACACAGGTGATATTGGCCGAAAAGATAAAACTAAAAGTGCACGCTTAGGTTTAAATTATATTGCGAGTAGATTTGGTATGGTTTCTACTTATGTCGATTTTATTGATAAAAATTCTACACAAAATGCAATTGAGTTCGATCGAGTAGTTGTAGGTGTTAATTTTACGTTTGCTTTAAAGGCTAACTAATGAAGTTTATTTTTAGTTTAACACTACTAATATTTAGTAGTGTTAGCTTTGCGCAAACAGCGCAAAGTTATGTAATTGGTGCTGGTGATAAGGTAGAAATAAAAGTATTTGGCCAACCCGATTTAGAGGTTACTGCACTTTTAGGTAATAGTGGGGAAGTTAATTATCCTTTTTTAGGTAAAGTTAAATTAGCTGGTCTTAACACTTCTGAAGTTGAACAAGTTATAACACAAGGTTTAAAACCTGATTATTTAGTAAATCCAAATATATATGTGCAGGTAATTGAATACCGACCTTTTTATATTCATGGTGAAGTTAAAGAGCCAGGCGCTTATCCTTATCAACCCGCAATGACAGTTAATCAAGCGATTGCGCTTGCCGGTGGTTTAACTGAGCGCGCCTCTATTGATAAAATATACATATTTAAAGAGCAAACTAAACAGCAGCAACAAAAAGGTAGTTTAAATAGCCAAATTGCAGCGGGCGATACCATAAAAATTGAACAACGGTTGTTTTAAGCAGTTTACAGGGCAGTATTTAATGAACCAAACAAATGAAAACCTAAGTAATAATGAAGAAATTATTGATTTAGGATCTTACCTTAATGTAATTAAACTCGCTAAATGGCGTATTTTAGGGTTTGCTATTGTAGTTACTTTGTTAACTATTATGGTGGCTTTGACCTTAGTGCCAAAATACATTGCAACTGCTACTTTACTTATAGAAGCTGAGCAAACTAAGGCAGTAAGCTTTGAAGAGATATACGGTCTTGATTCGACAAAAAAAGAATATTATCTGACGCAGTTTGAGGTGATTAAATCGGACAGTATTGCCCGCGAAGTAATCACTAAGCTTAATTTAAAAGCGCATACAGACTTTATAGCTAAGCCGTCTGCGTTGGGTGAACTTAAAACAGCGATAAAAGAGCAACTCCCTTTTTTAAATAAAAAGGAAGAAACGGTATATGATGCACAAGAACAAGCAGAACGAGAAATGCTTGGTTTATTAGCTGTATTTAAGTCACGTCTTTCAGTCTCGCCTATTATTAAAACTCAACTCGTTAGAGTTAGCTTTGAATCGAGCGATCCTAAACTAGCAGCGCTTGTAGCGAATACCGTTGGTGAAGTTTATATAGATAGCCAAATGCGTGCAAAAATGGGGATTACTCAACAAGCCTCTAACTGGTTAAATACGCGTTTATCGCAATTACGAATTCAACTCGATGACTCAGAAGTGCGCTTACAAAACTACAGAGAGAAGCAAAAACTAGTTGATATTGAAGGTATAGCTGGGCTCGCCACACAAGAGCTTGAGCAAATATCACAACAGTTAATTGTAGCGCGCAATGAAAAAAATAATCTTGAGAGTATAAATCGCGTAATAACTGAGTACGGCAATAATAACTTGGAGTTATTAGGGAGTATGCCTGAAATTACATCCCACAAAGTAATACAGGACGTAAAGCGCGAAGTTATATTAGTAGAGCGTAAACTCAGTGATTTAGGCGAAGTGTACGGCCCTAAACATCCGCGTATGATCTCAGCTAAAGCAGAGTTAGCAACGGTAAAAAATAATTTAAACAAACAAATTAAAGGCCTTATTACGGGTATTGAAAAAGAGCTAAACCGGATAACACGTACCGTTAGCGCGCTTGAACGTGATTTAGTTAAAATTCGTGCCGAATATCAAGATATTACCCGCAAAGAAACTCAATACAACCAATTAAAACGTGAAGTAGAAACAAATCGCAGTATATTTAACACGTTTTTATCTCGCTCAAAAGAAACAGAAGTAACGAGTGATTTTAGCTCTGCTGCTGCACGTTTTACTGATAGAGCTTATGCCCCAAATGATCCAGCAAAACCAAATAAAAAATTAATTGTTATTTTAGCTTTTGTGGCAAGTTTTGGTTTTGCAGTAGTCATGAGCTTTATATTTGACGCGCTTAACGATACCGTTAAAACTAAAAGTGATGTCGAAAGTAAGTTAGCACAGCGTATGCTTGGGCTTTTACCGCATGTACAAACACCCAAAAATAGCGTGTTTCCGATACATGCTTATCTGGATGATAACTATAGGCGTTTTGCAGAGTCGGTACGAACGTTCAGAACTAGTTTGCTATTAACTCAGTTAGAGCGCGATCATAAAGTAATAGCCGTAACATCAAGTGCTCCGGGTGAGGGTAAAACAACGACCTCAGCTAATTTAGCTATGTCGCTTGCTCAAATGGGTAAAGTATTGCTAATTGACGCCGATTTGCGCAAACCAAGTATAGCTAAGCGCTTCGATATACCGGTATTTCATCCGGGGTTAAGTAATTTAATCGTAGGTACTGAGCAGTTAAGTGAGTGTGTTCATGTAGATGGGCAGTCGGGTGTTGCTATTATGCCAAGCGGGCAGATCCCAGGTAATCCATTAGAGCTTTTATCTAACACGCGCTTTAGTGAAGTACTCGATATATTAAAAACTAAGTATGACCATATAATTATAGATACACCACCAACACAGGCTGTGAGTGACGCTTTAGTTATTGCACAGAGTGTAGACTCGGTAATTTATGTTGTTAAGTCGGATATTACACGAATTAAACCGATTAAAGCGGGTATTGAACGTCTGTTTGAATCTAAAGCTCATGTTGCAGGTATTGTGCTTAACCAAGTAGATATGAGTAAAAGTAAAGACGAGCATAGCCATGGTTATTACGACTATTATGATTACTCGCAAAAACCTGAACAACCTAATGCATAGTTAAATGCAAATCTATGATTGATATTCATTCTCATATTTTGCCAGGAATAGATGATGGCGCTAAAGATTTAAGTGATTCTTTAGCGCTATTGAATATTGCACAAAATGATGGAATAACCCATATGGTTGCCACGCCACATATACATATTGGGCGATTTAATAACTCGGCCTCGCAATTGTATAGCGAACTTGCTAATTTAAAAGCACAGGCATTAGTAAATAATATTGGTATTAAACTAGCTGTGGCCGCTGAAGTTAGGCTTGATGTAGAGCTAATGAGTTTAGTGCTTAGTAATAAACTCCCGTTTATTGGTACACTTAATTCAGTAAATTATTTATTATTAGAACTCCCGCACTCGCATGTACCGCAAGGTTACGATAAGTTTATAAATTGGCTAGCTAAACAAAATATAAAGGTGATTATTCCTCACCCTGAGCGTAATCGCGATATTCAAGCAAATCCTTTTTATATTGAGCGTTTAAAGCAATTAGGATGTGAGTTTCAATTAACGGCTTCAAGCATTGAAGGTGCATGGGGCGAAACTGCAAAAAATATTAGTATAGATATGCTAGAAAAGGGTTTAGTAACTTATGTTGCATCTGATGCTCATTCAGTTAAGCGTAGGCCTCCTATTTTAAGTAAAGCTAAAAAAATAGTCGAGGAGTTGATAGGTCAAAATGATGCACATCATTTGTTTTTTACTAATCCTAAGCGTTTAACTGAGTCGTTGTTTAATGAGTAATTTAAATACAAACCGCCTCACACAAATTGCTATACTTGCAGTTATTACATTAGCTATAGGTTATCAAAGCTTACAAAGTATGCGTGCAAATACATGGTATTTTAATGCCCTCAATATTTTAAAGCAGCCTGAAAGGACAATTACTCCTGAAGAGCTAGAGCTTGTAGATAGGGCAATTACATTTGCAACAAGCCAGGACCCTTCACAGCCACATTACTGGCAACTTAGTGCATATATAAAAATGCTAAACCTAGCTGTGAATAGCGAGCAAAATAACAATAAGCTTTTGGTTTATCAACAAGCAGAGAAAGATCTATTAAAGTCATTAGGGTTAAGGCAAACATGGTCAGAAACGTGGATTGCACTAGCACAAGTAGTTAGTTATCAAGAAGGGCCTACAGAACGAGTATATGAGTATATTCAGCAGGCTAAAAAATTTGGGCCGTACAAGTTTGATGTGCAGCTTGGTATTATTCAAATAGCTCTAATGAACTGGCAGAAACTATCTCCAAAGTATAAAGCATTGTATGTTGCTGAACTAAATTTAGCCGTTAAATATGGTTATAAATTTTATCAAGTTTTTGATGTGGCTAAGCAAGTTGATGCTTTGCCAATTCTTTGTTTATCTTTACAATTTGGTAAGGCGTTTGAAAAAGTAAGAAGTAGTACTGTTTACAGAAGAAACTGCAAATAAAAACGCCCAAAGGCTTGTAAAAACCTCTGGGCTATAAAGTGACTCTAAATTGAGCCTAGCGTTAACTAAAAACTTTCTGGTTCGTTAGGGAGAAGAAGAAAGTACTTAAAACTATAGTAAAGCTACTCAATAAAGCATAACTAATTTTGCCACCTAGTTACATTTGATAACAAAGGATTAGATTAATTATGCGTAATTTGTACTTTAGTTTAACCCCAGCTTATTAACTGCGTATTTTGCACTAGATCGCGTGGTAGTGAGTTTTTGATCTTATTTTTTTGCCATTTACCCAGCCCGATAGGGCAACCACACAGCGTTAAAACTACTTCACCTATTGTTTGAGTTGCTTCAGCTAAGCGTATATCTTTACCTTGAAAATAATCATTGGCTTGCTCGTTATTTAGCGCGTAAATATTCGTTTTGCACTTGTTACCAAACACTGTAGCAAATTCGTGCGTTAGTCTTACGCCGTTTTTATGGATGATGCCAATTTGAATACCTAAACGTGCGTACTTAATTTTATTTTGCACGGCTTCAAACCCTTGTGGAAATAACCACAGTTCTTTATCACGCTGCATTAAATTACCTGGCAAGGTGGTTATCCCAAAATGTTTTTTAAGCGATTGCATAAACGCGGCACTTTGCTTTTTATCAAACTCGTTGAACGGAAACGCGCCTTTTTTAACAGTTTGATTTGAGTTATCGCAACTTGCGTACTTTTTAAATTTAGCAATAAAAAAGCCTTCGCTATCGAATGTTTGCGGCCATACATGTAAATAGCCTTCACTTGTTGTTGCTTTACTTGCACCTTCAAATAAATCACTGAGTGACTCAGGCGCTATATAGTCGCTAAATTCACTGAGTAAATAATCGCACACATGTTGGTTTTCGAGTGGGGTAAGTGTGCAGGTTGAATACACTAAGGTGCCACCTGGCTTTAATGCGTAAAATGCACTTTTAATTAAGTCTTTTTGTACTTGGGCTATTTGTATGTTTGATTCTATGGACCAATTTTTTAGTGCGTCGGCGTCTTTACGTACCGTGCCTTCGCCAGAGCATGGCGCGTCTAATAATATGCTATCAAAGCATTCAAACATGTAGTTGCCAAATATAACGCCATCAAAGTGCGAGAGCGCACAGTTACCAACCCCCATGCGTTTTAATGTAGCGCTGAGTACCTTTAAACGAGATGACGAAAGCTCATTTGCAACAAGCACGCCTTGGTTATCCATAAGAGCTGCTAGCTGCGATGTTTTAGAACCTGGCGCTGATGCCATATCAAGTATGGTGTTATTTTGAGAGTCTGCGAGTTCAATACTTTGCTTTAATGCGATAGGGGGCAGCATTGAACTTGCCTCTTGTACGTACATAGCCCCGCTTAGATGTAAGTCGGTATTACCAAGGGCTAGGTTTTGCTCTTCATCTTCGGGACGTTCTAACCAAAAACCTTCACTGCACCAAGGTATGGGGGTTAGCAGCCAATTTTTTTCAGTTGCACGTTCTACAAATTTTTCAATGCTAATTTTTAATGTATTAACGCGGATAGATTTTCTGAGGGGCCTGCGACACGCATTTAAAAAGTCATCTAAGTTTAGATGCGCTGGTAAATAGGTTTTTACGTCGTCAATAAAGTGCTCAGGAATAAAAGTGTTGGCGTTCACGCGTTAGCTCATACTATAAAAATAAAGCGCGATAATAGCATTTATGCGAGGTGTTTTCAGCGCTAAAAAGCGTAACATCTGATTTATTACGCTGTCGACACTTCACTGTTTTAGTCCATTGTAAAACCATTTTTATGCGACTTTAGGTTAATAGTGTCGACAATAGGTGTGTTTTTTAGCCATTTTGATAGGTTTAAGGGTTGACATGATTTTTTAATAAGCCCATAGTAACCACATTAATTGTCGACAATCTAAAAAATAACTTATGACACACACATTTTTAAACGAAGCGCCTATAACTACCGCATCAGATCAAGTATTTGTAGATATGCGCCGTGAGATTGTTGAAGGCAGCATAGTTCAAGGCAGTAAAATATCAGAGCCTGAGCTTGCCAAACGTTATGGTGTAAGCCGTGCAACGCTTAGAGAGGCGTTAAATCGCCTAGAAAGTTGCTACCTTGTTGAGCGTAAAGCTAACGTAGGTTGCCGAGTAGTTGCCCTTACCGCTGAACGCTTGATTGAAGTTTACCAAGTTCGTAGTTCGCTTGAAGGCTTGGCATGTAGGCTTGCTGCCGACAATATGGAACCCGAGGAAGTAAAAGGCTTAAAGCAATTACTTAATCAGCACCTACAAACACAACGTGTTAAAGAGGGCGAATCTTATTATCAAGAAGCCGGCGATTTAGATTTTCATTACCGTATTATTCAAGGCAGTAAAAACGCGCATTTAATTCATTTACTGTGTAATGAGCTCTATCAACTAATACGCATGTACCGTGTACAAATGGGCATGGTGGGGCCGCGTGTATCAAAAGCGTTTGATGAGCATTTAGCGATTATTAACGCCATTGAAAACCACGACGGCGAACTGGCTGAAATGCTTATGAAGCGCCACATAAGCGCATCGCAAGCAAATATTCAAACCAAATTTGATTTATTAACGGCTAAAAGTTAAGTAGAGCAGTTAAACAGTCACAATTACAGATTAAAACTATAAGTTACTCCACGTAGCAACCGTTCAAAGTGAGGAGAAAGTAATGTCAGCAGGATTAAAATTTAAACACGCTATTGCCAATAACCGCCCGTTACAAGTAGTAGGTACTATTAACGCCTACACAGCGATGATGGCTGAAAAAATGGGTCACCAAGCTATTTACCTCTCAGGTGCCGGTGTTGCAAACGCCTCGTTTGGTATGCCTGACTTAGGCATGACAAGCCTTGATAACGTGCTTGAAGATATTCGCCGTATTACAGGTGCTAGCGATTTACCACTACTTGTTGATGCCGATACCGGTTGGGGTGGGGCATTTAATATTGCACGCACAGTAAAAGAAATGACTAAAGCCGGTGCGGCGGGTTTTCATATAGAAGACCAAGTAGCGCAAAAGCGCTGTGGTCATCGCCCTAATAAAGAAATTGTAAGCCAAGGTGAAATGGTTGACCGCATTAAAGCGGCGGTTGATGCAAAAACCGATAGCGATTTTTATATTATGGCGCGTACCGATGCATTTCAAAAAGAAGGTTTAAACGCCGCGATAGACCGTGCAGCTGCCTGTGTTGAAGCCGGTGCTGACGCTATTTTTGCAGAAGCCGTGCACGACCTTGCTGATTACCAAGCATTTGCAAAAGCGATTAACGTTCCAATTTTGGCAAACATTACTGAGTTTGGCCAAACACCTATTTACACAAAAGAGCAGTTAAGCGATGTAGGCGTTGAAATGGTGCTTTACCCACTAAGTGCATTTAGAGCCATGAATAAAGCAGCACTAAGCGTGTATTCAGCAATTTTAAATGAAGGCTCACAACAAAGCCAAATTGAAAATATGCAAACGCGTTCTGAGCTTTACGACTTTTTAGATTACCACACGTACGAGAACACACTCGACACCCTTTTTTCATCAAAATCTGACAAATAATAATTATTAAAAAATAAAATCACACACAAATTTAAGATAGGAGAAAATCATGGTAGATAAAGCATTAGGCGGCGCGGGTTTACGCGGACAAGTAGCTGGTCAAACAGCATTGTGCACTGTAGGACAAAGTGGTTCTGGTTTAACGTATTGTGGTTACGATATTAGTGAACTTGCCGAAAAAGCGCAGTTTGAAGAAGTGTCTTTTTTACTTTCACGTGGTGAGTTACCTACTACAAGCGAATTAGCAGAATATAAAGCTAAACTTAAAAGCTTACGCGGCTTACCAGATGCACTTAAAATCGTGCTTGAAAATATTCCTAAAGACGCGCATCCAATGGATGTAATGCGCACGGGCTGCTCAATGTTGGGTAACCTTGAAATGGAGCTTGATTTTAACCAAGCCAACGACGCAATTGACCGTATGATTGCTGTGTTCCCAAGTATTATTTGTTACTGGTACCGCTTTACACATGATGGCGTACGCATTGAAACACAAACTGATGACGACTCTGTTGGCGCACATTTTTTAACACTGTTACATGACAAAGCACCTAGTGATTTATTTGCACAAGTGATGAATGTATCACTAATTTTATACGCAGAGCATGAGTTTAATGCCTCTACATTTGCGGGTCGTGTGTGTGCATCAACGCTTTCTGATATTCACTCTTGTGTAACAGGCGCGATTGGTACGCTACGTGGGCCACTTCATGGTGGTGCTAACGAAGCCGCTATGGATATGATTCAAGGTTTTACAAGTGCTGAGCA
The DNA here is from genome assembly GCF_000497875.1 of Pseudoalteromonas sp. S8-8. Taxonomy (NCBI): domain Bacteria; kingdom Pseudomonadati; phylum Pseudomonadota; class Gammaproteobacteria; order Alteromonadales; family Pseudoalteromonadaceae; genus Pseudoalteromonas; species Pseudoalteromonas sp. S8-8. The sequence goes on from NZ_AUTR01000033.1 coordinate 59,289, forward strand.
TGCTGAGCAAGAAGTAATGGGCATGCTTGAACGTAAAGACAAAATAATGGGTTTTGGCCATGCGATTTATCGCGAATCTGATCCACGTAATGTAATTATTAAAAAATGGTCTGAAAAACTAGCGGCAGAGGTGAGCGATACGGTGCTTTACCCTGTGTCTGTTCGTTGTGAAGAGATTATGTGGCGCGAGAAAAAACTGTTTTGTAATGCCGATTTTTTCCATGCATCTGCTTATCACTTTATGGATATTCCGACTAAGTTATTTACGCCAATATTTGTAATGAGCCGCGTTACTGGTTGGACTGCACATGTAAAAGAGCAACGCGCTAACAACCGTATTATTCGCCCAAGTGCCGATTACACAGGGCCTGATGCACGTAGTTACACACCAATCGAATCAAGAAGTTAATTATTTTTAACTAAGGTGAGCCAGTGGCTCACCTTTTACGGCTTTAATGCTTTATATAATAAAAACAACTACAAACCTAAAGCCTTTCTTGAAAAATACCAATTACACTCTCCATAAAATTGGTACTACATCCGTCACCAAATTAGCGAACCCTTACCATGACCATAATTAATAATACCCAATACCGTAAACCTCTACCGGGCTCAAATGTCGACTATTACGATACCCAAGAAGCCGTAGATGCAATTAAGCCAGGTGCATACGCCACGCTACCTTATTCATCACGTGTATTTGCCGAAAACCTAGTACGCCGATGCGACCCTGCCATGTTAACCGATGCACTTAATCAGCTAATTGAGCGCAAACAAGATTTAGATTTTCCGTGGTATCCGGCGCGTGTGGTGTGCCACGATATTTTAGGGCAAACAGCACTTGTTGATTTAGCCGGTTTGCGTGATGCAATTGCAGCCAAAGGCGGCGATCCGGCAAAAGTGAATCCGGTAGTACCCACGCAGTTAATAGTGGATCATTCGTTAGCGGTAGAGCATGCTGGTTTTGATCCTGACGCATTTGAAAAAAACCGCGCCATTGAAGACAGACGAAATGATGACCGTTTTCACTTTATAAACTGGACAAAAACTGCCTTTAAAAATATTGACGTTATTCCACCGGGTAACGGCATTATGCATCAAATTAACCTTGAAAAAATGTCGCCGGTTATTCAAAACCGAGATGGCATTGCATTCCCAGATACCTTAGTTGGTACCGACAGCCACACGCCACATGTTGATGCGCTGGGCGTTATTGCTGTCGGCGTAGGTGGGCTTGAAGCTGAAAGCGTAATGCTGGGCCGTGCTTCTTATATTCGCTTACCTGATATTGTTGGTGTTGAGCTAACAGGTAAGCGCCAACCCGGTATTACCGCAACCGATATTGTGTTGGCTATTACTGAATTTTTACGTGAGCAACGTGTTGTTTCTACTTATTTAGAGTTTTACGGTGAAGGTGCCGATGCGCTTACTCTTGGCGACAGAGCAACCATTTCGAACATGACGCCTGAATTTGGCGCAACTGCAGCCATGTTTTATATCGATGATAAAACAATAGATTACTTGCGTTTAACAGGTCGCGAAGAAGAACAAATTGCCCTTGTAGAAAACTACGCAAAAACAACAGGCCTTTGGAGCGATAGCTTAAAAACCGCAAAATATGAGCGTGTGCTTAAGTTTGATTTATCAAGCGTGGGGCGCAATATAGCGGGTCCATCGAATCCACACCGCCGTGTATCGACAAGCGATTTAGCTAAAGAAGGTATTTCGGGCGTTGTTGAAAATGAAGAAGGCTTAATGCCAGACGGCGCATGTATTATTGCCGCTATTACTAGCTGTACTAATACTAGTAATCCACGCAATGTAATTGCCGCTGCACTACTTGCCCGTAACGCAAATGCTAAGGGTTTAATGCGCAAACCTTGGGTTAAAACTTCATTAGCACCGGGCTCAAAAGCGGTGCAATCATACCTTGAAGATGCAAACCTACTAACAGAGCTTGAGCAACTTGGCTTTGGCATTGTTGGTTTTGCGTGTACTACCTGTAATGGTATGAGCGGTGCCCTTGACCCTGTTATTCAAAAAGAAGTGATCGAACGCGATTTATACACTACAGCGGTGCTTTCGGGCAATCGTAACTTTGATGGGCGGATTCATCCTTACGCTAAGCAAGCATTTTTAGCGTCACCTCCTTTAGTTGTTGCGTACGCTATTGCAGGTACTATTCGCTTTGATATTGAAAAAGGGATACTAGGGCAAGATCAACAAGGCAACGATATTACGCTTAAAGATTTATGGCCATCAGACGAAGAGATTGATGCAGTAATTAAGCAAAGCGTTAAGCCAGAGCAGTTTAGAAAAGTATACGAGCCGATGTTTAATTTAACCGTAGATTACGGTGAAGATAACGACCCACTTTACGACTGGCGCCCAGAAAGCACCTACATTCGTCGCCCTCCTTATTGGGAAGGTGCACTTGCGGGTGAGCGCACAATGACCGGTATGCGTGCGCTTGCAGTTCTTGGCGATAACATTACAACGGATCATTTATCGCCATCAAACGCAATTATGGCAAGCAGCGCTGCTGGCGAATACCTGACCAAAATGAACGTCCCAGAGGAAGACTACAACTCGTACGCAACGCACCGGGGCGATCATTTAACAGCGCAGCGCGCAACCTTTGCAAATCCAAAGCTGCTAAATGAAATGGTACTTGACGAAAACGGCGCAGTTAAACAAGGTTCTTACGCACGGTTAGAGCCACAAGGTACTAATACCCGTATGTGGGAAGCAATCGAAGCCTACATGGAGCGTAAGCAACCGCTTATTATTGTAGCCGGTGCCGATTACGGGCAAGGTTCGTCGCGCGATTGGGCTGCAAAAGGCGTAAGACTTGCAGGCGTTGAAGTAATAGCAGCTGAAGGTTTTGAGCGTATTCACCGTACTAACCTAATTGGTATGGGTGTTTTACCGCTTGAGTTTAAAGCAGGCACAACGCGTAAAACTCTAAAGCTGGATGGCAGTGAAACGTACGATGTAGCGGGCGATTTAAAACCAGGTGCCACCGTTAATTTAAGTATTACCCGTAAAGATGGTGAAGTACTCACTGTGCCTATGAAGTGCCGTATTGATACGCAAGAAGAGCTTTCTATTTACGCGGCTGGTGGTGTGTTACAACGCTTTGCACAAGACTTTTTAGAAGCAACGCAATCTGCATAAGGGCAAGCATTATGTTTAAACCGCAAATTAAAGTGCCTGCAACCTATATGCGTGGCGGCACCAGTAAAGGTGTATTTTTTAATTTAACTGACTTGCCAAAGCCTGCTCAAGTAGCAGGCGAGGCGCGCGATAATTTATTACTGCGCGTTATTGGCAGCCCCGATCCGTATGCTAAGCAAACGGATGGCATGGGCGGTGCTACATCAAGTACCAGTAAAACCGTAATCTTAAGTAAAAGTGAGCAAGCTGACCACGATGTAGATTACTTGTTTGGTCAAGTGGCGATAGATAAACCTTTTGTAGATTGGAGCGGTAACTGCGGCAACTTAACGTCAGCAGTGGGTGCTTTTGCCATTAGTAATGGTTTGGTCGATAAAAGCAGAGTACCTAATAACGGTGTTGCTATCGTGCGTGTGTGGCAGGCTAATATTAAAAAAAGCATATTAGTGCATGTCCCCATGACAAATGGCGAAGTACAAGAAACCGGCGACTTTGAGCTCGATGGCGTTACATTTGCAGCAGCTGAAGTAAAACTTGAATTTATTGACCCCGCTGATGGCGATGGTGCGTTATTTCCAACTGGTAATGTAGCTGATGATTTAGAAGTACCGGGTGTTGGTACTCTAAAAGCCACGATGATAAATGCAGGTATTCCTACCATATTTATTAACGCCACTGATATTGGTTATACCGGCACAGAGCTGCAAGACGATATAAATAACGATGTTGCAGCGCTTGAAAAGCTTGAAACCATTCGTGCTTACGGCGCTGTTAAAATGGGCTTAATCACTAATATTAGTGAAGCGCAAGCTCGGCAACATACGCCTAAAGTTGCGTTTGTTGCATCACCTTTAGATTACAAAGCATCTAGCGGTAAAATTATTGAAGCTGCAAATATCAACTTGTTAGTACGCGCTATGTCGATGGGTAAACTGCACCATGCCATGATGGGTACAGCTGCGGTTGCTATTGGCACGGCCGCAGCAATTGAAGGCACACTCGTAAATATAGCCGCTGGTGGCGGCGCATTGAGTGAAGTCAACTTTGGTCATCCGTCGGGCACGCTAAAAGTAGGTGCAGAGGCTAAAAGTAGTGCAGGTAATTGGCTAGTTACCAAAGCAAGTATGAGTCGAAGTGCACGGGTATTAATGGAAGGGGTTGTAAGAGTCCCTTACTAATAACTGACCCAGTTACACGCAACTAAGCATTTACTTTAGTTGAGTAAACAAGTTTTATAAACGTTTGCTTAGCTAAAGTACATTCAACTAACCCTCCATATAAACAATCCTTTTTTATTAATTTTTCGAATTATCCTCTTTTTTAGCTCTCATCCATCGCATTTACTTGAAGAATATAATTAACAAACTAAATTGTATGTAATATTCATTTAATAAAGTGAATATATTGTATCAATATGTGCTGGTTCTTTATGAGTGTCTATAGGTTGTTGAATAATAGAGATGCTGATAAAGAAGTAGCTCATAGAATAAAGATAAATACTTCTATAAAACGTATAAATATGTAGCATAACTATATAGCTTAATGGTATTTTTAATGTTCTGGTAACAAAGGTTATGATTGTGTACTTTTTTAATGCTTTTCAAACATAAAAGCTTACACAAGCCACTATCAACTAAACTAATTTCTGATACTCATTCCAGGCTATCAAGGAGAAATAAATGGTAAAGCGTACGATCAAATTTACACCTATTGCAGCTTCAGTTGCACTTACATTAGGCTTAACAGCATGTGGTTCGGACAATGACAGAAACATTCCTGTTACACCTGTAGAATCTTTTACTGCAACAGGTGATGCACAGTTCAACATTGAAGTAACAGGTAAAGCTGTTAAAGGTTCAATGAAAAGTGCAGTAGTAACTGTAATGACTTTAGATGCATCTGGTCAAAGCGTTCCTGTTGCGTTTCGCTCAGCTGCTTCAGCAGAAGCAGAGTCTTTTTCTGAAGAAGCATTATCACAAAGTGCTGCTGATGCTGCAGTAGAAGCAAGTAAAATTGCTGCTAACCCTGAAGTATTAACTGATGAAAGCGGCCGTTACAGCATCTACTTAGATGATGACTTTACTGGACCAGTTTACATTACTGTTAAAACGTCTGCAGAAGGCGATGATAGCTTTTTACGTTGTGATGCTTACGTAGGTTGTGGCGATTACGATGTAGCGCCAGAAGAAGATGACGTAAATGATGGCGATACTGCGATTGAGTTTGGCGAATGGTACAAAACTGACCTAGAGCTTTCAGTTGTTAAATTTATTCCAGCTGTTGAAGCAGATACATCTGGTGCAAGCGGTGCTGCTGGCGGTCCTAATGTTGCAGGTTTTTATAAAGCTAATGTTACTTTCTTAACATCGTTAGTGGCGGCTCTTCTTCTTGACTCAGGTTCAAGTGTAGATGAAGACGCAATTGCTAAAGCAAGCTTAGATACTGTTGTACAAGTAATGGGTCAAGACGCTGCACTTTTACTTGCAGCTATTATTGGTGATTTATCTAACGGCGGCGCTGTAGATTTAAGTGATGTTGATGGCGAAGAAGAACTTACTGACGGTATTTTAGCAATTGCACAGCTTTCATCTTCAATTCAAGGTTTACCTTCAATTGGTGATGTAATGAGCAGCATTAAAGCTGGTATTAAATCAGGCCAGTTTAAAGGTAATACTGATGCTGGTATTGCTGCAATAGCTACAATGTTACAAACAGCTATTACAAACACTGCAAATATTTTTGTTGCTATAGCAACGGGCGATGAAACTGCAATTGAAGACGCTTTAAAAGCGGCATTCACTGCTAACAACCCTAGCGCAACACAGGCACAAATTGATGCGTTTGCCGCTAATTCAGTAGGTATTGCCAAAAAAGCAAAAGCTGCTAAAGATAAAGCTGTTAAAAATGGTGCAGCAACTGATGCTGGTCTTGCAGCCGCTGCAGTGAAAATTAAAAAAGCACTAGAAGTAATTGGTTGTACTGGCGAAGAATGTACAGTTGGAGATGACTTTTATACAGCTCTAGCAGCTGCTTTAACAGTAGAAGTTACTGCTTCTCAAACTGCACTTACTGCATTAGAGATGAGCATTGAAACAGCTCAAAGCTCACTTGCAGATGTTCAAGCAATGGGTGGCGATGCTCTTACAGCTGATAACGCAGCTGCATTTGTAAGTGCTGTTACATTACTAAAAAATGAAGCTACTACAGCTGATTTAACAGCTAAAGCGGCTTCTATTTTCGTTAAATCACAAGGTTATGTAACTGCTGCAAAAGCGTTAGTTACTCAAAGCTCTGATTACCAACAAGTTCTTGATTCTGCAACATCGTTGCAAACAGATGCATCTGTTGCTGTAACTGACACCGCTGCATACGACGCGGCACTAGCTGCACTAGTAGCTGAAGCTGAAGCAGCGATTACAGAGTTTGATGTGGCTCTTGCTGCTGCAAAACTAGTTGCTGAAGACACTGCAGACGTTGCTGATGAGAAAAAATCAGTAGCAGACACAGCTGAAGCGGCTTCTACTAGCGCACTTGCTAACGCAGAAAGTGCAATGGTAGATACAGCTGCAAACGCAACAGAAGCTCTTGAGCTTGCAATGACTGCAGTTACTGCTGCGTCTGATTTTGCTGCTGCTGTTGATGCACTTGAAATTGCTATTGAGCAAGCACTTGTTGCTGCTAATGCCTACCTAGAACTTGAAGGCGAAGGCGCACAAGCAATGATTGATACGCTTACAGCTATGCAAACAGCTGCTGTAGCTCAAGGTGAACTAGCTAGCGAGCAATTTGTAACAGCTTATAATCTACAGCTTGCTGCTGAAACTGCAGTTGCAAAACTTGAAGTACTAACTTCTGTTAAAGCTACATCAGAGTCATTATCGACTATGACTGTGCTTACAGGCACTGGTGCTGATGCAGTTGCTGATGCAGCAGATATTCTTGCAGACGTAATTGATGAATTAGCTGAAATGGGTAATAACTCAGGTACAGGCACATCAACTCGCAATGCTGATTGGGACTATGCTTACAGCTTAGATGATCTTACGCTAATGCTTAGCAATGCTACTACAGGTGAGATGATTAATGCAGCGGCTTCTTATGAAGGCGACAAGCTTGTTGTTGCTTGGGGCGCTACATTAAAAGGTGAGAATGACGTATCTGTTGAGCTTGTTACTGCTGCTACACAAACACAAGCACTTACAGATTGTGTTGATTTTGCAGCAGGTACAATTGATGCTACTCAAATCGATTCATGTTTAGTATTTACTTTTGATGGCGCAGTAACTGCTGACAATGTAGATGATGCAGAAATCATAATGACTGAAACGGCTAACCATGTTGAAATTATGGATGGTGATTCTGGCTTCACTGGTATGTTAAGTATTACAGCTGATGATGCAACAGATTCAGGCTCTATTACATTAGAGGGTGTTTCTGGTGATGTAGACTTTAAAGTAATGACTACATACCTTGACAGCGACATGGAAGAAGCAAGTGCTTTAACTATTACAGTGAATAATGCAATGGGTTACACGTTGTCTATTACTGGTAATGAAAGTGCAGGTTATACTGGTGACGTTATGGCTATGTACAATGAGATGATGATGTCTTTTGGTACTGCAGCTAAAACAACAAACGGTCTTTCAATTACTTACATTGATGGTGACGTAGTTGATTACACTGATGTTGATTTAATTGATTCATCTAAGTAATATTTAAACTATAAAAGGGGAAAGCAGCGCTTTTCCCTTTTTTTATAGAAAGCGATTAAATTATGAAAAAAAAAATTCTCTTGTTAGGATTTTCAACAGCTTTTATTTCTCCTCTTGCTTCCGCAGATAACCAATTTCAAATTTTTACCCACTTTGACGCAGAAATTTATACAGAAGCACAACCAGTACAAGCTTTTGTAGATGATTTTGATGCTCCATTAAAATCGGGTGACAGTGCATTTACCTATAATATATTTGAAGTAGGTGTTGGCTACGGTAATTTTAAGGTAGGTTTACAAAGTCGTTACGACTATGTTCTTAACTTTGATCCTGATACAGCTAAATATACTCATACCGAAAAAAATGATTTAGAGTTTGAAGATAGATTTTATACATATTACCTTGATGCTAAACAAGCAACGTCTAACGGTGTATTTGTATCTTATGATTTTAAATTTTTAGATAAAAATGCATTAACAATAACACCTAAACTTTCTGTTTTTGCCAGCTCACACTATCAAGATGCCACTGTAAATGGTGAAATTTATAGTGATGAAGTTGAAGGCGCTGTAACTGTTGATTACAACTTTTCAAAAGACATATTATTTAAAAAGTTTTCACCGTCACAAAAACCTGAAGGACTTGGATATAGCCTAGATATTTTTGCTGATTGGCAAGTAAATGATGAGCTTCAAGTTGGTTTTAGCGTAAAAGATTTGCTCTATAAAACAGAGTACGAAGACAGCGGCTCTGTAAAGGGTCAAACTACTGAAATTCCATTTAGCGAAGATGACAACGGCGATATTATTACTCAGCCAACAGTTTCATTAAAAACATCTGCATTTGGAAATACGGTATCTCATGATTTCGAAATGGAAATGCGACTACAAGCATTTGCCGATTACAGAATAAACGACCGATTTTCGACTCAGTTAACTTTAAAACGTTACGACAAAGACACGTTCAGCCAATTAAAAGGCCGTATACACTTTTGGGATCATTGGAAAGTACAGGCAGGCTACGAGACAAAAAGTGAAGCATTTTTAGTTGGTATAGAAAACGAGTATTTTGGTCTTAATTTACAAACTGATAGCCTAGATTTAGATAAAGCCTATTATGCTAATGTGAATTGGTACGTGAACATTAAGTTTTAAGGAATGAAGATGTTAAAACAAATTATACCCTTAGGGGTAGCTATTGCATTGGTAGGTTGTGGTTCTTCATCAGACAGTGACAGTTCAGAGTCTGTTGCAGTGAGTGAGATTGCTACATCTTCTTCTGTGAGTTTTTATGTATCTAATTGGCAATCACCGCAGGGCACGCTTAATGTTTTAGATAGCGACGGGGTGGTGCAAGAATCAATTGAAGTTGAAAACATCAATACTGCGAGTGTAAGTGTAACTCCACTTACTTTTAATAGTTTTGAGTTTATACCGAGTGATACTGCTCTACCTTGTCCGCGCTTTACAGGTTGTGGCAGAACAGTTCGTGGTGATGTAAATGACTTAAACGCAAACCGTTTAATAGACTACCAAGAATTGACAGCCGTTACTCTTAATTACAAAGCAGATGCATTTAGTGCACCAGGTGTAAATACGGTTTATTTATCGCCATTGAGTAAAGCAATTACAGATGAAGGCTTTAGTGCTACGCAAGCTAGTTTATCAGCCACGCCTTTTTATCATTTAACGCACAGCAATTTAAATGCAAGTGTTGAAGCAGAAATGGTTACTAATGCATTTACTTACGCGGCAATTTTAGCTGGTGTTGCTGATAGTTCGTTTAGTGTTGAAAGTGCTTTTAATGCATTTACTAACTTAGAGACTGACCAACAGGCATGGCAAGATTATAGCGATTTAGCAGCGCAGTATGTTACAGATAACTTATTTAGCGACCAAGGTAATGCTTTACTGCAAAATGTAGCTGGTCAAGTTAAGCAAACAATTGCAAGTGTAACTACATTTACAAAATGGCAGGCTCGCTCAACAGAAGTTCAAAGCTTAGATTCAAGAGAGTTACTTGTTGATACACGAAATATTATAGGTGCTGCAAGACTTCAAGAAAAAAGCTATTCAGATGAATTAGACGTAAAATTTGCTGAGCTTGAAAGTGCGTTTGATGAAGACACACAAAGAACCCTTGATGCACTTACTAATGCTTTAAACGAAGTTATTACAAATTATTCACCACTAGCTGATGGCTCTACACCATCAGGACAATATAAACTTCGTGACTTAGATATTGATTACAGCCAATCACCTTATACTTGGGCTATAACTGGCACATATGATGATTTACCTATAACAATTGATTTATCAATTCCAACATTTAGAGTAAGTGGTGTATTAGGTAATAAAATTGAAGGTGTAATGAGTGCAACGGTCACAAATGGTGCCACGGTATTAAGTGTAGATGTAAGTGAGTTGCTAATTCAGTTTGATGGTATAGATGCTCAAAGTGAATTAAATCCAGAAGCCGACACAGGTATTACACAGGTAACTACCAATGTAATTATCAATAAAGCCGCTGGTAAACTTGAAGGTGACTTATCACTAAACTTAAATCGCTTTGTTAATTCATTAGGTGAAGAGTCTACGACGTTATCTACTTTTGATTTTAATGGTGATTACGTAAGTGACATTCAAAACACTGCATTTCATATCACTGCAATAGAGGCTTCGCCTTTTATTGGTGAAGATAATGACGATTTAGCATTTACTTTTGAATTAGATTTTCCACTGAGTGGTGCAAGCGGTTTTAAGTTTGCTTACGTGGGCGATGTTGAAAACTTATCAGAGCTTACCTCTACAGATATATTTGTTAGCATAAAAAATCGTGCTTTAGATTTACGTATTCGTGATGTTAGTGGCAACATTAATCTAATAGCGAAAGGCGAAAATGGACGTTGGTTAGATGTAAAGCAAAAGGGCCGTAATTACAGTGGCGGTTTATATTTTGGTGATACTAAACTAGCCGATGTTACTGCAGTACGTGGTATTCCTGGTGTTTTATTCCCAAATGGTGAGTTTGAATCGTTATTTTAACCATTAGTTAAGTGGTTTTAGAAATATTCAAAATCCGATATTAGTTTTCTAGTATCGGATTTTTTAATGCTTGTTATATTAGGTAAATGCGCCTGAATCAAGGTAGCTGCCGATCCCGAGTGTAAACATCCACATCCCCCATAAACTATGCTCAATAACACACACGACGGTTGAGCGGCTTTGTGCATAGGTATAAGCAAACAGTAAGCCACCTAAAAAAGCTAAGGCTACTGCAATCCAATTTGCATACACAATATGAGCCAATGCAAATACACTCGCACTAACTATAATACGCACTGCTTTTTTTGGCATGATGCGTTTATAACGATGAAAAAAATACGTTCTGAATATTAACTCTTGAGGAATAACCGACAGTATTGGGTAGAGTAGCAACAGTAAAAGCCAATCATTAAACGAGTTGCGGGGAAGGGTAAACCAGTTGCCCTGATGAATAATCCCGTAAAACATACCTGAGAACAGCGCACCTAAAAAAAAGAAGCTAAACACACGTTTTTTAACAGCAGAAAACTGCCCAAGGCTTGTGAGTCTAAACCGTTTAAAATGGGGATCGCCCAGTAGCAACATACAACACACACTCATAAGTATAATAAGCGCAGGAATAAGCCAGTTAGCTAAATGCTCACGTAATCCAAAGCCCAATAAAGGCAGAAATACAAAAATGAGGGTAAATTCAAACCAACGGTATTGATTAGCGTTCAAGGTCGTCTCAACTTGTTTTTTTAATAAGCTAACAAGCTAAGACGACACTTTTATGACGAGGGGGCTTACTTTGCTGGTTCTTCTTCACTAGGGAGGTATTTGTACAAGGCAATGATAGTGGCAAAAATACTCACAAAGGTAATACCCATTAAGCCAAACACTTTAAAATTAACCCAAAAGTCGAGCGAAAAATTATACGCAATATAAATATTTAGTGCTGCTATTCCAGCAGTTATAGCAACCCACATTAGGTTAAGCTTATCCCATAACGGTCCTGGGACAACAATGGCTTGTTTTGTATCATTAGCATTTTCGAGTATTGAACTAAGCGCTTTTTTAACTAGATTTTTTTTAAGTGCATAACGACTAATAAGTAACGTTAAGCTTAAACCTGCGTATATGAGTGTTGCTTTCCATTTTATGTATTGCTCATCATGAAGTACCAGCGTTAACGTACCAAACACGGCAGCAATGCCAAAAAATATCCAATGACGAGTAGGCACATTGCCATGTTTAAAATAGCTATAAGCAACTTGAATGAGCGTAGTGGCCATTAATAAACCGGTAGCCCAGTATATATCGACTAGCTTAAAAACTGCAAAAAACAGTATGAGTGGGATGTATTCAATTAATGCGTGCATATACTACCTAAATTATACAAAAAAGAGTCAAAGGCTTTTTACCACATAAAGCTTAGCAACTACAAGGTTGACTTGTTGCCCTGTAACCCTTAGCCTGCGTGGCTTTATTACCAATTTGGTTTGGTATTTTTCATATCATCATATTCCCACGCTTAACCAACACTGATTTGGCGTGTATTTAGGAGCCTAAAATGAATAAAGCAGAACTCGTTGCTGCCATTGCACACAAAAGTGAATTAACAAAAAAAGATTCTCAAGCGGCACTTTCAAGCTTGCAAAAAGTAATTACTAAATCGCTTTCTGAGGGCGATCAGGTTCAAATAAATGGCTTTGGTACGTTTGCACTAAGTTACTACCCAGCGCGTACTGGGCGTAACCCGCAAACAGGGGCTGCAATTGAAATAGAAGGCGCAAATAAAGCGGTTTTTAAACCGGCTAAGGCGTTAAAAGATCTACTTTAATTCTATTTAAGGTTTTAAACCCCGTATTGATAGATAAGTTACATGAGCGCGAAGTAAATTCGCACCTACGGGTATATATTGTAGGTGAGGTTTTACACCTCGCGTTTGGTGGCTTTAAATTATATGAGCTGGAAATAAATTCGCACTTATGTACATTATTCATAATCTCTAAATAATTTACATAGCATCACAAACTCTACTCTAATTTATTCTTTAATTTTCAATGGTTTGTTATCGGCATGCATTATGCTGTTTAACTGTGTGTTTCGAATATATTTTTCAAGAAAAAGGAGATCTCAATGAGTACATTACAAACAAGCACACGTTTACAAGGCAAAAAAATTGCAATTTTAGCCACTGATGGGTTTGAGCAAAGTGAGCTTTTATCTCCACGCAGCGCATTACTTGATGCCGGTGCAAACATCGAAATAGTATCAATTAAAGAAGGCCAAATTACGGGCTGGGATGAAGATAAGTGGGGCGATAAAGTAACAGTAGATAAACTAGTTACAAACGCAGACCCCGCCGATTACGACGCGCTTATGCTCCCTGGTGGTTTATTTAACCCAGACAGTTTACGCCAAGATAAAGATGCTAAAGCCTTTATTGATGGCTTTTTTGGCGCAGAAAAAAACAAACCCGTTGCTGCAATTTGCCATGCTCCGTGGTTGTTAGCTGAAATTAATAAATTGCGCGACCGTACCATTACCTCTTTTCCAAGTATTAAAAGCGATTTAATTAACGCAGGTGCCAATTGGGTTGACCAAGAAGTATGTGTAGATAAAGGCCTAGTAACAAGCCGTAGCCCAGCCGATTTAGAAGCATTTAATGCTAAATTTATTGAAGAGATTTTAGAGGGTAAACACCAAGCTCACTAATTTTTTTAAAACGTTTGGATATTGCTATAGCGTTTGATTTTTAAAAAACAAAAAAGGGCATTTTAAATGCCCTTTTTTAATGCGTATAAAACACGCCTTAGTTAGCTTAAAGCGATGTCGCTGCTTTCATATCAGCTACAAATGCTTTTAGCTGAGCGGTCATTGTTGGTAAATCATTAAGGTTAGCTTCAATAATTTTAACCACGGCAGAACCTGAAATAGCACCGGCTGCTCCTGCATTAAGAGCCGCTTTTACATCATCTGGCGTTGAAATGCCAAACCCTAAAAGAGCAGGCGCTGCATGGTATTCTTTTAATTTAGTAACAATGTTACCCGCTGGCATTTGTGCCTTAGTATCGGTACCGGTAACACCTGCGCGCGATAGTAAATATGTGTAACCACGACCGTAAGAGGCGCACTGGCGAAGTGTGTCGTCATCCGCATTTGGTGTTGCAATAAAAATTGGGTCTACGCCGTTATCCATTGCTGACTTTCTAAACATTTTAGATTCATGCAGAGGCACATCAGCCACTAAAATTGAGTCTACGCCTACCGCTTTTGCATCTTTATAAAATGCTTCTATACCGCGTTTAAACACAAGGTTTGAATACAATAATAAGCCAATTGGAATATCAGCATTATACTCACGTATTTCTTTAATAATATCAAAGCAATCTTGTGTGTTAATGTGCACATCGAGCGCGCGAATATTAGCTTTTTGAATTACTGGACCATCTGCAATTGGATCTGAAAACGGAATACCAAGCTCAAGCGCATCAGCGCCGCCGTCAATTAGACTTTTAATAATCGCAATACTTTGCTCTTTACCTGGGTCGCCAATCGTTACAAATGGTACAAATGCACCTTGTTTTTGCTCGTTAAGCGCTGCAAACATTTTGCCGTAACGATCCGTTTTTACTTGGCTCATAGCTGACCTCTTTCAGTTAGTACATTGTGAACGTGTGCTAAATCTTTATCGCCACGACCACTTAAATTAATCACTATAACACTCTCCTCGGTTAGCTCCTCTGCGTACTTAAGCGCATAAGCTAACGCATGGCTTGATTCAAGTGCCGGAATAATCCCTTCATTTTTAGCAAGCGATTGAAACGCATCAAGCGCTTCTGTATCGGTAATACCAACGTATTGAGCGCGACCAGTTTCGTGTAAAAATGCATGCTGAGGACCAACAGCTGGGTAATCAAGACCCGCTGATACAGAGTAAGACTCTTCAATTTGGCCATCATCATTTTGCATAATGTACGTATAAGTACCGTGTAATATACCTTTTGTGCCTTTACAAATTGTTGCACCGTGCTCATTTGTATCAAGCCCTTTACCAGCAGGCTCAACACCAATTAATTTAACGCCTGGCTCGTCAATAAAGTCGGTAAACATACCAATCGCGTTTGAACCACCACCAACACAGGCAATAACAGCGTCAGGTAAACGACCTTCTGCTTTAAGTACTTGTTGTTTGGCTTCTTCACCAATAATTTTTTGATACTCGCGTACAATTGTTGGGAATGGGTGAGGACCCGCAGCTGTACCTAGTAGGTAATGTGCGTCTTGGTAGTTTGCTGACCAGTCACGCAGCGCTTCATTTACTGCATCTTTTAATGTGCCAGAACCCGCTGTTACTGGAATAACCTCTGCGCCCATTAACTTCATTCTAAATACGTTAGGTTGCTGACGATCAACGTCTTTTGCACCCATATAAATACGACATTTTAAACCCAGTAAGGCACACGCTAGCGCTGTTGCAACGCCGTGTTGACCGGCACCTGTTTCAGCAATAACTTGTTTTTTACCCATACGCTTAGTAAGTAACGCCTGACCAAGTACTTGGTTCGTTTTATGTGCGCCGCCGTGTAGTAAGTCTTCACGCTTTAGATACAGTTTTACTTTTGGGTTTTTAACTAAATTGCGCGTTAAAGTAAGTGGGGTAGGACGACCCGCATACTCGTTTAATAATTTACTTAGCTCTGCCTGAAACTCAGGATCTTTTTGTGCTTTGTTAAATTCGTTTTCTAACTGCTTAAGCGCAGGGACAAGTAACTCAGGTACAAACATACCGCCAAACTCGCCAAAATAAGCTGGATTTTGCATTTTAACCTCAATAATTTCTGATGCTTGTGAAAGCATTATGTAATTTGTTAGGGCACTTTTTACCCGCAGATTCTTCAACGCCTGAGTTTAAATCAAGGCCTAAGGCACCTTTAAAAAGCGCATCTTTAATATTGTCTGGATTTAAGCCTCCAGCGAGCATAAATGGTGTAGTTGCGCCGCTAAGCACCGACCAATCAAATGCTTTACCTGTACCGCCAGCTTGTGTATCGCTGTGCGTATCGTAAAGGTGTCGATCAACCCCATTTACAGGCGTTGGCAATGCATCTTTTATTGCTTGGGCTTTCCAAATTTCGCAATTAGTTGGTAACTGTGTACGCAACTCAGCAATGTAATCGTCACTTTCTTGGCCATGTAATTGAACTGCCGCTAATTTTAGCACACTTGCGTATTGAGTAACTTGCTCAATGGGGGCATCTACAAATACACCAACAAAGTTAAGTGGTGCGCTTTGGCTCAGCTCTCTTGCACAATCTAAATCGACATAGCGAGGCGATTTAGGATGAAAAATTAAACCACCATAAACAGCACCGTTTTGATATGCCGCTTGTGCATCTTGGCTACGTGTTAAACCACATACTTTATTGTCACCTAAAATAACACGGCGACATGCTTGCTCTAAATCACGCTCGCCCATAAGTGAGCTGCCAATTAAAAAGCCATCGCATAATGGAGCTAAACGTTTTACGTCTTGATGGGTGTAAATACCCGATTCCGAAATAACCACTTTATCAGCCGGAATAAGCTTTCGTAGTTTTTCAGTAGTGGCTAAATCGGTGCTTAAATCGCGTAAATCGCGGTTATTAATACCAATAATTTGTGCATCAAGCGCAAGTGCGCGGTGTACTTCTTCTTCATTACTTACTTCTGTTAGCACCGACATATTAAGTGAATCGGCAACAGCATGCAGTGCTTTATAGCTTTCGTCATCGAGTACCGAAAGCATCAGTAATATAGCATCACCGCCATAAATACGTGCCATGTACACTTGGTACTCGTCTATAAAAAAGTCTTTACAGATAAGCGGTTGTTCTACTTGGCTGCGCACAAATTCGAGGTAGTCAAAGCTGCCTTGAAAATATTTAGCATCAGTTAACACACTCATGCAGGTAGCATATTTTTTATAAACTGAGGTAATTTCAGTTAAATCAAATGGGTTTCTAATTAACCCTTTTGAAGGCGATGCTTTTTTACACTCTAAAATAAACTGAGTGCCAGGTGCTGCAAGTGCTTTATAAAAGCTACGGCTTGTAGGCACTGCAAGATGCCTAAAGCTTTCAAGCGGGCGCGCAGCTTTTCTCTCAATTAGTTCTAATTTTTTATCAGCAACAATTTTGTCTAATACATTAGCCATTACTTACCTCAATAATTGCACTTAGTGTGTTCATGGCTTGCCCTGAACTTAATAATGTTTGTACTTGTTTTGCCCCTTCTTTTAACGTTTCTGCTTTACCTGTTAGGTATAAAAGAGCAGCTACGTTAACCACAATAGCAGCATTATGTGCATCTGTGCCTTTGCCTTGCAAGATGGCGAGGCTAGCATTTGCGTTGTATTGTGGGCCTTCACCAGCGAGTTGTTCAAGTGAATAGTTTGCAAGGTCGAAGTCGCTTGGGTTTAGTGTGTACTGCGTAATCTCGCCATTATTTAGCTCAACTACCGTTGTTGGGCCGTGTAGGGCTATTTCGTCAGTGCCCGAGCCATGAACAATCATAGCGCGCTTTGTGCCAAGGGTTTTAAGTGTTTGTGCCATTGGCATACACAACGCTTCGTTATACACACCTAACAATTGCACTTCAGGTGCTGCTGGGTTAGCAAGCGGGCCTAAAATATTAAAAATAGTGCGTGTTTTAAGCGATGTTCGTACGCCCATCGCATGGCGTACGCCACTGTGATAGTGCGGTGCAAACAAAAAGGTAAAATTGGTTTGCTCAAGGCATTTTGCTGCTTGCTCTGGGCTCATATCTATATTAATGCCCAGGGCTTTGAGTAAATCGGCTGAGCCTGAATTACTCGATACACTGCGATTACCATGTTTTACCATGTTAATACCAGCAGCAGCGGCAACTATGGCTGCTGTTGTGCTTATATTAATTGTGTTTGAGCCATCGCCGCCGGTGCCACAGCTATCGGCAAGTTGCGTACTGCTGGTAGTAAAAGCAACGGCGTTTTCGCGCATTGAGGCTGCAGCGCCTGCAATTTCGTCGCTTACTTCGCCTTTAATTTTAAGGCTTATAAGTAGGGCGGTTAGCTCAATTTCACTCATATTACCTTGCATTATTTCATCAAAAAGCGCTTTGGTGTCTGCGTAGCTTAATGATTGCCCAGTAATTAGTTGCTCAATAGCGTGTTGAACATTTATGGGTTGTTCTGGTTGTGTACTCATAATGTCCTCTTTTATTTAGCGCGTGTTAAGTAAGCGACACTTTGCTGAAGTAGCATTGCGCCGTTTGGCGTTAGTATTGATTCTGGATGAAACTGATAACCTAATGCGTTGTCATCATGATGATAAATAGCCATAGGGATATCTTCGTACTGGGCAATAACCTCAATATTATCAGGCACTTTTGTTGCCATTAATGAATGGTAACGTGCCACAGGCATTGTATTGCCCATACCATCAAATACAGGGTGCTCGCCTAAATTAATAATTGAAGACTTACCATGTACGGTTTCACCCGCGTGACCGATTACTCCACCGTAACTTTGTGTTAATGCTTGTTGGCCTAAACAAATGCCTAGCATTGGGAAGTGGCCTTTAGAGAGCTCAATAAGCTCCATTAAACAGCCTGCATCGCTTGGTGTTCCAGGGCCAGGCGAAAGTACTAATAGCACTTGGCCTTGCTCTTGGCGCATTTTGTTAAAAATAACCTCAGCGCTAATGTTGTTTCTGTAAACAACCAGTTCGCAGCCAAGCATCATAAGCTCATCAACAAGGTTATATGTAAATGAGTCAAAGTTATCTAAAAAATAGATTTTGATAGGATTCGCTTTACTCATTTTATACCGCCTTATACGTAGATTTTATGGCGGTGATAACCGCTTGTGCTTTAGCGCGAGTTTCGTTTGCTTCTGAAATAGGATCTGAGTCAAACACGACACCGGCACCTGCTTGCACATACGCTTTATTATTTTTAACAAAAGCTGAGCGAATAACAATACAGCTATCCATTGCGCCATCACCGGTTAAGTAACCTACTGCGCCGCCATAGCTGCCACGGCGTTTACCTTCAGTTTGACGAACAAGCTCAGCAGCACGAACCTTTGGTGCACCAACAAGCGTGCCCATGTTCATACAAGCTTGGTACGCATGCAGTGCATCAAGCTCGGGTTTTAGTGTGCCAACAACGCGTGACACTAAATGCATTACTTGTGAATAGCGGTCTACTTTTAATAGCTCTTTGGCAAAACGAGTACCTGCAACACTAATGCGGGCTACGTCGTTACGGGCTAAATCGACAAGCATTAAATGCTCGGCGCGCTCTTTTTGATCGTTTCTAAGTTCGAGCTCAATGCGGCTGTCTAGGTCTGGGTTTATTTGCCCATTAGCAAATTTGCCACGTGGGCGAGTGCCAGCAATTGGGTATACTTCAACTTGCTGAGATTGCACTGTGTATTTAAGTGCTGATTCAGGCGATGCGCCAAATAAAGCAAAGTCTTCATCGCGCATATAAAACATATACGGGCTTGGGTTTTGCTTTTTAAGCTGGCTATAAGCGTGCAGAGGATCAGGACAAGGTAGTGAAAATGTACGCGATGGCACTACCTGAAAAATATCACCATCTACAATATTCTTTTTAAGCTTAACCACTTGCTCGCAGTAAGTGTCATCGTCTATATCAACGCTTACCTCACATTCGCCACTTTGCATATCCGCACTAAATTCTGAGGCGTTATCGCACAGTGTATTTAATCGCTCTAGCTCTTTGCCTACTTCAAAGCAATTTGCATGTACGTCTGGGCCGTTAAATACATTACCAATGAGTTCGGTTGTTTGTTTTTGATGATCAATAACAACTAAGGTTTCGGCTAAATAAAATACGTAATCTGGGCAGGTATTTTCGCCATCAGGTACATCACTTAACTGCTCAAAGTTTGCTACCATATCGTAGGCAAATACACCGCCTAAAAATAACGAAAATGGATTGTTAGTTGTGCTTTTTATACTGTTAATACAAGTGCGCAGAGCGCTAAATGCATTATCTGCAATTAGTTTACTCGCTTCGTCAGTATCGCCGCTAGTGTCTAAATAACACAGGGTAAGTGTTGCGCCGTCTAAAGTAGCGTCACAGCTTTTAACATTTGCCTGCAAGTAGCTTAGAAGCTGTTGCCCATTATTAGATTGAGCAGTAATAGTGACTGTTTTACCTTGGCATACAATGCGCAGTGCACAGTCGACTAAAATTAAACTTTTTACACTGTCTTTAGAATCAATCTCAGCCGATTCAAGCAGTAGTGAGTTAGGCTTATCAAGTGCCGCGTATAATGCAAGTGGACTACTTATATAGTCGCGTACTTGCGTAATGCTTGTTACTTCGCCTGGTGTGGTAGTTATATGACTAAAAATCAAACCTCATTCCCTCAAAAAATTAAACCCCGCAATGCTTTAGCAATGCGGGGTTTGAATAACGATATCTAAATTACAAACAGATCATTACCGTCCCGCTATATCAGGCGCCACCACCAACGATGTGTAAGAGTAAGACCGTTATTCATGTTTTTCTGCCTCAAAATTTGTTAAATATTTTTAACGTATACGTTTCGTAAAATTTAGTTATAAAAAAACCCGCATAGTTGCGGGTTTTGAATTTTTGTTAGACACGACAATTCATCACCCGATAATTACGAGTGCCACCACCAAATAGTGTTTAAGTTTGAATTGATCATTATTGTTAATTCTTAATGTGTCTGAAAGTGGCTACAGTAAAACGTATCTTATGCTTTTGTGTCAAGTGTTTATTTAAAACAATTTAGTCAAAAAAGTTGTTATACTTACATAAACACCAGTAACCCTTAATTTTAAGCAGTTTTCTTTTGATAAAATATGATTTACATAGCCATACCACACATTCAGACGGGCGTTTAACGGTTGAAGAATTATTGCATCGCGCTGTTGATAAAAATATTGATGTGTTTGCTATTACCGATCATGACACTGTGGCGGCTATTAAGCCTGCGCAGCAATTTATTAAAACCGAAAATTTACCGCTTTCATTAATAACGGGTACCGAAGTGTCTACTAAATGGGAAAGCTTCGAAATTCATATTGTAGGTTTAAATATTGATATTAATAATATTGACCTTACCTCTTTATTATCAGCTCAGCAGCAAAAGCGAGAAGAGCGTGCACTAGAGATTGGTGTTCGCCTTGCAAAAAATGGCTTTGATGGCATTTACGAGCAAGCTAAAGAGCTGGCAAAAGACGCGCAAATAACGCGTGCACATTTTGCACGCGCCCTTATTGAGCGCGGTGTTGCTAAAAATTTCCCGGGTGTTTTTAAAAAGTACTTAGGGCGTGGCAAAACAGGCTACGTACCAAGTTGCTGGTGCACTATGCAAACCGCTATTGAGGCCATACATGCCGCTGGTGGTGTTGCTGTACTAGCGCATCCAAGTAGCTATCAAATGTCAAACAAGTGGCTACGCAAATTATTAGTAGAATTTAAAAGTGTAGGAGGGGACGCAATGGAAGTTGCACAACCTCAACAGGCGCCAAGCGAACGTCAATTTTTAGGTGAACTCAGCCGTGAGTACGAACTACTTTGCTCGCAAGGGTCTGATTTTCATTTTCCGACAAGCTATTTAGAGCTTGGCAAAAATTTATACCTACCAAAAGACTGCCAAGGTGTTTGGCAAGCTTGGGAAGGAGAAGAAGGGGCATTAACATGAGTCAATTATTTCATATTCATCCTGATAACCCGCAACCGAGACTGATTAGTCAAGCCGTTGATATTATTAAACAAGGCGGCGTTGTTGTTTACCCAACAGATTCGGGCTACGCCATCGGTTGTAACATTGGTAATAAGCAAGCCAAAGAGCGCATAGAGCGTATTCGTGGTATTGAAAAAAACGATAATTTTACGCTAGTTTGCCGTGATTTATCGGAGCTATCTACTTACGCACGCGTAGATAACCAGCTATTTAGGTTAATAAAAAATAATACGCCAGGGCCATATACCTTTATTTTTAAAGGCACAAAAGAAGTCCCTAAACGTTTATTAAACGACAAGAAAAAAACCATTGGCATGCGTGTAATTGAGCACCCAATAGCTTGCGCGTTGCTCGCCGAACTTGGTGAGCCGTTAATGTCGTGTTCTTTAATTTTACCAGGTGAGCAGTTTACAGAATCAGATCCTGATGAAATATTAGAGCGATTAGATAAACACGTTGATTTAATTATTCACGGTGGCCACTTAGCCGAGCAAGCAACCACGGTAATCGATTTGTCGGAAGATGAAGTCAAGATTTTGCGTGTTGGCTGTGGTGATACAAGCCCGTTTGAGTAATAGCGAGTGAGCGAAAGCACTGCGAATACAAAAAATAGTGAAAAGCCAGTGCAGCAAAAGCTGCCACTGGCTTTTTTGCATGGTAAAGCGGTTGTAGACAAACCTGAAGATTTATACATTCCACCTGACGCGCTCGAAATAATATTAGAAACCTTTGAAGGCCCGCTCGATTTACTGCTCTATTTAATTAAAAAGCATAAGCTTGATGTACTCGAACTTTCTATTTTTAGTATTACAGAGCAGTACGTAAGTTATGTAGAAATGATGACCGAGTTTCAACTCGAACTTGCTGGCGAATATTTAGTAATGGCTGCGTTACTTGCACAAATTAAGTCGCGCTTATTATTACCTGTACACGAAGAGCTAGAAGAGGAAGAAGATCCTCGCGCTGAGCTTATTAAGCGTTTACAAGAATATGAGCTATTTAAAAAAGCCGCTGAAAATCTCGATGACATTCCTCGTGTTGGTCGTGATATTTTTATAGCGCATGCCGCTATGCCAATACGTGAAGACACAACTCAAAAACTCCCCGAACTTGAACTTAAAGACTTAATGCTGGCGTTGAGTGATGTAATGGCGCGCGCAAAAACGTTTGAGCATCACCAAATTACTGCTGAAGTACTCTCAACGCGAGAGAGAATGAGTCAAATATTACAGCAACTATCGCAAGCAAACTCGGCAGTGGTATTTAATGCGCTTTTTACCCCAAATGAAGGGCGAAGTGGTGTAGTGGTTAGTTTTATAGCTATGCTTGAGCTTATTAAAGAAGGACTTGTTACCTGTTTGCAAGTAAGCCCTGAGAGCTTAATTTATGTCAGCTTAAGCGAACAATCCACCCTATAAACTTATCTGTTTAATCATCTATTTGCAAAACTGACTCTAAATAATAAAGTTCTGTGCGTATACGCACGTAAAGTGTTTGTAAATGTTATTTTCATTTACGGCTGTGCACTATATTGTAACGTCATAGCATTATAGGAAGTTACACATGTTTAAAAATACACCTTCATCTTACGGACTTGTCGCCATTATTTTACATTGGCTCATGGCACTGACTATTTTTGGCCTGTTTGGTTTAGGTTTATATATGGTTGAGCTTACTTATTACGATAGCTGGTATAAAGGTTCACTCGATTTACATAAGAGTATTGGTATTACGCTTGTGGCCGTATTTTTATTTAGAATTTTATGGCGTGCTTTATCTACACAACCTAAACCATTAGGTGAGAGTAAAGGCATGAACCAATTAGCACATACTGCGCATATTGCTATGTATATTATTTTGGCCGTTATTGTTGTTGCTGGGTATTTAATATCAACCGCAGACGGACGTCCAATAGAAGTGTTTACCTTATTTAACGTATCAGCGCTTGATTTTGCTTTTGATGACCAAGCCGATATTGCAGGAAAAGTACATTATTATGGCGCGTGCACATTAATCGGGTTTGCAGTATTGCATGCACTAGGGGCGTTAAAACATCACTTTATCGATAAAGATAAAACCTTAATCAGAATGATCAAACCATTAAAGGATGATTAAAATGAAAAAATTATTAGTAAGCACAGCCGTTTCGGCTGCAATGATGTTATCGGCAACAGCCGCTAATGCAGCTGATTATGTTATTGACACAAAAGGCGGGCACGCATCTGTTAATTTTAAAATTAAACACTTAGGTTACAGCTGGTTATATGGTCGTTTTAATACTTTTGACGGCACATTTAGCTACGATGCTAAAAACCCTGATGCGTCAAAAATTATGGTAAACATTGATACCACAAGCCTTGACTCTAACCATGCAGAGCGCGATAAGCATTTACATGGTAAAGATTTTTTAAATGTAGATAAATACCCAAAAGCGACATTTAAAAGCACGAGTATTAAATTTGATGAAGACGGCGAAGAGGCTGATGTAACCGGTGAGTTCACGCTGCACGGCGTAACTAACACTATTACCTTTGAAATAGATAAAGTGGGCGAAGGTAAAGATCCGTGGGGCGGCTACCGCGTAGGTTTTGAGGGCGAAACCAGCCTTAAACTTACCGACTACGGTATTGATTATAACTTAGGACCTGCATCTACTCATGTTGATATTATTTTATCAATAGAAGGCGTTCGTCAGTAATACCATTATTAAATATAAAAACGCCACTTACTGTGGCGTTTTTTTTGCTTAACAGAAACTCAAATTAAGCGACTTCGAATTTGCTTATTTTGCGCTATTAATACGTGACTGTAATAGCGGCCTTAAATGCTCGGGCAACCAGCGCATGAGTAAATCATTATAAGCCTGCGTTTTTTTAATAACTTTGAGCTGCTCATTAAGAATAGCAATGTCTTCTGCGCCTTGCTCGTTTTTAGTACAGCCAATAAAACCATAACTTAACGCGGGTGATTCGGTTAATGGACGCTGCGTTAAGTTTTCTTCAAAGTGCATTGATTTAGCTAAATAGTAATGCTCGCTTGGGTAACCCAGTAAAATATCAATTCGTTTTAGGTTAAGCATATATGTGAGGCTCGCTAGGCTATCGCGAGTGGGTCTGATTACTAAATCTATATTAGGCGTACTGTTTATCAATGTATCTATCTCTTGGCCATAAGAGCGACTCATAGAGATCCCAAGAGTTAGTTTTTTATCTTGTATTAAATTGAGTAGTGATACTTCTTTTGATTCCGCTATATTTAGCGCTTTGGCGAGTCTTTTGTGCATTGCTATTGAAGGCGAGAGGCCCGTTGTTGAGCTCTCCTCTGTAAAATAAATATGCTCTTTTCTGTAATCATTTTTATAAAGGGATAACGCACAAACATTATTTGAAGTATTAGATAGCTCTTGGATTACTTTACCTGAGGGGATAAGCATGCGGTTAAAGGTAATATTAGGAAGTTGTTTTTCAAGTAATGAAATTATGCTTTCGTCACGGCCTTGGTGTTGATATTGACCATTTAAAATATAATAGGGTGCAAAGTCGTGCGCTAGCCAGTTTATGGTTCTAGCATTGCCTATTGAGCTCAGACAGAAAAAAAGTAAGAAAGTTAAAAATATACGGAGCATTACAACAGCTGCCAGTAATTATTATTGTAAAACTATTGTAACCAATAAAGAGCTAAAAAGTAAAATGCCAGCAACGAGGCTGGCATAATATCTTATCAATAATTGCAATAATAAAAGGGCAATTAAAGTTATGTGTTGCTTAGTTAGCTTTTAGCCACTTAACAAACTGGCGTGCATCACTCGCTTTTTGAAACAATGCATTTTTTAAACCTTGTGTATCACTAAAGATTACACGATGTTTGTTTACTGAAATTGATTGCACTGGATGTGCGATTTGGATCATAGACCCATTATATTTATAAGACATAATAAAACTCACTTTATTCTTGTTATTTATTCTGCGCTATATTTTTATAGCAAATTGCAGTTAATAAATTAACGATGTTGTGTTTAGCTTCATTACAGTGTTGACGATCTTTATGACACTTTTGCGATGATAGTAAAAAATCATCTCGGTATTATTCAAGGGGTTCTCGCCGTACAATAACTTAGCTTTCAAATATACGTTTTGCGGGGCTTACTGGATCAGGGTAAATGGTTAACCGCGGCGGTTTCTTTAAACCAGAGGGGGAAGGTAACTTATATATAAATTGTGTGCAAGCTATTTTTGTAAAAATATTTATAATAAATCTTATCAACTGCTTACAAAGCCCATTTTTAGTTACCAAAGGATAAGTATGAATTACCTAATAGTGAGTGATATTTATGGTTTAACCCCTGCTTTAAGGAGGTTATCACAGGCAATTAGTTCAAATTTAGTTATTGTTGACCCTTATAATAACAAGTTTCAAGCTATTGAAAGTGAACAAGATAGTTACAACAATTTTATACAGCAGTGTGGCCATGATAAATACACCGACAAACTTCAAAAATGCTTTGAGAGTTTAAAATTGCCCACCACGTGTATTGCTTTTAGTGCAGGGGCAAGTGCAGCATGGCGGGCACAGTTATTAACAGGCAATACACACCTTAAAAAGTTAATTGGCTTTTACCCGTCGCAAATTAGACATAATTTAAATTTAAGCGCAAAAGTACCCTGTGAGTTCATATTTCCAGCAAGTGAGAGTCACTTTAATGTTGATGAAGTTATTAAAGCTTTAAGCACCAAAGCGAATGTTAAGTGCTATAAAACCAATTTTTTGCATGGTTTTATGAACGAGTACTCAACCAATTTTAACGCGCAAGGGCTTGTTGAATATAGTAACTATATAAAACAGAGCAGCCGTTAAAGCGTGTTTAGCTGCTCTTTACTAATATCAGGAAAATCGGTGCGGGTATTATATTTTGCATACAGCGTTGTAAAAACGCTACTACCGGATAGCTTATCTAACTCTTTTATAAAGGTTTTAGCACTAGATCGAGCGGGTCTACAGCATACTTGATACTGTTTTATTATACCCGCGACAGATAAACCTTGTTTTTGTAGCTCCAAATCGGCCTGTGCAAAAAAAGCCGCACCTGTCCAATAAACACGTTGCTGGGCTCGTTGTTTCCACATATCGGCAGAGAGCTCATTAAGTGGCTGTGTTTTAGTTTTAGTTTGCATGCGGGCACGATCAAATCCTGCATTTAAACGTTGTACAAATTGCGGCTGGGTAATTATACCGCTGTTACGCATTATTACGTTTTGCATGTAACTGGCAAAACCTTCGCTTAGCCAAAAACCGGAGTAGGGAAGTAGCGGCAAATATAAATGCGAAAGTTCATGGTATAGCGTCCAATCTTTAGTGAATGCATTTAAACTGGCATAGCGATCTATATGTAGTTCAAGCCCATCGGGGTTATTGCGCTTAACTGTAGCCCAAGGTACAGGCTCAAAAGCAAAGTATTGCGGTTTTAAATAAATAGGTAATGTGGTTTGTTTTAAAGGTCCCAGTGTATTTTGTGTTTTTTCAACACTTTGATTAACCCATGTAGACACCGTATTTTGAGCATTACTTGAGAGCGAGCTAAGGTTATGTATGACCACTTCAACGGCTAATACGTTAAAAGAGCTGATTGATAGTAGCAGTACAAAAAAGAATTTCATTAAAATGCTCCACTGTAATTTAATAACTGGTACGCCAGGCTTAATATACAAGACCAACTAAATGGATAAATAATCACGCCTAATTCTTTATTTTTTAAAATGATAGTAACTATAAAAGTACAAATACAGACACTCCTAGCTAAGCATGGTTTAATCAATTAATCGTTATTTTAAGTTAGGTTTAGCCATGACGTATCAGCATATTCACGTTCCTGAGCACGGCCAAAATATCACTATTGATGCACAAGGACATTGGCAAATACCGTTAGAACCTATAATTGCCTTTATTGATGGCGATGGCGTGGGTCTAGATGTTATGCCGGTAATGCGCCATGTTGTTGATAGTGCAATTGAGTATTGTTATAAAAGTGCACGGAAAATTCATTGGATGCAGGTTTATAATGGCGAGCAGGCCGCAAAGCTGTATGACGGTGATTGGTTTCCGCAAGAAACAATTAACGCGGTACGTGCCTGTAAAATTGCCATAAAAGGGCCGTTAACCACACCACTGGGTGGTGGCTTTCGATCTCTTAATGTTGCACTCAGGCAAGAAATGGATTTGTTTGTAAATATGCGCACTATAAAAGGCTTTAGTGCACTCCCTTCTCCTTTAAAAAACCCTTTTTTAACAAACATAACAGTGCTTCGTGATAGTAGCGAAGACGTGTACTCAGGTATTGAGTGGCAAGCAGGCAGTGTAGAAAGCGAAAAAATGCTCGATTTTTTATGTGAGGAAATGGGCGTAACCCGCTTAAGGTTTTCACAAGAGTGCGGAATTGGTATTAAAAATATATCTAAAGAAGGCTCTGAGCGACTAATGCGCTTTGCAATTAACTATGCACTTAAAAACGATAATGAATCATTAACACTAGTGCACAAAGGTAATGTACTTAAATTTACCGATGGGGCATTTAAGCGTTGGGGGTTTGTACTTGCACAAAACGAGTTTAATGCCACCGCACATGAAAATGGGCGTTGGTTGCAAATAGAGCGAACACACCAAGCGCCCTTAATTATTAAAGAAGTCATAGCCGACAACATGCTGCAACAATGTTTAATGCATCCAGAGCAATTTGATGTAGTGGTGACTACTAACCAAAATGGTGACTTTTTAGCGGATATGCTCAGTGCACAAGTTGGCGGTGTTGGCATAATGCCCGCTGCAAATTTAAATAACGATGTCGCATTTTTTGAGCCTACACATGGCACGTTTGAACGTATAGCAGGGCAAAATAAAGCAAACCCCAGCAGTAGTATTTTAAGTGCGGTATTAATGCTTAAATTTATGGGATGGGACGAAGCCGCATTACTCATAGAAAATGCGTTAGAGCAAACATTTAAAAGCGGTGAAGTAACCTTTGATTTAGCGCAAGAGCAGAGCGATAACTCAAGTATTCATAACTCGACAACCTTAACTTGTACTGGCTTTGCAAAGAAGGTTATCGAGCACTTTTAAATACATTCATTATTAAGCTGCTGAGGCAGTTTTTACTCTGTGCATACAAGGGCGGTTGGTTAACTGCGCTGCACGATGGTAAATCTCATGTGCTTGGGGTTCATCGCACTGCGTACCACTAAGCGTATCCATTAACGCAACAACAATAATTGCAGGAACCTGGCAGCAATATTCGTCTAAAACGGCTTCCGTAGTTTGTGCATCAACATGGCAAAGTGGATGATTTTTAAGTTGGTATGCGTTTAATAATGTATCAACTTCTAATACATCATCTGGTTGGTGCTTTGTTTTACGGCATTTGCAACCAAACTCATCAACTAAAGTAGCTAACGCTTGGTAAGTTTCAGTGGTGTTAGCTTTAGTGCATAACTGCTCTTCAATGAACTGATGTAAGTTAGCATCGATGAATAATCCGTCTTGGCGTGTGAAAGAAGTTGTTGTCATAATAATTACTCTTAGTTTGTTGGCTTAACTTCACTCTAGCGCTAAGTGTATTATTAATAAAATTGTTGTTTTCAATAACTGATATTGATTTTATCAATAGTAAGTTTAAAAACTAAATAAAAAATAGAAAACATATCTAAATAATACTAATTAATTTGGTGCAATGCGGTGAAGGTGTGCACAAAACTGGAACAAGGGGAGGAGTTGAGGAATAAAGAAGGAATCTTAGTTAATTGTTTTCATTGAATTTTAATTATTTTATGAAGTTGGTACTAAGCTTGCTAATAATACACTGTAGGTAGATTCCTATATCGACGATTTCCAAAAGCGCCACGGTATTTTCCCAAAGTTGAATACCGTGGCGCTTTTTTATTTTTCGCGTGTATTTTATTTAGCCGTCACAATAACAATAGCAATAGCAATAGCAATGTTAAATTTTAATAAAGTAGGGAATAGCCACTAAAATAGCGCCTACAATCAGCAGCATACTAACACTGGTCATAAAGTACGGAAAAACCAATAACGACAAACCAATACAAAGTGGCACTACGGCTTTTTTTCTTCGCCCGTAAGTAAGGTAGCCAATACCTATGCCGCCAAACAAAACACTCCACGCAATTATTGATGCACTATCCATTTATAAATTACCTATTTTGAAATACTGATTTAAATTACAACCGACATAGCCAGCTTTTCAATACCATGTGAAGGAGTCCATCTTTTGAATTCCACGAAACCATGCTTTTTATATAAATTTATTGCAGGAGTATTAGCAACTGCAGTCTCAACTCTTGCATGAGATAAATCACCCATTGCTAGAACATAATTTATTAGCTTACTTGCGATACCTTTTTTAAAATAGCTAGGATCAACGGTTAAACTACAAATATCTAAAAACTCGTTGTTTATATCTACTTCTATAACTGCTGCTAAGCATTCATTTTCGCTGTAGCCATAAAAGGTTGTTTCTGACTTTTTAATATCTTCAGTATTACGTGTTAAAGGAGGAAAGTTATGCGCGCCGATCAGTTTAGCCTCAATAGCATAGGATTTTTGAAAGACAGCAAAAATTATATTTGCAGTATTCTTATTATTAAGTTTGTTTATCATTATATTCTTTTTTAGAAAATAAAGTATGAATACCATATGCCGTAATAAAACCTCCGGCACCAATTGTGAAAAAAAGAAATAAATAAAACTTTTTCGGGTTACTTTCTAAAGATGCCACTGCCGGCTCATTGTATCTCTTATAAATGACACCACTTTCGTAATTAAAATAGCTGCGTAAAAGAATAAACAAACCTAAAACAATACACAGGAGCGCTTTACTTATTTTCTTAGTGTTATTTTCAGCTATTACTATTTGTTGCGCAGATTTCGGCTCGTTACGATTTGGTTTAGCTAATTCATCTTTAAGTCGTTTATAGTTCTCTGGATATTTATGTGAGTCAATACTTTCAAGTGCTTCGTTTAATTCACTAAGTGAATAAGCAGAGTAATCAATATTTATAATAATCTTCCTTAAAAGGCTCTTAAATAACATTTACACAGCAAGATTTTTAAGTTGTTGTTATTTAATGGTATTTTTATAATCCGATTAAGTTTATTTTAATGTAGCAAAGACTTGAGGTTAGTCACTTTTACTTTCATATTTAAGCTCGAATGAAACTATTGCAGCCAATATACCTCCAGTCGCTAATATAGCAGCGCTAAATAACATCTCCCATAATAATTTTTTCAATAGTAGAGTCTGATGAATATTTGTAAATATTACGCTCCAAGTTTGTTCAAAGTTGTATAAATTAACAACTTCATGAACATCATATAAAAAAGTACCTAACCCATTCAAAAAGTATGCAAGAGCTATATAAACAAAAAGTCGTGCAGTAAATAAGAGGGTTTTTAAATTATCAGTTTCAACTTTAGAGAAAGGAAGAAAGCTAATTTTAGTGGCCTTGCTCATTATAAGTGAACACTTTAAATATAAGTATTGGTACATATAATTCCATTTTTTAATATGTCGTAGGTTCTTGATAACGAGTATCTAAAGTTATTGGCTTTATATTACTAATTAAGAATAACGCAGTACCTATTTTGATTCAATTCTTTAGCGAACATTGTATTTGAGTTCTAGCTTTTTCATTAGGTAGTTTTTAACTCAATGTATTTAAAATGCTAACCAAGCTATTAGCTCAAAATCAGATGATTCAGTACATAGCACAGGCACTCGCATTAGGCTCTTGAGTGCTAATTAAAGGTTTGCTCTTAATTACCTATCTGCAATCGTTTTAGCAAACGCTAATAACTCACGTCTTAACCATTGGTGTGCAGGGGCATGGTGCAGCAGTGGGCTCCATATCATTTTTACTTCAATAGGCACTATTTGAAATGGTACAGGGCTGATTACTAAATCAGTATGAGAGGTTAATAGCTTAGCTTGCCTGCGCGGTAGGGTGGCAATAAGTTGCTCTGATTGGCAAAGCAGGCTTGCGACCATGTAGTGGCGAGTAAAAACACGTATTTTACGGGTTTGTTCTAGTTGCCAAAGCGCTTCGTCTACCCAGCCTAATTTTTGCTTTCCCGATTTATTAGTAACAGCGGCCTCCGGCCCCCAACCTGCACGGTTTACCCAAATATGTTCTTTTTGTAAGTAGTCGTCTAACCCTGATTGTTGTAAAAATGTATTTTTAGGATGGGTTAAACAACAGTAGTTATCTCGCCATACACTGGCTTGATGAAACGAGCGTGGTAGGCCATTAAAGCGGTTTATTGCTAAATCAATAGTGCCTTTTTCCATGTCTTGCAGGTTTACGTCGCTTGGGCTTAATACATCAAAATTAATACCTGGATTTTTACTAAGCTGCGCAGTTATAAAAGGGGCTATTAAGGTCGACTCTATGTAGTCGTTTGCCATTATTCTAAAGGTAACTTCAGCGGTTGTAGGGTTAAATTGCTCACTAGGCTGCGTAATAGCTTCAGCCATTTTTAATAGGGCCTCAACTTCGGGCTTTAATGCAAGTGCCTTTGCCGTTGGCGTCATAGAGCCTGCGGCACGCACAAGTAGCGGGTCGTCAAATAAATCGCGCAAACGTTTTAATGCGTTACTCATAGCCGGTTGAGTAAGCGCGAGTTTATTTGCAGCTTTTGAAACACTTTTTTCATCTATTAACACATTTAAATAAACGAGAAGGTTAAGATCGACATTTCTTATATTCATTAGATCAATGCTATTTATATGCTTTATTAATTATCTAAATTAAAGCCTGCTTGCTAAGGTGTAAACAATTAATAAAAAATAACCGCCATAACTGGCATCAATATAAGTGCTGTATTTATGCAAAATAGGCTAACAAATCAATCTAATAATGCGCTACAACACGTTGTAGCCAGTAAGCTTGCACGATCTGTTTTTGCTGGATTTGAGGCGATGTTTTCGCAATTTTTAAATATTACACTGGGTGCACAAAGCCGGTTTGAGCAACGACAGTATCACAGTGTACAAAGTGCTATGCGTGAACGTTTACAAGTGTATGAGCGCGAAGTAAAAAACGTGAGTGAAGCCGTGAGAGTTATTGCTTACGCTGAACTTACTTGCCCGCAAACGTGGCAGTTAGCTAAAAATATTTATGGCGATATGGTACAAAATCATGAAAATAAACCTATTGCGCATACCTTTTTTAACTCAACGTTTGGCGCAATTTGGGACGATAAAAAAATTCGTACTGTGCATTTATTTGTATTAAAAGCAAAGTATCGTAGTGAGCCACGCTCTTATGAAAGCTTAGTGAGCAGGGTATCGCTACATAATGGGTTTAATAACGCCGTTAAAACGCTTATTACTAATCAAGTATTTAGAGTGCCATTTAGTAATTTAGAACGCGATGTAGCCACATTACAAAGTACGTTAATGCAAGGCGCTAAGCAGCAATGCAAACAGGTGTACGAACTTATAAATTTAAACGATGGGTATATTGAATACGCCAACTCATTATTTTTTAGAAACAAAGCCTGTTATTTAATTGGGCGCTGCATTGCTAAAAATGGCGACAATATGCCTTTTGCTATCGCTATTTTAAATACCGATGAGGGACTAAAGCTTGATGCTGTAATGATGGGCGCCGATCAATTAAGTTTATTATTTGGTTTTGCACGCACCTATTTTATGGTTGATACCGATAAGCCCGCTCGTTATGTAGATTACTTAAGTGTGTTAATGCCACATAAACAACGTTTTGAGTTATTTAACGCCATTGGTTTTATAAAGCACGCCAAAACTGAGTTTTATCGACACAAGGTTGATACGACTAAAAATAGTCCAGCCAACTTTAAGTATGTCACAGCACCAGGGACGCCAGGTATGGTAATGCTGGTATTTACTATTGAAGGGCTAGATTACGTTTATAAAGTAATTAAAGACAAATTTAGTGCGCCAAAAACAGCCACCAAAGCACAAGTGAAAGAAAAGTATAACTTTGTAAAACAAGCCGATAGGGTTGGTCGTTTGGTAGACACACACGAATTTAGATATTTAGCGTTTGATTTAAGCCGTTTTAACGACGAGCTGCTTGAGCAGATGAAAAGCCAAATTGGTAGCAGCATGGTTATATCTGGCAAGGCACTTATTTTAAAGCATGTTTATGTTGAGCGTAAAATGACCCCGCTTAATTTATATATTACCCAATGCGATAACAAAACCTTAGAGAGAGTTATGCATGATTACGGTAAAGCAATTAAAGAATTAGCCGGTGCTAATATATTTCCGGGCGACATGCTAATGAAAAACTTTGGCGTAACGCGATGGGGGCGAGTGGTGTTTTACGACTTTGACGAAATTTGCCCACTAACCGATTGCAACTTTAGAGAGGTGCCACAAACCCAAAATGCACTCGAAGAGCTAAGTAGTAACTCGTATTTTGATATAGCTGAAAACGATATATTTCCGAGCCAATTTAAGGTGTTTTTTAGCGCCAACGAGATTGCGTTTAATTATTTTAATAATGAGCACAGTAACTTGTTTTTAGCGACGTTTTGGCAAGGTTGTCAGCAACAAGTACACAATGGTTATCTACCCGATGTTTATCCTTACAAACAAAGTTGGCGCTTTTGAGGTTGTTTGAATCTGTGTTCATCCCCATCTATATGTTATTACAGTTTTTAAACTTGGAGCAACAATGAAATATATTTCTCATGAAGATGGTAATCTTGCATTTAGTGAAACCGAAAAACCGGTTTTAAAGAGCCATGAAGTACTTGTTAAAGTTGCAGCAATAGGTGTAAACCGTGCAGACAGCATGCAGCGCCAAGGTAAATACCCGGCCCCAGCGGGAGATAGCCCTATTTTAGGTTTAGAATGTGCCGGTGTTGTTAGCGATATTGGCGGTAAAGTTGATAGAGTTTGGCTTAATAAACGTGTTTTTGCTTTGTGTGCTGGTGGCGCTTACAGTGAATATGTAGCCGTTGATGCAAAACAGCTAATGGAATTACCCGATGATGTAACAATGGCTGAAGGCGCTGCAATAAGCGAAGTGTATTTAACAGCATTTGGCGCGTTATTTGAGCTTGGTAAATTGCAAAAAGGGCAAACAGCGCTTATCCATGCAGGTGCTAGTGGTGTGGGCGGTGCAGCAATTCAAATGGCTAAAAGCGCAGGTGCTACCGTAGTTATTACCGCTGGTACGGATGACAAATGCCAACACGCAAAAGAACTCGGTGCCGATCATGCAATTAACTACAAAACCACCGACTTTGTAGAATATATGAAAGCAAATGAGTTAACAGCAAATGCAATTGTAGATCCTGTTTCGGGGAGTTACTTAAATAAAAATGCCGCTATTGCAGCGATGGATTGCCAAATTGTAATGCTTGCATTTTTAGATGGACGTTTTGCAGAAGTTGATTTTGCCGCGCTTTTACGCAAACGTATTTCGTTTCATGCCTCAACGCTTAGAAATCGTAGTATTGAGTTTAAACGCCAGGTGCGCGACGACTTTGTAGCGCGTTTTTACAATGATATTGCCACTAAAAAGTACGACTTTAACCTGTATAAAACATTGCCTTGGAGCGACGCAAACGAAGCTCATGCTATTTTAGAGCGTAATGAAAATGCTGGTAAAGTTGTTTTACTTGTAGAGTAACTCTTTAATTTTAGGGTTTAGCCCATATACTAAGCCCTATAAAAAACACTTAAGGTTTAATAATGAATCCAATACTAGCAATACTTAAAGAGCACAATGTAAGCGACGAAAAAGTAAAAGCATTGTTTGAAGCGTTTACTCAAAACCCAATGATGGCAATGGCGCTTGTTCAAGAGCTTGGTATTCCGCCAGAAAAACTACAGCAACTAATGGCAGTCGTAATGACTCAACCGCACCTTATTAAAGAAGCGACTGACGAACTTGGTTTAGATTTTGAAAAAGTAAGAGAAGCGAAAGAAAAACTAAATCAATAATTTGTTATGTCATGAAACAAAAATAAATAAAAAAGCATAAGTATTTACTTATGCTTTTTTAGTTGGCTTATTCTTTTATGACTACTCTTTTGGAAGTAGTACTGTGTCGATAACATGAATTACGCCGTTGCTTGCTTTTACATCAGCTTTTACAACTTTAGCGTCATTTATCATTACGCCCATGCTGTCGGCTTTAACCATAACTGATTGGCCTTGTAGTGTTTTCGCACTATCTACCTTCATTACATCGGCTGCCATCACTTTTCCAGACACTACGTGATAAGTTAATACCGCCGTTAGCTTATCTTTGTTTTCAGGCTTGAGTAACATTTCTACAGTGCCTTCAGGTAATTTAGAAAATGCAGCATCTGTTGGTGCAAAAATAGTAAAGGGTCCTTTACCTTGCAGTGTTTCAACTAAACCTGCGGCTTTAACAGCAGCAACAAGAGTAGTGAACGAACCATTTTCAACGGCTACTTCAACAACGTCTTTTTTCATACCATGATGATCAGCATAAGCCATTGTAGTAAATCCAAGGCTTGCAGTTGTAAACAATAATGCAGTAGTAATTTTCTTAAACATTTTATTTTCCTTTAAGTTAATACCCGTTGGTTTCGTTAAATGTTACGACGCTCTAAATTTAATCGATCAATTAAAATTAGTAGTCAACATGTTTTGTTACATCATTGATTGAACTGCAGCTAATTAGCAAAGTCATATAAACAGTTACTTAATTAAAGACTTGTTCAATTGAAGGGAATAGGCATGAAATTAGTTTATAAGTTTTGGAAAAATAACCGCTCTCTTATCGTATTTATTGCACTGATGAGCGTATTTAGAAGCGCTGTTGCCGATTGGTACGAAGTACCAACAGGCTCAATGAAACCGACCATTCAAGAAGGTGACAGAATACTTACCGATAAAATGGCCTACGATATTCGCGTCCCATTTACGCACATAAAATTACTTAAATTAGCGGATCCACAAGCTGGTGATATTATTGTTTTTGACTCACAAGCTGCCGATAACCGTTTAATTAAGCGTGTAATTGGTGTGCCAGGAGACACCGTTGCGCTTGAAAATAATGAGCTCATTATTAATGGTAAAAAACTTAATTATGCAGATCAGCGCAGCAACATAGACTCACTTGATAAAATTGAAGATTTAAACGGATTAGAGCATTCGATAAGAGTGGCAAATATTCCTTCACGTTTATCGGGGTTTGATGCAATTACAATTCCTGATGATTATTACTTAGCAATGGGCGATAACCGCGACAATAGCGCTGACTCGCGTGTAATAGGTTTAATTCCGCGTAACGAGTTATTAGGAAAAGCAGAGCGCGTTATAGTGTCACTTGATTACGATAATTATTACTTACCAAGAAAAGATCGCGTATTGAAAAAGCTGAATTAATTAGTAGTAATTAATTTTGTATAGCGCCCAATCAAATTTTATGAGCGCACATTTGGCTATTTTATAAATAAAATAAACTGCCTATTTAGGCAGTTTACTTATATAGTTTTTTACAAGCTTGGTAAGATCACTACGCTCTTGTTCGGTATTTAATACCTTACAAAAATCGCCACTTACTGCCGCGCCACAAGCACCTGCTTCAAACCATTGTGATAAATTATCTAAATTCACACCACCAACAGGTATTAATTGTGCTTCTGAAAATGGACCTGTTAATGCTTTAAAGTAACCAACGCCCATACTGCCTGCAGGAAATACCTTAATAATATCTGCCTTATATTCAATTGCATTTGCTACATCGGTAGGTGTTAGCGCGCCCATTAATACTGGTAACCCGTGCTGGTGGGCAAGTTCGACAACCGATTTGTTGGTATTTGGCGTTACGATAAACTGCGCGCCTGC
Source organism: Pseudoalteromonas sp. S8-8 (assembly GCF_000497875.1). NCBI lineage: Bacteria > Pseudomonadati > Pseudomonadota > Gammaproteobacteria > Alteromonadales > Pseudoalteromonadaceae > Pseudoalteromonas > Pseudoalteromonas sp. S8-8. The sequence goes on from NZ_AUTR01000033.1 coordinate 96,858, forward strand.
ATCAATTGCTTGCTGAGCAAGGGTGGTGTTAATTATTGTGCCTGCACCAATAAGTGCGTTTTTATGAGCTGCACGAGCTTTTGCTATTTCTTGCTCAAAGCCCGGTGTATTTGAGGTGATCTCGAGTGCGTTTATGCCCGCATTAACTAAACAATCAATTAATGGTGCTACATCACCTTGTTGCTTTAAGCGCAGTATGGCGACTAATTTGTGTTGTTTTATTTGGCTACTTACTTTTATTCTGTTGGCATCTAAAATTTGGGTCATAATTACAATTCACTTTATTTAATACAGAGGCATTCGTATTGAATATACGACTAAACATTGTTTTTGCCCATAAAAAAACCGCTGATGTATCAGCGGTTTTTATTGTATGAGTAATATTACATTACGCGCATACCAGGCTCTGAGCCGTCATCTGGGTTAAGAATATAAATTTCTTTTCCGCCAGGACCTGCAGCTAATACCATGCCCTCTGACATACCAAAGCGCATTTTACGAGGCTTAAGGTTAGCGACCATAACGGTTAACTTACCTTCAAGATCCTCTGGTGCGTAAGCTGATTTAATACCTGCAAACACTTGGCGAGTTTCTCCGCCTAAATCAAGTGTTAGCTTAAGTAGTTTATCAGCGCCTTCTACGTGCTCTGCTTTAGCAATTTTAGCTACGCGTAAGTCTACTTTTGCAAAGTCATCAAATTCTATCTCGTCGCTAATCGGCTCTTTTGCAAGTGGGCTGTTAGGGTCAATAGTTACTTTTGGCGCTAAGCTTTCTTTAGATTCTTCAACCATTTTATTTACTTTATCCATTTCAACACGTTGCATTAACGGTTTAAATTTATTGATAGGGTGGCTTACGAGTGCATTTTGAACGCCGTCCCATGCAAGGTCGTCATTTAAAAATGCTTGTACGTTGTCGGCCATTTCTGGTAGCACTGGTTTTAAGTAAGTAATTAAAACGCGGAACAAGTTAAGACCAAGAGAACACACTTCGTGTGCTTCTTGTTGCTTAGTTTCGTCTTTAATTAATACCCAAGGTGCTGCGCCATCAATAAATTGGTTTGCTTTGTCGGCAAGCGCCATTATTTCGCGAATTGCGCGGCTGTAATCGCGGTTCTCATAGTGTGTTGTAATGCTAGGTGCAGCCGCTTGAAACTCTGCTAACAGCTCTGGTTGCATAATAGTGCTGCTTAGCTTGCCATCAAACTTTTTAGTAATAAAGCCAGCACAACGGCTCGCTATGTTTACTACTTTACCTACTAGGTCTGAATTTACGCGTTGTGCAAAGTCTTCTAGGTTTAAATCAAGATCAACAATACCGCTGCTTAATTTTGCTGCGTAGTAGTAACGTAAGTACTCTGGGTTTAAGTTATCTAAATAAGTACGCGCTTTAATAAACGTACCCTTTGATTTAGACATTTTTTCGCCATTTACAGTAACAAAACCATGAGCGAATACGTTAGTTGGCTTTCTAAAGTTAGCGCCTTCTAGCATTGCTGGCCAAAATAAGCTGTGGAAATAAATGATGTCTTTACCAATAAAGTGATAAAGCTCAGCGTCTGAACCTTCAGCCCAAAACTCATCAAAGTTGATGCCTTTTTTATCACATAGGTTCTTAAAGCTCGCCATGTAACCAATAGGTGCATCTAACCAAACGTAAAAATATTTGCCCGGTGCATTTGGAATTTCAAAACCAAAGTAAGGCGCATCACGGCTAATATCCCACTGTTGCAGACCATCGGTAAACCATTCGTCTAGTTTGTTAGCCATTTCTTGTTGAATAGTGCCCGAGTGTAACCACTCTTTTAACATGCCTTCAAATGCTGGTAGGTCAAAAAAGTAATGCTCAGAATCTTTAAGTACAGGCTCAGCGCCCGACATTACAGAACGTGGATTAATGAGTTCGGTAGGGCTGTATGTAGCACCACACGAATCACAGCTATCGCCGTTTTGGTTTTCAGACTTACACGTTGGGCAAGTACCTGTTACAAAGCGGTCAGGTAAGAAAATACCTTTTTCCGGATCGAATAATTGCGAAATAGTGTGCTTTTTAATATGACCAGCATCGTTTAGGCGGTTATAAATAAGTTCGCTTAATTCTTTGTTTTCTTGGCTGTGCGTGCTGTGGTAGTTATCAAATTTGATATTAAAGTCAGCGAAGTCGCGTTGGCGTTCTATGCTCACTTGTTTTACCATTTCTTCAGGCGTGATCCCTTGCTTTTGTGCATTAAGCATAATTGGTGTGCCGTGGGCATCGTCTGCGCAAACATAATAAGCTTCGTGGCCCTGTAGTTTTTGAAAACGTGACCAAATATCAGTTTGAATATATTCCAATAAATGACCTAAGTGAGTAGGGCCATTTGCATAAGGTAATGCGCTGGTAATCAGGATCTTTCGCTGCGTCATAATCATTCCGAATTGAGGATAAAACGCCGTTTTTATTATACAAACGGCAATTATCATTAATTTATCTACAAGCTATCTGCTTAGAGTGCGCACAGCTTATGGATTTTTATAAATTGACTGGTGTTAATGCCCTGAATGTTACATAATTCCGTGGCACTTTTCATCAAAGAAACGCTATTTAATTGCTATGTTTGGACTGTCGAAACTATTCTCTTCTAAATCGGTGCAAAAACAACCGATTATTACTGCCTTAGCGGCATATCGTAGTGCGGCTTTTGCCGTCGGTATTGACGAAAGCTTCATTAATACTATTACTCAAAATGACGATAAATCACTACACATTAAATTAACCCTACCTTTTGCTGGGCAATCAGAAATGCCTTTAGTGGAGCAGCACGTAAGTGAAAGCTTAAATGTGCCTGTAACAATTAGTGCCAAGGTTATCATTAAAGAGGCAGCTAAGTTTAAGGCGATTAAACATATTGTGCTTATTGCCTCAGGCAAAGGCGGAGTAGGTAAATCGACTACTGCTGTTAACTTGGCGGGCGCCCTTAAAAACGAAGGCGCAAAGGTGGGTATTTTAGATGCTGATATTTATGGCCCATCTATTCCAATGCTTTTAGGCTTGGTGGGCGCAGAGCCCGTCACTAAAGATAACAAACAGCTACAGCCTTTTGATGCAAACGGCATTAAAGCGCAGTCAATTGGCTTTTTAGTCCCAAGCGATGACGCCACCGTATGGCGCGGGCCAATGGCTTCAGGCGCGCTTAGCCAATTGCTTAACGAGACTGATTGGGGCGAGCTTGATTACTTAATTGTAGATATGCCACCGGGCACTGGTGATATTCAACTTACAATGAGCCAAAAAGTACCAGCGAGCGGCACTGTTATTGTCACTACGCCGCAAGACTTAGCCCTTGCCGATGCGCAAAAAGGCATTGCCATGTTTAATAAAGTAAACGTGCCAGTGCTGGGCTTAATAGAAAACATGAGCCATTACATTTGCAGCCACTGCGGTGAAGCTAATCACGTATTTGGTAAAGACGGTTCACAAAAGCTGGCGCACAAGCACGGCGTACCCGTACTTAGCCATATTCCTCTTGCAATCGATATACGTGAGTATTCTGAGCAAGGAAAACTTATTGCCAACGATAACGACGCGGCAATAAGCAAAACATACAGCGCAGCAGCGAGGCTTATAGCCAGCACGCTCTATTATCAACAGCATCACAATGCGATTGAAATTGTGATTACGGAAGATTAAATAATAATGAGACTTTCAGACACACATATTAATGAATACCTAAGCGATGGTCGCATTGTTATTGAGCCTGCGCCAACAAGTGACATGATTTCAGGTGTAACTGCTGATTTACGCTTAGGTAATAAATTCAGAACTTTTAATGCACACAACGCAGCATACGTCGATTTAAGTGGTCCAAAAGATCAGCTAAATAAAGCCATGGAATCAATCATGAGTGAAGAAATAGTGCTTGATGAAGGTGAAGCATTCTTTTTACACCCAGGTGAACTTGCACTTGCTATAACGCACGAAAAAGTAACTCTGCCAGCAGACATAGTAGGGTGGTTAGATGGACGCTCATCGCTAGCTCGTTTGGGTTTAATGGTGCATGTAACTGCGCACCGAATAGATCCAGGCTGGAGCGGTAATATTGTTTTAGAGTTTTACAACTCAGGTAAATTACCACTGGCGCTTCGCCCACTGATGAAAATTGGGGCTATGAGCTTTGAAATGCTATCGGGCCCGTGTGAAAACCCATACAACATCCGTAAAGATGCAAAATATAAAGATCAAAACAGTGCAGTAGCAAGTCGTATTAGTGACGATAAGTAATCACCAAATATAGACATTACTCGTCTATTTTATGAAGCGCATAACCCAGTAGTTCAAAGTACTGGTTAAGCGCTTCATTTGCTTTATTAATATGCCCAATATTTGGGTATATTAAATTACTACTTTGTAAGCCCCCCACTAAAAAGCTATTTTTTATATTTGAATGCTGCTCAATACAGGCTTCAAAACAACGTGCGGCAAGCTCCTCTGGCATACTCATATAATTCATATTGTGAGCTTTATCGTGTTCTATGCATGTTTGTACAAAGTTATTAGCATCAACGCCGTGCTCATCTAAAAATACATTTTTATAAAAACTGTTCAAAGCATTATTAAGTGGGTGCGATAAATTAGGTGTGTTTGAAAGCCATAGTTTTGAGGCAAAACCAAATCGTGGTTTTGCTGCAAATAAATGCTCGCTTATATGATGATCAAACGCATGAAACCATTCGTGAGCAAGTGCACCACCGCCTGCATTTTTTGCAAGTGCAAGCGTTTGAGAAGCTGCATTATAATGCGCTTGTACACCTTTTTGACCGCCATGACCAAATGCAAAATTAAGTTTGCCACGAAGACCAATGGCTTTGGGCGGTAAATGCAGTATTTGTGCAAGGTCGGCCAGTGCATCGTAAATTAAATTAGCGCTAATGTAGCGCTCTTCTTTAGTTACCCATTTACCGACGACCATTGATCTAAAGCCAAAGGTATCTCTTATATCGCTAAAGTCGACTTGGTCGTCAAAGCGATAGTCGGGGCCTTGGCGAGTAAAGCCACGTTTTAGCCTGTTAGGGTAGTTACGCATTGCAAGTTTCATATAGTAACGAATTTAATCTAAGTAACGTGCTTTTACGTGCTCGGGCATGTGTTGGGTTTGTTTTTGTATTAATTCATCAAGCACATTATAAAGTGGTGCAGGATTTAACTGCTCTATTAAAAACAAACTATGCGCTACGGCTTCAAGTGTGGATAGGCTGTCGGCCCTAGGGGCTTTACGAATAGCATAACGATTTTTAGGTAACTGTTTAAAACTGACCGTTTTGAATTGATTTAGCAATGTGGTGAGCTGCAAAATTTTGTAGGCTTTTTTCCATGTACCATCAACCACGATTAAATGGGTGATGTTTTTTATATTAGATTGCTCAGCGCTATCGTCTAAATTAATAGCGTTTTCGTTAGGGTAGAGCAAAACAGTTGAGCTTACTGGCAGTGATTTAAGAATAGAAAAGTCGTCATTATTTTCGCCTTTGACTATTTGGCAATCAGTTAGACACAAATTGAGTAGTTTAGCGGTATTTTTTGCTATTTTTTCTTCGCTTGGGTGCTGTAGAATAATAACCTTAACTTTGTTGTTTATATTTGTAATTGCGCTGCAAATACAGGTGTTAAGTGCAAAGTTACAATGATTACAAAGTGTGCGTGCCATTTAATAAACTTTTTGTTGCCAGTATGATCCTCACAATTATACATTTATAAGGTAATTAAGTTGGTTTTTTTTACGCATCAATATAAAGTAGTACTATTAAACTGTAATTTACATGGATTGTTTTAAGGGCTTAAAATATGATAGAAATAAATATTGATACATCAGCATTAGAGAGTATGGAATCGTTATTGGGTGAGCAGTTTGCTGATACACTTGATTTTTGCTGCTCGGAGTTTGAGCGTTTAGGCTCTGAAGTTTTAGCAACCATTGGAAAAGACAGAGAAGCGGCGATTCGTCATTCTCATAGCTTAAAATCTAACGCTGCGCAGTTTGGTGCTTCAAGCCTTGCTGAAGTATCTCGCGTTATTGAACAAAATTTAAACCTAGATAACTTAGCTGAAGCCATCGACGCATCTAATAGCTTAATGGCTCAAGTAACTGGCTCTCAAGCTAAGCTAAATGAATGGTTAGCATCTCGTTAATTATTGAAGCTGAAACGTGAATTTATTTCAGTACTAAGTAATCAAATACACTGGCATTTTGCGCCTTTACTAGGTTAGTCTAAAGACTCACTAGTCGAGGTAAAAATGTCTGATATTAAAAAGAGTCACAAATTAGAAGGTGTATGTTATGACATTCGTGGGCCGGTTTTAGCGCAAGCTAAAAAAATGGAAGACGAAGGTCAAAAAGTATTAAAATTGAATATAGGTAATCCGGCTGCTTTTGGTTTTGATATGCCAGAAGACATGCACCGCGATATTATCCGCAACTTATATTCAGCCCAAGGTTACTGTGACTCTAAAGGCCTCTATTCAGCCCGCGTGGCTATTTATCAACACTACCAACAACGTGGATTACATAATTTAGATGTAGATAACATTTATATTGGTAATGGCGTAAGCGAACTCATTCAAATGATCACTCAAGCGCTATTAAATAATGGCGACGAAGTGCTTATTCCTGCTCCAGATTATCCACTTTGGACTGCTTCGGTCACGTTATCTGGTGGTAATCCGGTGCATTATTTATGTGATGAAGAGCAAGATTGGTTTCCGGACATTGCAGATATAAAAAGTAAAATCACGTCTAAAACTAAAGCGCTGGTATTAATTAATCCTAATAACCCTACTGGTGCGGTTTACAGTGATGATTTGTTAATGCAATTAATTGATATAGCGCGTGAACATAAACTGCTGTTATTGAGCGATGAGATTTACGAAAAGATTTTATACGATGGTATAACGCATACTTCAATCGGCTCACTTTGCGACGATGTGCCTATTATTACTTTTAATGGTTTAGCAAAAACATACCGTGCAGCCGGGCTGAGAATGGGGTGGATGGTTCTGAGCGGTCGTACCTCGGTAATGGATGATTTACGCAAAGGCCTAGAAATACTTTCATCTATGCGTTTGTGCGCAAATGTACCTGCACAATATGCAATTCAACAGGCGTTGGGTGGCGTGCAATCAATTGATAGTTTAATAAACCCGGGTGGGCGCTTATATGAGCAGCGTGATATTGCATGGCGCGGGTTAAATGATATTGAAGGCATTAGTTGTAAAAAACCTAAAGGCGCGCTCTATGCGTTTGCAAAAGTAGATACAGCACTTTTTAACGTTAAAGATGATGAAAAGATGATGTACGATTTACTCAAAGCCGAAAAAATATTACTAGTACATGGCAGGGCGTTTAACTGGCCAGAGCCTGATCACTTTAGATTAGTATTTTTACCAAGCAAAGATGATTTATCGGATGCGATGTTAAAAATGAAGCGCTTTTTTAAAGACTATCGCCAAGTATAATTTAAAAATAAATAAAAAAACGAGCCAATTTAGGCTCGTTTTTGTTTTAAACGTCAATAGACATAACTATTTAATACGCGGTATCTACCCGAACAGTGTTGTCGGTTAAGTATACTAACCTTACGTTGTCACCTTTGCTAAAGCGCATTGATTGGTCTTGATCTTGAACAACCATAAACTGGTCGCCGTTTTCAACTTGTATTAATAACTCTACAAAATGATTTTGCTGATAATGACTTTGCTGCTGCCTGTTATGCGCAACACTGCCGCCAATTACCGAGCCTAATATTGTTGCTACTGTGCGGCCGCTACCGCCACCAAACTGGTTGCCTACAACACCACCGAGTAATGCACCGCCGAAGGTTTTCCAGCCGTTGTTTTTGTCTTGAATGATTTCTTGTTCGGTAATATTGCGTACCGATTTTACGTCACCAAATAAAACTTGCTGCACAGGGACTGCTTTATTGCGCTCGTATTTAGCAAACGTAGGCGCACTTATTGTAAGTAAAGCGCACATAATTACAGTAATTGCTTTCATAACTTGCTCCTTTTATACCAACCTGCATAAATCTTTGATCAATTTAACGAATTAAATTGCGCTATAACGTCGTTAAAAATTTTTTATTTAGAACAACTAAATACAAAAATTTTTGCCTAGTACTAGCGTAATTTTCTTAACATTAAATAGACCCCATATATAAGCAGGTTGGTATTAGCTACCAGCCAAAGGTTGATTTTTCTTTAGTTTTACGAATTTCAGTTTCGTCTGCCCATTCAACTAGGCCGCTTTCCATATCCATTAGACGCATCGTAAATTTATAGTATACGTCTGATTTGTCGGCATTTGATTTAACTATGCTCGATAAATTTCCGTATAACATATATTGCGCGCCAATTTGTTTACCAAATGCAACGGCTGTTGCAGGGTTAACAAGGGCATCTTCGTTTTGAAACGTTAATTGCTCACGTACTGACTCAACACGCGTCATATCTACAAAACGGAACTTACCACTGCGTAGCATTTGCGTTGAGATTGAATCGGTGATTGATTCAGTATCAATGTGCTCACTAGTTTTGTTTTTAATACGCTCAACAAATACTACAGGGCGTTTATTAGCGGTCATTGTGCCAACAACGGGTGAGCTGAGTAATGAGTCGGTCATTTGGCTCGCTACTTTTTGTAAGTCGGTAGAACCAAAATTAATATCGGTTGTTTCTACTGCTTGTGCATCGCCATAACTTACTACGGCTTTATTAGCACAGCCACTTAATACTAAAGCGCTCAAGCCAACTAAAGCGTAAGTTGATGCTGTTTTAAATTTGTTACTGATGATCATGGTTGTTTCCTTTAATCTTTAAATTCTTGTGATTCGGTAGACACTTCTCTTACTGCTAAAGAAAAGGTAACCGCATCAGAGCTAGGTGCTAAGCCCGGTAATTGTGTTTTTGCAAAACCAAATAAGGTGAGTGCTTGCCAAGGTGAATGATTGCCTTTAATAACAAAGCCGTCTTTATCAAACCAATTAAATTGATACTGCAAATACTGTGATTTTTTATACTGGCTCGAAAGTGTCACTACTACATCGGTTAACTGGTTGGTTTGACGTGTTTTAACATCAGTAATGGCCAGCTTTTTACCGAGCTCTGGGTTATCTACACGTAATTGCTCATTAAACTGATTTTTATTTTGTTCAACAGAAATACCCGATGTAACCGGTTTGCTGGAACATGCACTGAGCATTAAAACTGCTAATAATGGCGCTATGTATTTCATGATGGCTCCTAAAGTTGAACTACGTGGTAATTAAAGTAGTTATTAACGGAGGTTAAGTAAATTAACGTTAACCCTTGCTTACTAACGGTAAAATTTATAGGTGCTTGTGTGCCTATATGCAGAGAATGCTCACCTGTATTTAGGCTTTGCCTTGCAACACTTATTTGATTTGGAAGCGTAAGCCAACTGCGTGTATCAGCTTGCTCAGACGCCAAATTATAAATATTGGCAAGTATATTACCTACGTCACCGGCACTGCGTGCAAGCTCTGCACGCACTTTCTCTTTAGCTACTAACCTAAGCACTTGGCGAGCTACTTTTGCAGGTATTTGATCTTCTAATGTTTTTGCTGCAAGTGCTTCAATGTGTACTAATGGGCTCAGCTCTAAGCTTTGTGCATCTATGTTTATATTATTAAGACGGCGCACATAGGCATTATCTTTATATACTGGCATTGCAAGGCTGTAAAAGCGTGCATCGCCGCGTGACGAATAAATTGGCAAGCGCAGTTTAAATTCATCTTGTTTTGGTACTAAGCCTTGTTCAAATAAAACAATTACTTCGCCTTGTGTTGCAGAAATAGTGGGTGCATCACTAAAACGTTTTTTAAATTCACTTAGGTCTTGGTCAAACCCTTGTTTTTTAGCAAAGCGCATTACGTCCTGCTGTAAATAAATATTGTTAGGTTGTATAGCCAGTGCTTTTTTATAATCAATATAAGCATCGTCATACTGTTTAGCGCTTTGGTAAAGCAAAGCAGATAAATAAAATGTGTAGGCATTTTGAAAGCCATTTTTTACATCTCTGGTTACATTGCCCATGCTAGGGTAGTGCTGCTGCGCTTCCTTAACTGTTGAGTCGCCATCTGTTTTATTTTCGCTTAGTGCATCAACTTGTACTTTATTAGCACGGCGAATTTCGACCAAAGCGCCTTCTACATCATTTTTATACACGTAGTTAAGTGCTTTATAACTATGAAGCATACTCATTTCGTAAGCCGGTGGTATATAAGTAATTGCTGAGTCGTTAGTAAATAACGCATTGCTTTGCTCAAGCCCCGCACTTACTTGTATTTTGGCGGCTTCGCGTTTTTTTTGCATTTGCGTATACACGTTCTCAAATTTACTTTGTGCCTCTTGTGGCGTATTGGCTAAGTCGTTTAAGCGAGCTTGCTCAAGTTGGTTGAGTAAGTAGCTGCTGTGCATGGTGCTATTATTGGCAATAAGGGATTGCGCTTCTTCGATATTGTTTTTCTCGATCGCATTTCTTATTGGTGTCATTTGCGTGGCATAGTCATTAAATAGGTCATTAAAGCCCATTGTGCTACACCCACTTAAAATACAACAAAAGCTTAAAATTATACTTAGGCGCACTGCGCACTCCTCTTAATTTACCTGCATACATTAACATATTATTTTTAGCTGAATATGCGAAATATTGTAAAAAATCGTAGAGTAAAACTGCCTGCTAATAAGGAAATATAAAATGACATTGGTGAACAAAGTGTGAATTTTCTTGTTGGGTAACAATATTGAAATACTTAAGGTACTTTATTGGTCTTATTGAATACAATGATCCCTAAAGCGTGACGATAAATGAATTTTTTAAATGAAGTAATTGCTACTCATTAAGTCGTATACGAAAAATACTAAAAGGATATCTTGTGTTGTAGACACCGTATTTTGCAAATGCGGCTAAGATTTGAGTACAAATGATCTAATTTATTAAAACTAGATACTCTCTTTGCGCAGTTATACCAATCCTGTTTAAATGTGCTGCTCAGTAAGCGGTTTTATAGGCGCTTATGACAATGTTTTTAGCTTAGTAGGTTAATTAATTAATTGAAATAACGCTGTAATTTGTTTTTATTGCTAAGGAATTTTTTTGAAAGCTACGTTGTACACAATCATTGCTTTAATTGCGTTTGCTGCAAACTCTCTTTTTTGCAGAATGGCTTTAGCCGAAGGCTATATAGATGCTTGGAACTTTACAGTTATTCGCTTACTCAGTGGTGCTGCGTGTTTGGGCATTATAATGGCTATTTATACTCATAATTTAAAACGAAAAGGCACTTTTAACCCCGCTATTTTAAGCGATAAAGGAAGCTGGCGAAGCAGTATAAGCCTTTTAGTTTATGCACTTTGTTTTTCGATTGCATACGTAGAGCTAGATACAGGCACCGGTGCACTGATTTTGTTTTCAGCCGTGCAACTCACTATGATTGGCTGGGGTATATATCAAAAAGAGCAGTTGAGTGTGCTTCAGTGGTGCGCGTTTATAGTGGCGCTAGGTGGGTTTGTATATTTAATGCTGCCATCTGCTGCTGTACCTTCATTATTAGGTGCATCACTCATGGCACTCAGTGGTGTGGCATGGGGTATTTACAGTATTCGCGGTAAAGTGTGCGTATCGCCACTGCGTACTACAGGGTTTAACTTTATAAGAAGCTTAGTGGCTATCCCTGTTTTATTACTTGTTGGTATGAGTTATTTAAAAAATATGAGTATTGAAGGGGTTTTGCTTGCATGTGCCTCGGGTGCGATAGCGTCTGGAATTGGTTACAGTGTTTGGTATGTGGCTATGCCACTGCTTAAAAGTACCCAAGCTGCTGTTGTGCAGCTTTGTGTACCTGTACTTGCAGCCGTTGCCGGGGTCTTGTTTTTATCAGAGCAGGTAACAATGGAATTTATTGTAGCAAGCTCATTAATATTAGGCGCTGTGCTGGTATTTATCTTAAATAAAAAGAAGGTGTGATACCACTTAAACAAGTTCTTTATGGCGGACTAACGTTTGTTACAAAGCGTGTATAAATAGCGGGTAAGTTATCAAGTATTGCCTGCTTACCCTGTAGTTCACTGTTTTTTATGCATTCAAAAAGTACTTGCTCGCTAAGCTTATTCACTAATAATTGCGATTGCTTAATATGGCTTATATGCCAAAGCTCAGGTGCGACACCACCTAAATCATGCTGGTAAGGGCGATAAAAGCCAAATTTATCTAAGTTAGTATCAAGCCAATTACTTAAAGGCGCAAACGGCCCACTTTGCAGGTATTCATCAGGTGTTAGCTGTAGTTTATAATCATCACTTACCGCAGCTTTATCAAACACATCTAAATCGGTGCCTAAATGGTGCCTGCTTGCCCCAGGTAATGCAGAGTAGAGCATTATTGCTATGCATTTATCTACATCATTTAATTTAGTTAAATCTACAACCTTTTGCTGTTTATTATAAACAGGTCGAATACCTAAAAACTTATTATTCCAAATAATTGATTGACGATTAAAGTCGCGAAAACTTGAGGCAATAGTAAGCTCAAATCCCGCTTTTTGTGCTGCACTTTGCAGCGCTAAAAAGTCGCTGATAATAGCGCTGTGCAAGCGATGATTTTGTATATCAGTTAAATGTGTATCACTTTGCCCTGTGATACACATTATTGGTGTTGGTTTAGTAACATCCATTATGTTAAAAGTTGCTCTAGTATTTGCTCGTAAATGTCGGTAAGGGCTATTAAATCATCGGTACTTACGCATTCATCTACTTTATGAATAGTGGCGTTACGTGGGCCAAGTTCAATTACTTTAGCGCCTGTTTGTGCAATAAAGCGACCGTCAGATGTGCCGCCGGTAGTTTCTAGATTCGTGGTTAAACCGGTTACTGATTTAATAGCTGTAACAGTGGCATCAACAAGCGGCCCGTGCTCGGTAATAAAAGGTAAGCCATTTACTATCCAACTTAATTCATAATTTAAGTTATGCTTTTGTAGAATGTCATTTACACGCTGTTGTAATTGCTCATGTGTTACTTGCGTGCTAAATCTAAAGTTAAACTGTACTTCTAGATCACCCGGGATCACGTTACCAGCACCTGTGCCGCCATTAATATTCGAAATTTGAAAGCTGGTAGCAGGGAAGTATTCGTTTCCGTTATCCCACACCGTTTGGCTAAGCTCAGTAAGTGCAGGCGTTGCTAGATGAATTGGGTTTTGTGCTAAATGTGGGTAGGCAACATGACCTTGTACGCCTTTAACCGTTAGGTAAGCGGTAAGTGAGCCTCTTCGGCCATTTTTAACAACATCGCCTAATACATCTCGTGATGAGGGTTCGCCTACTAGGCACATATCAATTTTTTCACCGCGTGCCTCTAGCATATCAATTACGCGAGTAGTCCCGTTTACAAACGGTCCTTCTTCGTCAGAAGTGATTAAAAAAGAAATAGAGCCTTTATGATCTGGATGTTTAGTAACAAAACGCTCTGTTGCTACAAGCATTGCGGCTAATGAGCCTTTCATATCGGCAGCACCACGCCCGTGTAATAGGCCGTCTTTTATTAATCCTGAAAACGGCGGGTGTTGCCAATTTTTTTCAGGGCCTGTTGGCACAACGTCGGTGTGACCTGCAAAACAAAAGTGCGGCGATTGTGTGCCTTTTCGAGCCCAAGTATTAAGTGTGTCGGTAAAAAATAATGATTCTATATTAAAACCAACCGCAGCAAGGCGATCGTTCATCATTTGTTGGCAGCCAGCATCTTCGGGCGTTACCGATTCACGTTGGATTAGCGCTTGGGCGAGTTGAATTACGTCATTAGTCATTATTTAAAAATCTCGTCGTATTGGGCTGCTTTAAAACCTAAATGGTAACTGCCATTGTTTACCAGTACTGGACGTTTGATCATGGCAGGTTGTTCAACCAACAATGGGATAGCACTTTCTTTAGTTAGGCTTTGTTTTTGCTCATCAGTTAATGCGCGATAAGTTGTTCCACGTTTATTAACGAGTTGTTCCCAATCGAGCTTGTCTGCAAAATCACTCACCATTTGCTCATTTACGCCATCTTTGCGGTAGTCATGAAACGTAAATTCGATGTTGTTATCAGTTAAATGTTTTTTAGCTTTTTTTATCGTATCGCAGTTGCTAATGCCGTATAGAGTGATCATAAATCTAGTTCTTCTTAATAATAGTTAATAGTGTGTCTTCACCCGCATTTACATGCGAATGCGAGTAATGAAATGTGCCAAGGTTATGGCCGTTTAGTAAAATTAAACTAGCAAGCATTGGAGTATCAAGTTCTCGTAAATCAAAATAAGCAAGGCGTTGACCTTTGCATATTTTGCTACCATTGAGTTGCGCAATATGGGTATGCGTAATTGATTGCGAATCAAAAATAGTTAAGTCAATCAAGATTTTTAGACCATTATTAGCTTGTAGAATAAACTCAGTACCTGCATTTTTTACTTGTAATAAAGTTCCATCAAACGGTGCTAAAATTTTATGACTTGTTAGTTGCACCATAATACCAGGGCCCAGAGTGCCAAAACGAAAAAAAGGTTCTGGGTGCTCTTTCAGTTCAATTACTTTACCTGTAAATGGGCTGGTAATATTTATTGCATTAAGAGGCGTTTTATTTTGAGCTAAATAGTCAATTTTTTGAGCTTTCATAAGTTAGTTTACCACCACGTTATAACCCTCTTTTTTTAAAGCGGAAATAGCATTTTCTGCAGTGTGTTTTTTTATGAGAATATAATCAGTATCGTAGGTTGAGATTGAAAAGATAGAAATTTTAGCGCGCGCTAATACCCCTGAAATATTAGCCATTATTCCGGTTAACGAAAAGCCAAGTGGACCTACAACCTCTAAAGCTTGCCAGTCGGGTTCGGTATCCAGGCTTTTTACCTCAAAATCGCTTGGGCATACAATTGAAAGTTCATCATGGGTTTTAGAAATAAAAAACAAAGATTGCTTTAAAAGTGCCGCAGGTATGTCGGCATCTACATCTAAACTGTGTATAGATAAAATGGTGCTGTGTAATTGTAATGTTTGTTTTGACATTAAAAGCCTGCGAACAGCAATATTGATAGCTTTATAGTATAGATTATTGGCTTTAAATTAAAGGTGTAACAACGACTAACTCAGCAGTAAATAAGTAGATAAAAGAAGGGGGTAAAAACTTACCCACAATTTCTGTGGATAAGTATGGGGGTTGCAGGGTATAAATAACCTAACTAGTTAATTATTAAATAATTAATAGCTAGGCTATAAAAAGCACACGTTACGTTTAATGAGTAATTAGCGGTTCTGCTTGAGCTGCCTGAATTGCAGTTAAGGCGATTGTATACACAATATCATCAACTAATGCACCACGGCTTAAATCGTTTACAGGTTTACGCATACCTTGCAGCATAGGGCCAATACTTATCAAGTCGGCACTACGTTGTACTGCTTTATACGTGGTATTACCTGTATTTAAATCTGGGAATATAAATACGGTCGCTTTACCGGCTACAGGGCTGTTAGGTGCTTTTTTAAGTGCTACGTTTTCCATTATAGCGGCATCGTATTGTAGTGGGCCGTCGATAATTAAATCTGGACGTTTTTGTTTTGCTATTTTTGTGGCTTCACGTACTTTTTCAACATCGGCACCGGTACCAGAAGTGCCCGTGCTATAGCTGATCATGGCAACGCGTGGCTCTATGCCAAATGCAGCTGCAGAGTCGGCAGATTGAATCGCTATGTCTGCAAGTTGTTCAGCATTAGGGTCTGGGTTAATCGCACAGTCACCGTAAACTAACACTTGGTCAGGTAGTAGCATAAAAAATACAGACGATACTAGCGATGACCCTGGCGCTGTCTTAATTAATTGCAGTGGTGGGCGAATTGTATTTGCCGTAGTGTTTACCGCGCCCGATACTAAACCGTCTACTTTACCTTGCTCAAGCATCATTGTACCCAGTACGACGTTATCTTGTAGTTGCTCTTGTGCTATTACGGCAGTTAGGCCTTTGCTTTTACGAATTTCGACCATAGGCGCAATATAATCATTAATAATGCTTTGAGGCTCGATAATACTTACATGTTCGTTTAGCTCAATACCTTGCTGCTGTGCAATACGCATTATTTCTTCGCGATCGCCTAGTAATATAGTTTTAGCAATTCCGCGTTGACCACAAATAGCAGCCGCTTTAATTGTACGAGGTTCATTACCTTCTGGTAGAACCACGGTTTTACCTGCTTTACGCGCTTTAGTGGTAAGTAAGTAACGAAATGCGGGTGGTGATAACTTACGAGTTTTACCTACACTTTTAGCTAGAGTATCTAGCCAGCTTGAATTGATATGCTCTGCGTTGTGATCTTTTACTTTTTCAATACGTTGGTCATCATCATTTGGTACTTCCATATTAAAGTTATGCAGTAGTAATGATGTACGCCATGTGTCTGCATCGGTTGCGAGTATTGGCAAACCGGTTTGCATGGCTTGCTCACACAAGGCCATAATACGTGGCTCTGGCTCAAAACCACCGGTGAGTAATATAGCACCAAGTTTAGTGCCGTTCATAGCAGATAAGCACGCAGCAACAAGTATGTCAGAGCGATCGCCCGGTGTTACTAATAAAGCGCCTGGCGTAAAATAATTTAAAATATTTGAAACCGTACGAGCACAAAAAGTAATGCGGCGCAGACGACGATGAAGCATATCGCCTTCGTTAATAATCGTGGCTTTTAAGTATGCGCTTAAGTCTTTTACGCGCGGGGCTACTAAGTCAAAATCCCACGGGATTGCACCAAGTAACATAAACGGATTTTTTTTAAAAATAGGTAGGGATGCTAAACGATTTAACTCGTTTTCAAGCTCTTCAGGTTTATAGGCATCGACTAAATCGGCGCGTGCACGACCTTCATCATCAAGTGGCGCATTTACTTTATTAAAAATACAGCCCAGTACGCGAGGATGATCGATACCACCGTAGTTACCTGCTGCAATTTCAAGGCGGTCTTCTATTTGAGTAATGGTGTAATTACCTGGGGTAAGTACAAATACAATTTCGGCGCCGAGTGTTTGCGCAATTTCGCGGTTTACACGCCCAGCATAAGGTTGACGACGAGTAGGTACCATACCTTCAATAATAGCGACTTCGTCGTCGTTTATTTTACTTTCAAAGCGTTCAACAATTTCCTCTAGTAGGTCATCACCTTTACCGTCGCCAATCATTTGCTCAGCATAATCAAGTGCAAAAGGCATTGGGGGATTAATAGGTGAGCCTTGAGTGACTATTTGTGTTGATTTTTCAGGGCCTGTTTCACCAGAACGTGGCTGAGCTATTGGTTTGAAAAAGTTAACTTTAACTGTTTTTTGTTCAAGTGCACGCACTAAACCAACTGATACCGACGTCAAACCCACACCGGTAGAAACAGGAATTAACATAATACGACGTGCCATATTAAAGCTCCTTTACAATATTTGCAGCATCAAGGGCAATAACCCATTCTTCATTAGTTGGCATTACAACTGCTTTGATGTGTGAATTTTTACAGCTAATAACGCCTTCTTGACCAAAGCGCGCATTGAGGTTGGCTTGCGGATTACAATTAATGCCTAAAAAGGCAAGTTGTGTAATTACTTTTTCACGAATAATATCTGAGTTTTCACCAATACCACCAGTAAATATAACAGCATCAAGGCGCTGTAATGGCACCATATACGCTGCAATTTGTTTTGAAAGGCGGTAGCAAAACATTTCAATTGCGAGTATCGCTTTTTTATTACCGACCATAGCGGCTTCTTCAATGGTACGGCAATCGTTAGAAAGCTCGCTAATACCTAACAAGCCACTTTTTTGATTTAGTAGGTTATCAATTTGCTGGGCTGTGTAATCAAGTTGAGTGGTTAAAAAATTAAATAAACCAGGGTCAATATCGCCGCTACGAGTGCCCATTATCAGTCCCTCTAGAGGCGTTAGTCCCATGCTGGTATCAACACTCTTACCATTTTTAATAGCGCATACAGAACAACCGTTGCCTAAGTGGGCACTAATAAAATTGCTTTGCTCGATAGGTTGCTGAAGTAACTTTGCTGTTTGCCCTGCAACATAAAAATGACTTGTGCCGTGAAAACCATAACGCCTAACACCAAACTCGGTGTACAACTTATATGGAAGAGCGTAAAGAAAGGCAACTTCATTCATAGTTTGGTGAAATGCAGTATCAAACACCGCGACTTGTGGCAAACCTTCAAACGATGCCTGCGCCGACGATATACCTAGTAAATTAGCGTGCCCATGAAGCGGCGCAAGCGTTGCCGACTGTGTAATGCCTGCAATTACTTTTTCGTCAATCAATACCGATTCCGTAAAGTGCTCGCCGCCATGTACTACACGATGGCCCACTGCGATAAGTTGCTCGTCTAATTTGTGATCTTTTATTAAGCTTACAAGCGTATTTATAGCCTCAGCATGTGCTTGATTAGTCGCTAAGTCGATAACTGTTTTAGCACCATTAAATTTGTATTTAATAGAGGGCGCTTTGGCGCCTAAGCTTTCTGCAAGGCCTGAAATAATTTCGTGACCATCGTTTGCATCAATAATGGCAAACTTTAAGCTAGAGCTACCACAATTTAAAACTAAAACGTGTTGTGATTCAGGAGAGGTTGTTGGCATAGATTCAATTTCCATAAACAAATTTAGTAAGTAAACGTTAGTACGTAATCGTTACACTTACGGTATTAAATAAAGCTAAAACAATTGAGTGTTCAACTGCAAAGTGGTTAACGCAATGTTAAATACTTTACCTTAATTAAGATGTTTAAGTTAGGATTGTTCGCCATTAAAAGGTAAATTTAAGCTGTTTTACTGAGAAAGTGTAACTCTTTCATTTTGTGTTACACTTTGCGTATAGCTCGTTTTTCCATTGTATTTAAAAGCAGTATCTGTGAGGAGTCATGATGCAAAAAAGTGTGATGTCACAACTACAAACTGGCCGTTTGTATGGTAAAAAATGGCCAATGCGCAAAGAGCTTGCGCCTTTGTTTTTAGAGTTTAGAGTAATTAGAGCGACTGAGCTTGCCATTACAGTAATGCCAATATTAGCCATGCTAACATTGTTTTTTCAGCTAAATTACTTAGGTTCTGATTTTTTACCACAAGCCATTGCGAGTGCATTATTTTTTATATCTCTACCATTACAAGGCTTGTTTTGGTTAGGTAAGCGAGCGCAAACGCCTTTAGAGCCTGCGATGCAAAAATGGTATAACGAGCTGTACACTAAAATGGCTGCTAATGGATATCAAACGCAGTTAAGTGATAACAAGCCCCGTTATATGGAGCTTGCCAATTTACTTAAAGATATGTTTGATAAAATGGACAGGGCGTTTACTAAAGAGCAGTTTTAGAGAGTTACATCATTATCTATTTTGGTAAACTGAGTAATATAAAACGATAAGGTGACAGTGTGTTCACCTTTTTCTTCGAGTGCTGTCCAGTGCTCGGGTCTAAATTTCCATGCAAATGGCGTCATCATTATTAAGTTTTTAATATCAGTAAAGCTAAGCGCTACATGCTCTGTTAAAAGGATCTGCTCTGATTTTTGAAACCCTTTTGGAGTGGCTATTTCAGTATGTTCGTTTACTTCTGAATATATATACGATTTTAGCTCTTTTAAATGACAGGGTCCTGGGCTTGCAACCACTAATATTGCGTTTTGATTTGCTAGGCGTTCAAGCTCTTGCTCAAACAAAGGTGCAAATACACTTACAAGTACATCAGCAAATTGGCTTTTAAAGGGCGCTTGGCTGATTGATGCCACACTAAATTGGCAATTAGGGTAGCGCTTAGCTGCATATTTAACCGCTGATTTTGAAATGTCGACACCGTATACAACAGCATTTGTTTTATTTGCGATTGCTTGGGTATAAAACCCTTCACCGCATCCTAAATCAATAATAGTATTCGCACTTATATTACTAATTATATCGCTAAGATTTCGTTGTAAGAAGCCATAATAACCACGCTCTAAAAATGCGCGTCTGGCTTGTACCATTTCAAGTGAATCACCCGGTTGTTTTGAATTTTTCTGTTGCACAGGCAGTAAATTAACATAGCCTTCTTTAGCAAAATCAAAGCTGTGGTTGTTAGCACAACGAAGTGTTGAATCAGTTTTCAAAAGTGCTAGGTTACACAGCGGGCATTGATATTCAAGACTCATGAGCCTAGGTAGTCCTTATCGTAAAAAGTTTTTACCCAATGCGGGCGATAGGTGATCATAATTGTTATAGCCATGCCGTTGAGCATTGCTTCAGGAAACCAAATTATGGCACTTAAATAAACGTAGTTATCTGCAAGTTCTTGCCAATTGTATTGCCCTATAGCTAAGTAAAATAAAGCACCTAGGCTTATTTTTATACAGGCTATAAATCCTGCGGTTATAAACGCACAAACAAATATATAAACAAAAAAATGACGAGGTAAATATTGGTAACTAATTATAAAGCCAAGATAGCTCAATAAAATAGGAATAAACGCACCAATAAGCAGTTGTACTGGTAACAGCTCAAGTTCAATTTGACCAAAGGCAGCGAGTAGGGCTGTGGCAAGTAGGCTACTTAAAATAGTCAATCGCCAGCCTAAAATTAATGTAGCAGCCGTAACACCTAGGATGTGTAAATCAAGGCCAGTTAAAATGCCAGCCTTTATTCGCCAAAGCACTGCAAACACTAACGCACACGCAAGTACGCTAGTTTGACGGACGGGCGTACTAAGCAATGTTTTATATGTTTTTTTATCAAAGCTTAATAGAGCAATAATAATTACAAGAGCCCAAAGTAGCCCCTGTATTGTTAGGCTTAGCATAATAATTACTTAAATGTTGACCATATAGGGGCATGATCTGACGGTTTTTCAATACCGCGAAGTTCGTAATCAATACCTGTATCTATGCAGCGTGCTGCAAGCTCATTGGTTGCAAGCACTACATCTATACGAAGTCCTCGATTATCTACAAACCCTTTAGAGCGATAGTCAAACCACGAGTATTGATCGTCTGTTTCGGGGTTTTGCTCTCTAAAGGTGTCTTTAAAACCCCAATTAAGTAATGTTGCAAGCCATTCACGCTCTACCGGTTGAAAAGAACATTTACCCGTTTTTAACCAACGTTTAGCATTTACGTCGCCAATACCAATATCTAAATCGGTAGGTGATATGTTGATATCACCCATAACGATGACGTCTTGATCGGGTGTGTGATTGGTTTCAAGGTGTGTCATTAAATCTTTATAAAATTGACGTTTATAAGGGAATTTAGTTTCGTGATTAATATTATCACCTTGTGGGAAATAGCCATTCATGACAGTAAGGTCGCGACCGTTTTCTTGTTCAACAGTGACGCTTATCATGCGTTTTTGCGATTCATCTGTATCGGTGGCAAAACCTTTTAAGACCGATTTAGGCTCTTTTTTGCATAACATAGCTACGCCATAATGCGCTTTTTGACCATGAAAGTAGACGTGATATCCCATTTTTTGTACATCTTCTAATGGGAATGCTTCGTCGTGAACTTTAATCTCTTGCAAGCCAATAACGTCTGGTTGATGTTTGTCGATAATTGCTTGTAATTGGTGAAGACGAGCACGCAGACCATTGATATTGAAAGAAATCACTTTCATAAAATTTACCTTAAAATTGGTTCTATTTAATAGATTAAATTGTATCAGTAAATACGCGTACATAACATGACTGAATTGAGATAATAGCTGCGCAAATGTTGATCAAATGATGAGTAAAGTTTAAACATTGTGAATACAATATTAATTATTTAAATAAATAAAAAATTCAATTGAACTTAACTTTATTGAATATATAGTGCGCGAAATTCACTTTTTTAGCTCGTTCAAATAGGATCTCTCATGAAAACTCAACTACTTTTAGCCACTGCTTTACTAGCATCTGCAACTGCGTCAGCTCAAAGCAATACTTACTTTAGCCAAGATAACAAAATTGAGTCTAATTTATGTGTACTAAGTGCAAACGAAGGCTTTAGCGTTGCTCGTAAAGAAGCTGCCCAGCACGGTGTTTACCTATCTCGTTTTTCTAAAAGCATTTTATGTAATGGTGAAGATATTCGTGATATTGCTAAAAAAACGACATTAAGCAACGCATCAGTTGAGAAAGTAGAAGTATTTGCAAAAGACGCCCAACAAGAAACTCAATTATGTATGACGGCTTTAAAACAAGGTTTAGCACCTGTTCGTCAAAAAATTGGTAACCTAAACTCATTAAAATGTAATGGTCAAAACGTTACTGAGTTTGTTAAACGCTACCAAAACGCAGCAATCTAATTGTTAGCTTAACTATAATAAGTAAAATTGAAATGCCTGGTTTTTACCGGGCATTTTTTTGCAAAAATTACAAGGTTGTTTGCAAAGCTTGCAAGCTTAACTTATTGAAACTGTTTAATAAATATACCGACCGAGATTAAGTTATTGATTATTATAAGTTAACTATTATTGGCATTGGATTTGTATTAGTTAAAGTGACATTTAATTAATTACGAAGGATACGTCTTATGAAAAAGTTAACATTAGCAGCCACTATTTTAGCATCATTAAGCCTAGCGGCTTGTTCATCTAATCAAGGTCTTGAAAGAATAGACAGTGACTTTGCAAGTTTAGATAATGATAGCGATGGCTACATCTCAAAAGTTGAAGCTGATGACGATAGCATTTGGGGCCATTTTTCAAATATTGATACCAATATGGATAACGAAATTAGCCGCAAAGAATTTAACACTTATATGAAGCTTAATAATGGCAAAGTAGCCACTGATTCTGAAGTAAGTGAGTCGGCATTTAAAGCTGAAATTGCTAAATTCGATAAAATTGAAAGCAGTTTTTCAAGCTTAGATAACGACAGCAATGGCTATATCTCGGTAGTTGAAGGTAACGATGATGATATTTCAAATCATTTTGGTTACATGGATAAAAACCAAGATAAGCGCATCAGTAAAAGCGAGTTTATGGGTTACATTAAAAAATACGGTAACGCAGTAGCTGAAGATGATGCATTAGAAGCTTTTAAAAGTAACTAATAGTTACCATTTTAGTAAGTAAGATTAAAGCCAGTGCTAGTCACTGGCTTTTTTGTGTTTTAAATTTAGTTATTTGATAGATATATTTTCCTAGTTTGGTGTTGTTCTGTCATAATAGATGGCTGTGTATTTTTATTTGTTAAGAGTGTGTATGGCGGGTCGGCGAATTAGTGATGAACAACTAGTTGAGATCATTGAAGCAGCTATTTTTGTTGCAGATAAGCCTGTTAGTAAACGCCACCTCAAAGACATCGTATTAATAGATTTAGCTATTTCTATGGCACGAATAAATGACGCAATAGATACAATACAAGAACATTTTCAAACTCGTGGTATTCGCTTAGTTGAAGTGGGTAGTGGGTATCGGTTTCAGGCATGCAGTAGTTTAAGCCCTTGGTTAAATAACTTGTGGCAAGAACGCGCACCAAAATACTCGCGTGCTTTACTGGAAACATTATCACTTATTGCATACAGGCAGCCCATTACACGCGGCGAAATTGAGCAAGTAAGAGGTGTTACTACGGGTTCGAATATTATTAAAACCTTACTCGAAAGAGAGTGGGTTAAAGTGGTAGGGCATAAAGAGGTTCCGGGAAAGCCGGCTTTATATGCAACTACTAAGCAATTTTTAGATTATTTTTCGTTAACTGGACTTGAAAATTTACCTGCGTTGCCAACAGAGCAGCAAAGTAAAATTAACCAGTTATTGAGCGATCCTTCTGTGAGAGAACCATCCGAATGAGTATTATACAAGGTGAAAAGTTACAAAAAGTCTTAGCCCGTGCAGGCGTAGGCTCACGCCGTGAAATGGAAAAATACATTGACGCAAACCGCGTTAGTGTAAACGGTAAAGTGGCAAAGTTAGGTGACCGTGTTGAAGAAACCGATTTGATTCGTGTTGACGGACACAGTGTAAAAATCGAAGAAAAAGCAGACCGAATCTGTCGTGTGATTATGTATAACAAACCAGAAGGTGAGTTAAGCACACGTAAAGATCCTGAAGGGCGTCGTACTGTATTTGACCGACTTCCTCGTATTGATGGCGATCGCTGGATTGCGGTTGGTCGATTAGACGTCAATACATCGGGTTTAATGCTTTTTACAAACGATGGTGAACTAGCAAACCGTTTAATGCACCCAAGCTATGAAGTAGAGCGTGAATACTCTGCACGTGTATTTGGTGAAGTAACCAATGAAACGGTTAAAAACTTACTACGTGGTGTTGAGCTTGAAGATGGTCCAGCCAAATTCACGACTGTAACCCCTATGGGTGGCGAAGGCGTTAACCGTTGGTTTAACGTAACGTTAAATGAAGGGCGTAACCGTGAAGTTCGTCGTTTATGGCAGTCTCAAGATGCGGAAGTATCTCGTCTTATTCGTATTCGTTACGGTAAACTAGAGCTTGATAAGCGCGTGCCACAAGGTGGTTGGATGGAGTATGATTTAGAAACAGTAAACTACTTGCGTAAAACCGTTAAATTAGGCCGCGAAACACAAACTAAGCTTTCTGTTATGCCCGAAAAACGCAAAGATAAACGCGCTAAAATCAACCAAATTCGTAAAGCAGTTAAAAAACACAATCAGCGTGTTAAGCCGACTAAACGTAAATAATCAATTAGTTATTTATTGAACACAAAAAAGCCGCTAATTGCTAACACCATTCAGTTAAGCATGCTTTGACTTAATGGTGTACCGAGTTTTTGAAATTCGAACGGTCCTACTTTTGGGCCGTTTTCTTTTTTCTGGAAGAATATAACGTTTCACTCGTTCTCGCATTGCCCTTAATTTCTTTGGAATTGAACCTGGCGAAGCGATGGCACACCAGAGTATTTCATCCTGTATATCCCGCAAAGCCATGACAAAACTAATTCTCAGCGGGGAGACTTTAGCCTCTTTGGTATCTCTACTCGAATTAAATTGTAGGCTAGCAATATACCCCATAGCTCTTGATTGACTCCATCCACAGTCTGACTACGCAAAAGAATACTATCCTCAAGCATCTGGTGTTTTATTTCTCCATAGCTATTTTCAATTTCCCAGCGCTCGAAATAGACATCAAGAATGGCCTGTGCACCAAAAGCCTGTTTATCATCCAAAGAGCACAGCAGACCTTTTATTTTTCCAGGCCCCATTGGCTCAGGATAAAGAACCAGTCTGGCCTGCCAGCACTCAGGAAGCGAAGGGTCTTGTTTTCTGGCATGCGCAGATACACTCATCTCTACTTTGAAGTCATGCTCAGAGTAAGATTCAATGACGGTGTATTGCGTGTTGCTTTTAATCGGGACCATCCAGTGCGACTGTGGGTGTTGCTTACGCCAATTAATCAGTAGCTCAGCGCTGAGATAACATCGGTCAAAAATAGTTAGACTGTTATCACTTACATGACCAAATAACTGCTTTGCGTAGTTCACCTCACCTTGATAACTGGGCCCGAAGGCAACGTGGTGTATCAACCGGCTACGCAAGGAGCTTAAGGCGCATAGGCGTACAATAGGATATTCTGTATGACGGTTTTTACTGTGCTTAATATAGTGAAAGTGCTCAGCAAGAGCAGGTGTATCAGGTGCACGAAATTGCGTTCCATCAACAGAAAATAACCGGAGTCCATACCACGTATCATCAGCATCTTCTTCTTGTGTCCAACGGGCTGCACATAGGTGAAATAAGGCTTGGAGGGGGTCGCTACTCAGGCGCTGTCTCGCTTGAGGAATAGCACTTGGAGCAACCGTATCGCCCAGGGTATCAGTGAGTGTTAAATCTAACTTCTCAACAACGTCACTAATAGAGCGGTCGCGAAAAAGACCCATTGCAATGATAAGCCAGACGACAAGCTCAGCAGGTAACTTACGTTTGCGAATACTTGCTTTATCGGTCTGCTCGAGCACATTAGAAATCCACTCAAGAGGGATATGTTTCTGAAATGTAGATAAAGAGTCAGGAGTGGCGAATATATC